>NZ_JACJDX010000049.1:0-251 GCF_014163775.1 Shewanella sp. SR43-8 | reverse complement strand
CCGTGAGGCTTAACCATACAACCCAGATGGGTTTTACTGATACGACTTAGTGTTAGAATAAAGCGCTTAAGCAGTGCGAGAGACTCAATAAAGCAATCAGCTTTCCGAATTATTATTTAATGCAACATACTGCGTTAGATAAACAAAATTTGTCTGGAAACCATAGAGCTGTGGCACCACCTGATCCCATTCCGAACTCAGAAGTGAAACACAGTATCGCCGATGGTAGTGTGGGGTCTCCCCATGCGAGA
>NZ_JACJDX010000048.1:0-252 GCF_014163775.1 Shewanella sp. SR43-8 | reverse complement strand
CGTGGCCGCCGTCGCCAATGACTTTGAAGCCCTGGCGAACGTGCACAATTTAGTCGTCGGCGCCTCAGATGGCGTCAACACCACCAACATTAACGTCACCCTCACTGAGCTTGATGTCAATGAAGGCCCTATAGGCGACAGCTACAGCTTTACGTATTTTGAAAACAGCAGCGACAGCACGGTGATCGGTACTGTGTCTGCAACCAACCCTGAAGGCACGCCAGTGACCTACAGTATCGTCAGCGGCAATGA
>NZ_JACJDX010000047.1:0-255 GCF_014163775.1 Shewanella sp. SR43-8 | reverse complement strand
TAGCTCAGCTGGGAGAGCGCCTGCCTTGCACGCAGGAGGTCTGCGGTTCGATCCCGCATAGCTCCACCATTTACACTTATCATGACGATAAGCTTATGCATAGGTTAGAGATGCCAAAGATAAACGAAATTTTATCTTTGGCTTTTTTAAGCCCGCTCTTTAACAATTTGGAAAGCTGATAGTACTAACTAAAGGCGCATGAATGATGATTCGTTGTCGTTTGTGTGATTACGTTAGTGCGAAAAACGTTAATGC
>NZ_JACJDX010000046.1:0-256 GCF_014163775.1 Shewanella sp. SR43-8 | reverse complement strand
AAAGCATTAACACTTGAGTTCTCAACACACTGTTTAAGTGTCTTGAATATTCTAAAAAACTAAGGCGAGTCCACTTCCTACCCGGAGGTGAGACAAGTAAAAACCAGCTGGTCATGATATGACCCAGAGTTCACGTAAGTGAAACTCATTTGGGTTGTATGGTTAAGTGACCAAGCGTATACGGTGGATGCCTTGGCAGTCAGAGGCGATGAAGGACGTAATAACTTGCGAAAAGCGTTGGCGAGCTAGTAATAAG
>NZ_JACJDX010000045.1:0-278 GCF_014163775.1 Shewanella sp. SR43-8 | reverse complement strand
ACGTTAATGTTGGTGGTGTTGACACCATCTGAGGCGCCAACGACTAAATTGTGCACGTTCGCCAGGGCTTCAAAGTCATTGGCGACGGCGGCCACGCCCGCTGGGGTCAAGCTGATGACACCGGTGGTGGGATCAATCTCAAACCAAGCGTCGTCATTGCCGCTGACGATGCTGTAGGTCACTGGCGTGCCTTCTGGATCGGTGGCATTGACGGTGCCAATCACGGTGCTGTCGCTGCTGTTTTCATTGTAGCTAAAGTTGTAGCTGGTTTCGCCCAC
>NZ_JACJDX010000044.1:0-287 GCF_014163775.1 Shewanella sp. SR43-8 | reverse complement strand
GTGGGCGAAACCAGCTACAACTTTAGCTACAATGAAAACAGCAGCGACAGCACCGTGATTGGCACCGTCAATGCCACCGATCCAGAAGGCACGCCAGTGACCTACAGCATCGTCAGCGGCAATGATGACGCTTGGTTTGAGATTGACCCCGTGACCGGTGTTATCAGCTTGACCCCAGCGGGCGTGGCCGCCGTCGCCAATGACTTTGAAGCCCTGGCGAACGTGCACAATTTAGTCGTCGGCGCCTCAGATGGCGTCAACACCACCAACATTAACGTCACCCTCAC
>NZ_JACJDX010000043.1:0-301 GCF_014163775.1 Shewanella sp. SR43-8 | reverse complement strand
GCATGTGAGTGTTCACACAGATTACTTGTTAACTTCTTCGGAAGTAGAGTGAAACACACCGCAAGCCGGTTAAGTGTTGTTCTTTAACAATTTGGAAAGCTGATAGTACTAACTAAAGGCGCATGGATGATGATTCGTTGTCGTTTGTGTGATTACGTTAGTGCGAAAAACGTTAATGCGAAAAACGTTAATGCGAAAGCATTAACACTTGAGTTCTCAACACACTGTTTAAGTGTCTTGAATATTCTAAAAAACTAAGGCGAGTCCACTTCCTACCCGGAGGTGAGACAAGTAAAAACCA
>NZ_JACJDX010000042.1:0-309 GCF_014163775.1 Shewanella sp. SR43-8 | reverse complement strand
CAATTTAGTCGTTGGCGCCTCAGATGGTGTCAACACCACCAACATTAACGTCACCCTCACTGAGCTTGATGTCAATGAAACGCCTGAGTTCACCCCACCCGTGGGCGAAACCAGCTACAACTTTAGCTACAATGAAAACAGCAGCGACAGCACTGTGATCGGCACCGTCAATGCCACCGATCCAGAAGGCACGCCAGTGACCTACAGCATCGTCAGCGGCAATGACGACGCTTGGTTTGAGATTGACCCCGTGACCGGTGTCATCAGCTTGACCCCAGCGGGCGTGGCCGCCGTCGCCAATGACTTTGA
>NZ_JACJDX010000041.1:0-316 GCF_014163775.1 Shewanella sp. SR43-8 | reverse complement strand
CTTTTTCCCCAGTAAGAATAGATGTTCTTGCAAAACCAAGATGGGTCGTTAGCTCAGTTGGTAGAGCAGTTGGCTTTTAACCAATTGGTCGAAGGTTCGAATCCTTCACGACCCACCACTTTTTAAATCGTGGCTAAACAATTTAAATGTTACACCAAGATGGGTCGTTAGCTTAGTTGGTCTTGAAACAGAGACAGTTGGCTTTTTCCCCAGTAAGAATAGATGTTCTTGCAAAACCAAGATGGGTCGTTAGCTCAGTTGGTAGAGCAGTTGGCTTTTAACCAATTGGTCGAAGGTTCGAATCCTTCACGACCCA
>NZ_JACJDX010000040.1:0-320 GCF_014163775.1 Shewanella sp. SR43-8 | reverse complement strand
CCGCTGACGATGCTGTAGGTCACTGGCGTGCCTTCTGGATCGGTGGCATTGACGGTGCCAATCACGGTGCTGTCGCTGCTGTTTTCATTGTAGCTAAAGTTGTAGCTGGTTTCGCCCACGGGTGGGGTGAACTTAGGACCTTCATTGACATCAAGCTCAGTGAGGGTGACGTTAATGTTGGTGGTGTTGACGCCATCTGAGGCGCCAACGACTAAATTGTGCACGTTCGCCAGGGCTTCAAAGTCATTGGCGACGGCGGCCACGCCCGCTGGGGTCAAGCTGATGACACCGGTCACGGGGTCAATCTCAAACCAAGCGTC
>NZ_JACJDX010000003.1:0-360808 GCF_014163775.1 Shewanella sp. SR43-8 | reverse complement strand
ACCTAGGTTTTTAACTTTGGTTTTAAACCTATGTCTTATTTTAATTTGTTATTTTTGTGGGTTTAATATTTTTTGTTGTGAAATAGATCACTGTTAAAAATTTTTTTATTTGTATTATTGATTGGATTTGTAATTTATTTGTTTATCTTCGGTTTTTATTTTACTCAATATAGTTTCTTGTTTGTAACTTAACGTTAATAAGGTTTATATGTTTAAATATAATAAATATTTTTTGGTGCTATTAGCAATGAGTAATAATGCATTCTCTAATGGTGATATTGAAAATTTTTCTGAATGGATACACAATGGTAATGTTGGAGGTACAGCGAAATCGTACTATTTCGAACAAGATTTTGACGATTCAAATGCAGAGAATAGCTCGATTTGGGTGAATGGTGGTAATGTTACTTTTAATACATCAGAGTTTAATGGGTTTAAATTGGGAGGAGAAGTACAGGGATCATACGTTAGTAACATCAATGATGATGATGATAGAACTGCGGGCAGTATAAACGCACAAGGTCTTGTATTATCAGAAGCCTTTTTGAAATATCAGTTTGGTGGTACGGTGTTTTCTGGAGGTAGACAACACTTTTCATCACCCTTGATCGCTAACTCAGGTTCAAGATTGATAAAAGAGTCTTTTGAAATGTATCAGGTATCTTCAAGTCATTTTGAGGATACTGATATTTCGATTGGTTATGTGACTAAATATCAGACTCGAACAGATAAATCATTTTATGTTGATAATGAATTTGTTGATTTTGATTATAATGGTTCTGGTTCCCCTGGCGACTTTTATAAGATAGGCAATGATGGCGTCTTTTACGCACAAGTTAATAAACGGATAGCTAAAAAAGTTAAAATTAACTCACAGTACGCAAATGTAATAAATGAAGTCCAAGCACTCTATGCGGATGTAGAATATACATTGCCAACTAACTTTAACAGTTATATTGCGGTGCAGTACTACAAAACTAAGTGGGATAAAAATGAACTAGTTGATAATGATCTTTTGGGCTTTAAAGTAGGTTTCAGCCAGGGGGGAGTAGATTTTTTCGCTGGTTATACATTAGCTGGAGGAAATGAAGGAGAAAATAGAGTTTTTAGAGGCATAGGTCAAGGAGCTTATTATCAGTTTACTGCAACTACTAAAACTGCGGGGGTTGCTGCATTTGAAGCGGGCACAAATTCGTATCAACTGGGGTTAGGTTCTACTATCTCTAATGTTAAAGGTAAATTATTTTATACATCTTTTGACAATCCCATAGTTGGAAAAGATTTAAATGAATGGACGGTTAATCTTGCATATCAATTTGATGGTAAACTAGCTAATTGCGGTATATCAGTTGATTTTTCAATCTTGGATTATGAAAATAATCAAAAAGATGCTACTGATTTAAGGACAAAATTCTCTTATAGCTTTTAGCGGTTATAATTTATTGCGAACTTTATTTTTGATAAAGGTTAATTCCCTATCAATGTTATTTTAATTGTAAATCCAGGCCGTCTTAAACTGCTTGGGTTTATAATTTTACATGATAAAATACCTCTAGATGATTAAAGTTGATCAAAAACATGTCAGTTGATAATTGTCTCAATATCTACTTTTACAAACAACCTCCAATAGAGTGTATTTTAGAACTAAGTAAATTAAATCACAAACCGACGGATATTTTACAATTTTTTTACATCACTAGCAGTAGTGGCTAAGAAATATCGGCTGCTACTTTATAAGACTACTGTAGAGGTTAAATTACGTTTGTAACTCAAACTTGTTTTTGCCCCATTATGAGTTAATCACGATTTCTGACTTGCATCATTTATCTAATGATAGACCCAAATATCGACTTCGGAATCTATAAAGCAGTGACCAAAAAGATGCACCACTACACAGATATAAACCTTAGAGGTAATTAAAAGTGTATTATTTTCGTAGTTATATTGTTGGCGGTTATGCATATTATAGAAGTAAAAGTTTTGGCCATTCTGGGGCAGTGTCTATGGTATTGCTTTCATCATTAGGTTTTGTTTTTCTCATCTTGCATGGGGTGTTAAATGCAAATGATGTTAGTTTTTTTTCAGATGTTAGCGTGAGCGGGTATTTTTTTATATTTTTAATATGTGCTTTATGGCTATACATTTATTCACTTTTTTGTAAAAGGTTAAAAATATATGAACTTGATTTTGAAATCAGTATAGACCCTAGAAAAATTAGGTTGCATAGCTATGTAACATATTTTTTTATTACGATATTCATTGTTGTTCGAGTTTTTATTTGAACATTTTATACGAGACACCCATTGTTTCGGGCCTAAGCCCCAGCGCGTTATAGTTTGGCTGCTCGGTTTGTTTCTCTACTGCTTGTTCGACTTGTTCATCACTGGCTCGTTTCTGTCCAAAAACGGTTTAGTAAATGGCCCATTTATACCTATAATACAAATTTTGTAAGAGGAGTTCCTTTGTGAAAAAACATGGCTCAGCAAAAGGTATTTTAAAGGATATTAAAATAGACGGTTCTTTAAATGATGATGAATCTTTGCTATTTGCTATAGATGAAGATTGTGAAATAGCTGAAATAGTTCATCGGCGACGTGATCAAGAAGAAATCGAAATTGGGATTGATGACTTGTAATAGTCTTTAATGAAAACTAACTGTCCATAACTAATTTCTTGATGAATTTATCTAAAGTTCCAATAGAGATTGTTTGCATCCTAACTAATTTTTTTCATGTTGTCATTCCATGAGAGAGTTTATTTAGTTCTTCTGAAACAAGTTTAATACCCATTACTGTATCAAGATAATTCAGCGGGGTTTCATTGTATAATTGGAGGTTTGGAGTGTTTAACCATTTCAAAGCGGCTGCATTATTACCGTGATATTGCTCGGCTTGAGCTAAAACTTCAATAATCATTAACATACGTTCGCTCTGATTCGGGGATAGTCGACAAACAAATTTTAAACTTGTGCTACCTGAAGCTTTTCCTATCAGCAAGATTACATGCTTTTTATTCAATCCCATTAATCTTGCTGCTTCATCCAGCATTGCTTCAGGTAAACCTATTTTGAGAAACTGAATAATGTTAAGTAATGAATCATCCTTAAAATCAAAGTCTTTGCCACCAAGTATATAGAAAGCTTTCTGATACATAGATTGTCCTAAACAATTTTTTTGATAAATACATTTGATTCTGTAACGATATCAAGTTGCTTTTACTGAACTCACCGTAAAAGTAACTTGTTGCGGCTTGCCCTGCAACGACCTTGTAAATATAGGTTTAGAAACTACAGGTGAGTAGTGATGATCAACTTTTTCGCATTCATCTATGTGTTGAATTAATGCTTTGATCGCATTTTTATATTGTTCAGGAACTCTCATCACTATCGTTTTTTCATATCTAGTCTTGCGGCCAGCACCTTTACGTACACCACCATGCGCCCCTTTATGAGCATCACTTTTATCTGCCATACTTAGAACCTCTTGATTACGTAACGATATCAAGGTAGCTTGATTTGGTTACATAATCAAATAAAACGTTACAAGTTTGGGCTAATCCCCCCTAAAAATAGTAGATTTCAAAAGTAGAATTTTCTCGTAATATATACGCAGGGAGATTCTGCATGAAAACATCAAAATTTAGCGACAGCCAAATCCTAGCAATCCTTAAACAAGCCGAAGCTGGCACCCCAGTTCCGGGGCTTTGCCGTGAGCATGGCATGAGCTCTGCGACCTTCTACAAATGGCGCGCCAAATTCGGTGGCATGGACGCTTCTATGATGGCGCGATTGAAGGAGTTAGAGGCTGAGAATTCACGACTCAAAAAAATGTATGCCGAAGAGCGACTCAAAGCTGAAATACTCAAAGAGGCCATCGAAAAAAAGTGGTAAAGCCGTCGCGGCGGCGGGAGCTGGCGCAAAAGGCGGTGAGCCATTTCGATCGCATTTGCGTGTGCCTTGTTTGGACTCAGTGAGAGCTGTTATCGCTATCAGGCAAAACTCAGTGATGAAAACGCTGCAATAGCCGACTGGTTACAGCAACTGACATCAACCCATCGGAGTTGGGGGTTTGGGCTATGTTATTACTTTTTACGTAACGTGAAACGCTACCGATGGAACCATAAGCGGGTGTATAGGATTTACCGAGAATTGGAGCTAAATCTACGAATTAAGCCGAGGAAACGCTTGAAGCGTGATAAACCGGACACATTGGCGGTGCCAGAGGCAATCAATGAATGTTGGTCCATGGACTTTATGCACGACCAACTGGAAGATGGTCGCAGCATTAGGTTATTGAACGTGATTGATGATTACAACCGTGAAGGCTTGGCGATAGAAGTCGACTTCTCCTTACCTGCGGAGCGTGTGGTGAGAACATTGGATCAAATCATCGAATGGCGTGGAAAACCAAAACAGATACGCAGTGATAATGGTCCAGAGTATATAAGTGCGGTACTGGCTGCCTGGGCTGAAAAACACAATGTAGAACTGAAATTTATTCAGCCTGGCAATCCACAGCAGAATGCCTATGTAGAACGCTATAATCGGACTGTGCGATACGAATGGCTGAGCCAATATCTTTGGAATAGTATTGCCGAGGTACAGGAACATGCGACACAATGGCTATGGTTTTATAACAATGAAAGACCCAATACAGCAATTGGTGGTGTCCCACCAAAGCAAAAACTGGCACTAGTGGCCTAAGTCTCTACTTTTGACCTCAGCTAAAAATGGGGAGATTACCAGACGGTCGAAACGGCGATGTAATAGTTGCCAATTTTAATGGCGAGTTTGTCTGCAAGATTCTAGATACCAAGCTGCGTGTTCTCCATTCCTCTAATCAACAATACCAACCTGTCACAATTCATGAATACGATTATTTTAGTATTGAAGGCGTAGTCACACGTTCTATTCGTTGCCACCGTCAAAGCCCTTTGTTGTGGGGTAATTAGATGTTTGCTCTAGTTGACGCGAATAGCTTCTATTGCAGTGCAGAACAAGTCTTTCGCCCTGATTGGCGTGGTAAGCCTGTTATTGTGTTGAGTAACAACGATGGGATGATTGTTGCTGCTAATCGTCAAGCTAAAGAGGCTGGAATTGGGAAGTTTCTACCTTACTTTCAAGTTAAAGCCTTATGCGCCAAACGTGGTGTTATTGTCTGTTCCTCAAACTATGAACTTTATGCTGACTTATCTAGCAAAATGATGGATATCATTGGCCGCTTTGCCCCTGAGCAACATGTCTACTCTATTGATGAAAGCTTCCTCTCTTTTAAAAACTGCTATCCCGCTATCAAATGCCTCCTTACGCAAGGCCAGTTAATCCGCCGTGCTGTGTGGAAAGAAGCGCGGCTAGCAGTCTGTGTGGGTATTGGTGAAACGCTTACTCTTTCTAAAATAGCCAACCATGCAGCTAAGAAGATTGAGGGCTACAAAGGAGTTTGTTTCATTAGTAATGAGCAAGAGCGTATAGCTATTTTAAAGCAGCTTGCTGTAGGGGATGTATGGGGGATAGGCCGCCGAATAAGTAAGAAGCTTGAATTAATGAATATCCGTACTGCGTTTCAACTTGCGTCTATGCCGCCGACACTGGCAAGAAAGCAATTTAGTATTGAAATAGAACGTACCGTTCGTGAGCTTAACGGCCAAGCCTGTAAAATATGGGATGAGTCGAGGGCAGATAAAAAGCAGATATTTTCGACTAGAAGCGTAGGTGAGCGCATCACAGATTATTCGTCGTTATTACAAGCATTGAGTAAGCATGTTGCTATCGCAGCGAGTAAAGCACGTAAGCAAGGTTCAAACTGCAAGACCTTGCTGATTTTTGCCAGTAATTCACCCCATGATGAACGGCCTGTAAGCTATAAAGCTATTGTACATTTTCCATGTCCAACCAACTGCACTGTTGAGCTAACCAAAGCTATGAGTGAGGCCGCACCAAAGCTATTTCGTGAGTTCGTACATTATTACAAAATCGGTATAGGGCTTATCGATTTAGCTAGCGAAAAACATAACCAATTCGATTTATTTAACCCTTCAAAGGCTAATCCCGCTTTGATGAATACGCTAGATGACATTAACCAACGCTATGGCAGTGATACGATGTTTCTAGCAGCTCAAGGCATAGAGCACAAGTGGTCAATGCGCCGTGATTTGCTAACGCCACAATACACAACCAAATGGTTCAGTGTACCCAGCATTAAGTGCTAACTAGGTTTTTGCTTTGATTAATGTTTTCACTGTTAGTATCACTCATATGCTTGGTTTAATTAGATAAATCAGACATTAGCTAATCACTGTTCCTTAGCTTGAAGCATTCGATGAACCTTCTTAAAATTGGTCTACCTTTCTTTTTACTGGCTTTTAGCTCAACAGCTATTGCAGCTGGAAATACGCGGCTTAGGAGGAGTTATTTATGTGCATATATGCTATGAGTATTGATTTTAAGGGCTTCTACAATACATATGGTCTAATAACAACATGTATTATATTGGAGCGTTTATTAATAACATGAATTTTAATGTGTAATCAGTAGTCCTTCACTGCTAAAAGATTGCTTCGTGTTTAAGTTAACTTACGTGAATAAAGTAATAATAAAAATTTGTTCCAGTCACTGTAATATTCTTCAATAATGAGCTAGCTAATGATGATGATCGTTAGCTGCAATCCGGTATGATGTGATTAAGTTGGCTTACTCAAGCTCGATATACCAGAAATCTCTATAAGAGAAACTGTTGCACTTACTTCAGCTCAGATTAATGGACAGTATTTATTTTGATAAAGTAACAAAATCAAGTTTTTGAAACGGAATGATGATACGTTAAGAGCTTGTATGTGAGTATTTTTGTTAAAAATGCTGCATTTACTTAAAACTTTGTACAGAGCCTGTACATATACCGTTCCAGCAAAACTAATGAATCCTAGTCAATGCATTTTATTAGCGATAACTTGTTTTCAGGCAGATTTTAATGTCATCGATGACTACCACTGTGAAGCGTTGCTATCGAATTGTACTTGAGTTCACCTCGTCATTCGCGAGTATTTAACTTTAATTTTAACTTTAAAATTTTATAGGCTCTTGTACATTCTTAAATAACAGGTTTAATATTCAGCGGGTAAAACACCGCCATCAGTCTTGAACAGAGTTAAATATGCATTGATTTTTTTATGGGGAATGTTAAAATCAAAATGTATCTAAATTGGGGTTAGCATGATTAAATTAGTATCGACAATTTTAATTTTTGTATGGGTTGTGTTTCAACCTATGACAAATATTGTCGATGCTCACCCGCTAAAAGCTTATGCTGAGATTTTATCAAGTACACCAATCGATAATAATGTATCAGTTATCAAAACACCTCCAGTTCATGATGTATCTACGACTGATATTCCTTCTTCAAATGAAATGTTTCACTGCCACCACCACAGTAGTCATTGCCATATCTATTTGTTAAGTGTCTATGAGGCTGAAACTGATATCCTCACAAAATACGCTCCATACAACTCATATTTATTTTCTATTCCAGAAACTCCTTTTTCAGCTTCAATTCGTCCTCCGATCGCCTAATTTTTATTCTAAGTCAATTTTTGCAAATGATAGAGTTTGCGCATTTTTATATCTTAAATAATTAGGTATTACAATATGTTAATGTTAAATCGTCCTCCAAAACTAGTTTTGGAGCTCTCGAGTCGTATTTATAATATACGGATTATTTCGTGTGTTTTCCTTGTGGCATTCTCCTTTACAATCAGCGCAGCAAGAGCATCATCGGCAGATCAAGCTATATCGCTGCCAACTGCAATGCAGCGTTCACTATCACAAAATCCTTCTCTTAAATTTTTTCCGTATCGAATTGATGCTCTGAATGGTCAAATGGAAACTGCTAAATTATCACCTGCTTATGAATTAGGTTTTGATACTGAAAATGTTGGAGGAACTGGAAATTACAACGGTATTAGTGGAGCTGAGTTCACTATAGCTTTATCCTCAGTTTTTGAAATGGATAACAAGCGTTTAGCTAGAATTGGGACTGTATCTTCTGAATTGTCATTATTAGAAGCAAGCAGGCAGGTTGAGTCACTGGCTTTACTTGGTGATGTTACTCGTCGTTATGTTGATGTACTTGCTGCACAAGAACAAGTTGTTCTTGCACAGGAGGCTACTCAACTAAGCATTGATACTTTGGATATTGTAAAAAAACGCGCTGCTGCAGGTGCTACACCCGATGCAGAAGTTAAACGAGCATTAGCAGCCTTAGAGCAAGCCAGGCTATCATTATTTGCCGAACAGCAACGCTTATCTTACTTAAAAGTTTCGTTATCGAGTTTGTGGGGATCATCCTCACCTGACTTTGAGAATGTTGAGGGGAATTTATTTCAGTTTGGGGAAGATATCTCATTTGAACAATTGTTTGAAAGAGTCAAACTTAACCCTGCAATAGAGATTTTTGCATCAGAAGCTCGTTTAAAAGATGCTGAAATACGTGTTGCTAAAACACAGTCAAAATCTGACATTAGTTGGTCTGTGGGGGTTCGTCGAGCTCAAGATACAAACGATACAGCACTCGTAGCTGGCTTCAGTATGCCTTTATTTTCTGGCTCTAGGAATCAAGGTGCTATTTCAACAGCCATTGCAGAAAAAAATCAAGTATTCGTAAAACGTGATGTCATGTTATTGGATATGCATAATCAGTTATTTCGAGCTTTTTACAATAGAAAACAAGCTATTTTAGTCGTTAACTCATTGCGTTCCACCATCATCCCTTCTTTAGAGCAAGCACTGATTGAAACTCAAGATGCATATCAGCGTGGAAGGTACGGTTATCTGGATTATGTGAGCTCTCGTCAGGAGTTGTTAAGTGCAAGACGTACATTAATTGAAGCTGCAGGTTCAGCATTAACTTATGGTGCAGAAATCGAACAATTGACATCAGAGCCTTTAGCTAGCTCGCAATATAACGAGAACATCAAATTATCAGGAATATCTCAATGAAATTAATTTCTAGTTTTACAAAAGTTCTATTCTTAACCAGCTTCTTATTTTTTACAGGGTCTATTTTTGCAGAGTCTGGTCATGGAGATGAATCAGAACATGAAGAGGAAGGGCATATAGAATTATCTAACGAGCAAATACAGCATGCCGGAATAGTGGTTAGCACCGTTGGTGCCAATGTTATTCGTGATGTATTACCTGTTTATGGTTTGGTTGCTACTAATGCTGAAAGTTTGCAAGTGGTTAATGCCAGATTTGATGGTGTGGTACGTGATGTAAAGAAGAGCATCGGTGATCCGGTCCGTAAAGGTGAAACATTGTTAATTGTTGAAGCAAATGAAAGCTTGAAAAACTATTCAATAACTTCTGAAATTAATGGATATATCACACAGCGAAATATAAATATTGGAGAGAAAACAAATGAAACTCCTTTACTGGTGATTCAAGATTTTTCTACTGTTTGGGTAGAATTAAGCATATTTCCGAAGGATCTTCCTTTGGTCAAATTAAATCAGACGGTTAACATACAAAGTACTGATTTAAAAAATATTTCAGAAGGTAAAATTATTTATATTTCACCATTTGGACAAGTGCAAAGCCAAGCCACTAAAGCTCGTGTTCTACTTGAAAACAGCAACAACATTTGGAAGCCGGGCTTATTTGTTAATGCCAACATTACACTTGATGAAATAAATGCGCCAGTTTCTATACGTAATGAAGCAATACAAGTTATTGAAGATAAAAATGTAGTTTTTGTCAAAGGTGAATCTGGGTTTGAACCACGCGAAGTGAGCCTTGGTCGAACAGATGGTCAATATAGTGAAGTTCTAACGGGTTTGTCGGTTGGTGAAATGTATGTGAGTAACAATAGCTTTGTTTTGAAGTCTGAGTTGGGGAAAGAGGATGCTGAACATGGGCATTAAATTTTTTATGCGTCTTCGTTTACCTTTATACCTTATTTATGTTTTTAAATTTAGACATAATCGGTTGTGTGCTTCAAATAGGAGTTTTAAATGATTGATAAACTCATTCAATTTTCCATAACCCGCCGGTGGTTGGTTATGTTTTTTGTTTTGCTAACGGGTGCACTAGGCGTTTGGAATTATCAACATCTTCCTATTGATGCTGTACCTGATATTACCAATGTTCAAGTTCAAATTAACACAGAAGCACCTGGGTATTCACCACTAGAAGTTGAGCAGCGAGTCACCTATTTGGTTGAAATGTCAATTGCAGGTTTACCTTATGTTGAGAGTACTAGATCGCTATCTCGTTACGCACTCTCACAAGTTACTGTTGTGTTTGAGAAAGGAACTGATATTTATTTTGCTCGGAATCTTATTAACGAACGTTTGCAACAAGCTAAAAGTGAGATGCCGTCAGGTATTGAGCCCGTAATGGGACCTGTTGCAACTGGATTAGGTGAAATCTTTCACTATTCAGTTCATGCAGCGCCAGGGGCTTTGCAAGCAGATGGACAACCTTACGATGCAACAGCTTTGCGTACATTGCAAGATTGGGTTATTCGTCCTCAATTGCGTTTGGTTGAGGGGGTTACTGAAGTAAATACAATCGGAGGGTATGAAAAGGAGTTTCATATTACACCAGAACCTTCAAAGCTATTGGCTTACCAAATTAGTTTTGATGATTTAGTCGCTGCGTTGCAGAAAAATAATTCGAATGTAGGTGCTGGGTATATAGAGAAAAATGGTGAACAATATTTGATCCGTGCTCCAGGTCAGGTTACTGATATTTCATCGATTAAGCAGATCATTGTTGCTCGTAGGGATGGAATTCCTATTACCGTAGGTGATGTTGCAGAGATTGGGTTTGGTAAACAGCTTAGAACTGGTGCTGCAACTCGCGATGGCGAAGAAACTGTGTTGGGCACAGCTGTTATGTTGCTTGGCGGAAATAGTAGAACTGTTTCTCAGGCAGTATCAGCAAAATTGCTTGAGATTAATAAAACTCTTCCAGAAGGTGTGATTGCTGAACCAGTTTACGATCGTACTGTATTGGTAGATAAGACGATTGCAACAGTTCAGACCAATTTAGCTGAAGGTGCTGTGTTGGTCATTGTCGTTCTTCTCGTTATGCTGGGTAATGTTAGGGCTGCTTTATTAACTGCCATGGTGATCCCTTTATCGATGTTGATGTTGATGACTGGCATGGTAGAAACCAAAGTAAGCGCAAATCTCATGAGTCTAGGTGCACTTGATTTTGGGTTAATTGTTGACGGTGCTGTAATCATAGTTGAGAACTGTATTTTAAGGCTGGCAGGAAGACAGCATCACCTGGGGCGAATATTGACATTGGATGAACGTTTTCAGACCGTCTTTACGGCTACCCGTGAAGTGTTTACTCCAAGTCTGATAAGTGTTTTAGTTGTTATTATGGTCAATTTGCCAATTTTGGCGCTGACAGGTGTCGAAGGTAAAATGTTTACTCCAATGGCAATGGCCGTAATCATGGCTTTATTGTCTGCACTTGTATTGTCTCTCACTTTTGTTCCTGCGGCAGTCGCTTTGTTTATGACAGGCCACATAGAAGAAAAAGACAACTTTATCGTCAGTCAATCTAAACGATTATATCTGCCAATTTTGTCGATTGTGTTGAGATTCCGAGTACTTGTAATTTCAATAGCATTGATATTTGTGATTTTAGTCGGATTTGTTGCAACAAAAATGGGAACCGAGTTTGTTCCTAATCTTGATGAGGGCGATATTGCGATCCAAGCACTTCGAATTCCAGGGACCAGTTTAACTCAATCATTAGATATGCAGTTTAAGTTGGAGAAGGCAATTCTAGAGATTCCGGAGGTTAAAACTTATTTCTCGAGAGTTGGTACTGCAGAGGTTGCGAGTGATCCTATGGGGCCAAATATATCTGATGGTTATGTGATGCTTAAGGATCATAGTGAGTGGCCAAATCCTGAAAAGACTAAGGCTCAACTTTTAGAAGAAATAAGTGAAAAACTAGCCTTACTACCAGGTAATGCTTTCGAAATAAGCCAACCTATTCAACTTCGGTTTAACGAATTGATTTCAGGTGTCAGATCTGATTTAGGTATAAAAATTTTTGGAGATGATTTATCTAAATTACTGAGTTCAGGTGCTGAAATAGCAAAAGTGTTAAGTAGTATTGAAGGGGCTGAAGGCGTAAAAGTAGAGCAAGTTTCTGGATTACCCATCTTATCAATTGATGCTGACAGAGCTGCTATGTACCGTTTAGGCTTAAACGTCTCGGATGTCCAAGATGTAGTTGCTGCTGCAACGGGAGGTGAGAGTGCTGGCTTGATTTTTGATGGTGATCAACGTTTATCAATCGTTGTAAGGGTTGATGAGAGGGTTCGAGGAAATTTAGAAGCGTTAGAGCGTTTACCTATTCCGTTACCTGAAGGTGGTTATGTACCATTAAGAGAAGTCGCTAAACTTACTTTAGCACCTGGCCCTAATCAGATTTCACGTGAAAATGGAAAACGAAGATTGGTCGTTAGCGCGAACGTCCGTGGTAGAGATCTAGGCGGATTTGTTGCAGAAGTACAAAGTAAGGTTGCTGAGCAAGTCAAATTATCTCCAGGATATTGGTTAGAATACGGTGGTACTTTTGAGCAATTACAATCTGCTTCTGATCGTTTAACTATACTTGTGCCTATAACATTGATAATGATATTTGCTCTTTTAATGATGACATTTGGCTCCGCAAAAGACGCAGCTTTAGTCTTTAGTGGAGTACCACTAGCCCTTACTGGAGGCGTCATAGCTTTATGGTTGCGTGATATCCCTCTATCTATTACAGCTGGTGTAGGTTTTATTACTTTGTGCGGCGTTTCTGTTTTGACGGGGGTTATGATGGTATCTGCATTTAAAGATGAACTGGATCGTGGAAGTCCTATCGATCAAGCTATTCAAACTGGTGCAATGTTGCGATTAAGACCAATTATGATGGTTGCACTTGTTGCAGCATTAGGGTTTTTACCAATGGCGCTTAATACTAGCACTGGTGCAGAAGTCCAGAGACCACTAGCTACAGTCGTTATTGGTGGGATCATTTCATCAACATTACTCACTTTATTAGTATTACCTGGCTTGTACAGACTTACTTGGCGAAAGACGAAACAGCTAAAATAGTAATTAAAATTTAAGTATGAAGAAGGGATTGCGGTGTTCGAGTTGTCCGTAATCCCTTTAAATATAATTTCAAATTGACAGGTAAAAATATGAAAAAAATTACTGCATTAATTCACCATGTAAGGTCTGCCGATGTTATACAAGCATTACAAGATTCTGGCTACGGAAATATATCAATATTTGATGTCAAAGGAACATTGAAAGCTCTTCGGGAAAGTGAGTTAGCATATTCTTCTGAAGCTGGTGTTACTATCTCTGAAGTTCAGCTATCTCTTATATGTGAAGATGAACAAGTAGATGAAGTTATATCAATTATTAGAAAAATAGGTAAAATTGGAACGGAAATTTCTGGGTGGGTTTACGTTAGTCCAATTGACACAATCCTTCCAATTGGTGGCATTTAGATACTTAGTTTAAAATAATAAGGGCATATTTATGAGATATTTATTTGCTTTTTTAGTTATCGTTACTTCTTTTAATTGTAATTATTCTTTTGCGCATCTAGATAGAATGAAAAGCATGGATCATTCAAGAAATAGTCATATGAATGAGAAGAAGGTAATTAGCATTACCATTAAAACAATAAATAAAATGACATTCAAAGATTTAGGTTATGAGGCTGGTAAGCTGCCATCTTCATGGGAAACCATTAACAATGCAGATGTAAATATTGTAAATGTTCATGAAGGAAGTTATGTCGTGAGTGCTACGAACTCACAAGTTAAACAGACATTATATTTTAGAATTGATGACGATGGTGATGTCGTTGCAGTATCTGAGAATAAGGGCTTTTAATAAGCGGTAAGTAATGAAATAGTGATTGTCAAACGACTACTTCTAATTGAAGTAGTCGCAACCATTGTTCTTACTAAATTAGGATAAGAACAAGGCGTCTAAAGGCGGCACTACCAACTTAGAAGCCTGTTGGTAATCATGGCAATTGCACCATCATCCTAATTGTTTACTATTACACATTATGAGAGTCTGAGTTAGTTAACTTGAAATGGTCGCATAATCATGTGAATCGCTTTGGTAATGGTGTCCCAGTGTTCATTCGTTGAGTGTAAAAACATCTGCACATAGCCAAAACTCAAACGCGATTATCCTGACTTACAATACATCCTCATTAGCGAAAGTACTATTAGCTACACTTATGATGACCAATCAATAAAGTAGGAGGTCACCATGGTCTCATCAAACAAAAAAAATCATAGCGGAGTCAAAAAGCCTTTTCGGCTCGAAGAGATTTGGCGTATTCGAACTAGGCTAGAAATAGAAAATAGCCTTATGCAACTAGCGTTACTCAATTTGGCAATCGATAGTAAACTCAGAGCAAGTGACCTACTTCCTCTGAGGGTTTGTGATATATCGTCACAAGAACGAATGTTTGCAAGAGTTAAGCTTATTCAGCAGAAAACGGATGTTGAAGTCCAGTTTGAAGTCACTGCTAGAACTCAACAAAGTCTGATGAAATGGATTTTTGTCGCAGCTCTAAAGACAAGTGATTATTTATTTCCAAGCTTAAGACGAAATGAGCAACCGATTAGCTATTCGTATTATCGTTCTCTTGTCAGGTCGTGGGCATCAAATATTGGTCTAGATCCTAACTTGTATGGGACTCACTCAATGAGACGAACCAAAGCAACATTAGTCTATGCAAAAACTAAGGATATTCGAGCCGTCCAACTTTTACTCGGACATACTAGAGTAGACAACACAATTCGTTATCTTGGTGTTGAATTGGAGGATGCTCTTACACTTTCAGAATCTACTGATTGTTAATACGGTATGCCCCCAGAACCTAAGGCTATTTTTTGTGGTATTCTGACTATTAATCAATGACTTATAATATCTTTGGGTCATATATATGTAAAGAATTTATTGATTGAAACTAATCACTAAAAACACCTGTATATCGAGCTTTGCTATACTTATTATAATGCAAACCATATATTTTAGAGTATAAAATCTAACTCACTTTTGTCCATTTTCAAGTTAGCGTGGCCGAGACATGATGGTCTTGATGTTGGAATACTGGCGAAGCGAAAAGCGTTGTATCAGACAAAAAGAAATTAACATCTAGAGCTATGGTCAAAAGAAGAGCAAAACTGGCAGCCAATAAACGCTGTGGCGTTAAATCCAGAGCAACATAAAGAAGCTGCTTAACAATTTAGGCGACAACTGTCTTGAAAAACGCCGTTAACCGCATAAGGTAATGCTCTGCTAATTCTGGTCTAGAAAAATTCCAATCACTCATTGTTACCTCTAATTACACGCAATTATCTAACTCATGTATAATTATACGCAAGACAGGTAAATATGTGTAATTTGATTTACGTGTTTATTCCTGTTCAATTAATTATTGTCTGAAGGCGAAGGTGACAAATGATATTCTCACTATCGCTTCCCACCTTGGAATAGTGGTTCGCCCATCAAGACTTACATGCACATCGAAAACCCCAAAATTCCATTTAGGATGAATAGGTTAGGCCTATCCTACCACCCTTAAATCTTTATAATTTACTGATTTTGTTGATCTTTTTTGTAACCCATACACATTTGAGACTGAAAGCAGTCAACAACACCGAATTTGAGACCGACTTGTCTGAGGTTCAAAGAGGAATAGTCTTCTGCAATAAAATAAGGTTTTGATAACAAATTAGGATCTACAAGCAATTCTGAATACTGGTCCACGAGTTGCGAAGCAGTGGCCCATTGTGGGCGGAATATGCAATTAAGAGTGGCTCCTAACGTCTGGTTTTCTTGTCCTCCCGTTGGGCTATCTGTTTAAGGGGTTGTGCCATACAAAAAGTAATTTAACAATAACTAAATTAGAGTATCACCGGCACGGTTCTGTCCTGTCCAAAAGTGAGTTTGCCAAGCTATAAAGTTGAGAGTGTTTTTCACTGACCACTAGAGTTCTTTCCTGTCTCTATAGGAAGTCAAATGAGTCTAAATGTAGACTTCACCAATGACGTCTACAACTTAATGACCAAAGAAAATTATTGATTATTAAATCCATGAAAAACGAAAAACATGTATTCAAAAAGAATAAATCAATGACTTACGCTATGTTTTTCGTTTTCACATGGATCTAATCTCGAATTATTTCGCAACTTATAGAATAACTATTAACTCTTAATAAATATTGGAATTTACATTCGCTCTAACTTAAGCATTCCCACCCAATTCAGTCCCTTTTATGTACTCGATAAACGCCTTTGCATGCCCACCTTCGCAAACAGATAGGGCTGTGATATTACCGAATGCGGGTATTGGTTTATTGTTAAACCAAAATATGACCTTGTCAGGCTCCTCTGCCCAACTGAGCAATACAGGGAAGAGATAAGCTTGTTCTTCAATTGTAAAAAAACACTCTAGATTCTCTTTTAGTTGTTCATAAGAAGCTTGTATATAAGTCATCAGTTATGCCCTTAATGGTTAAATAAAATCCTAAGTAAGCCTATGTTTTTGATGGTATTTATTCAATTTAAAACTAGTGGGACACCTGACTTTCAGGTTTTTACATCAAACGTCTAAGCATTTTGAAGGTAAGAATATTTATGTACAAGAATTGTGTCTGAATTTATATGGTTAAGTGTCTGGCAGATAATGAGTTTAATATCAGATTATTTTAAAGCATTCTTGTTGAACCATTTCAAATTCTGGTTTTGGAATATGGATAACCTCGTCGTCACTACCGTTCAATATAACATTAAAAATCTCCCGTACATTGAGTTGAAACGGCTCAAGCATCTGTTCGATGCTCAGTTATCTAAAGACTTAGTTGGTAAAACAATTGCTGAACGAGAAAATTGAACGGTGTCTGCTTCATTAGTAATGAAGCAGGAGCGTATAGCAATCTTAAAACAACTAAGTGTCAGTGATGTTTGGGGGACTGGACGGCGTATTAGCAAGAAACTAGAGCTAATGAATATTCATTCGGCATTTCAATTAGCCTCTATGCCGCCTATTTTGGCAAGAAAGCAGTTTAATATTGAGATTGAACGTACGGTTCGTGAGCTCAACGGACAAGCGTGTAAAGTATTGGATGAAGAAAGGGCAGATAAAAAGCAGATCTTCTCAACCAGAAGCGTTGGAGAGCACATAACTGATTATGAATCGCTATTACAAGCATTGGGTAAACATGTCTGTATTGCAGCAGCTAACAGCACGCAAACAAGTCTCAAACTTCAAAACCATGCTGGTTTTTGCCAGTAACTCACAGCATTATGAGCGTCCTGTCAGCTATAAAGTTGTAGTGCATTTCCCCAGCCCGACGAGTTGTACTGTCGATCTCACTAAAGGAATGAGTGGTGCCGCAGTTCAGTTATTACGTGACGGTGTGCGTTATTATCTAATCGGTATTGGAGTTATCGATTTAGTCAGTGATAAGCGCAACCAGCTCGATTTATTTAACCCTCCTACTGCAAATCCTCTACGGATGCTTTCCTTAGACAACATTAATCAACGTTATGGCCGTGATACCTTATTTTTAGCAGCACAAGGAGTTGAGCATAATTGGGCCATGCTCCGTGATTCCCCTACCCCTCAGTACACGACTAGTTGGGGCTGTTTACCTAATATTAAGTGCTAAAAATTTTAGTTAAGTGGCAGGATAATATTCTTAATTTTTGCGCTGTTGATTGTTGGCTGAAGCTAAAATCGTTATATGTAACGGTTTCATGAAAGAAGATATGGCGACTAAAAATGATTAAATTTAAAGATCGACAGCTTGCTTTAAATGATCAAGCCCAAAAGTGAATGATCAATCAAACTATTTTGATCATAAGCTCTAAAACTGCATGACTTAACCTGTTAAACGCAGCCAGCTACCTAGGCCTTAATACTAAAAATCATGAGTTGCTCTCTTCGAAGAATACCAATGATGAGTGGTATTTCTCGAAGACTGAGTGCGTGAGATAGTAGTGGAAGACACTTCGAAAAGTTTTATTGGCTATCGAGTTGAGGTAACTTCCAGATGTACCGGCCTTTCATTTTGTACCTATCAACCCAAGTATTGTCTTGCTGCCAGAAGATTCTCCGTTTGATACGACTTCCGCTGACGGTATATCAAGGCTGAACTATGCAATTGTCACTGATAGCAGATCAGCCTATTGGTGCCATGATATAAATCGGCTGATCAAACTCCCCGCTTAAATCAGGGGTTCTACACCGGAACCCCAGAAAATTCCGTCACTAAAGCTAATGACCATCTGATTTGTATGATATTGAATAAATTACGGGTCATGTGACAGTTTTTAACGTCAAAATCGTCGTTTATGCTTTGTCACTAAATCGGTCGTTTACGTGACATCTCCTCTGATTGCTAGGTCGGTGTTTTTCAAGACAGTTGTCGCCTAAATTGCTAAAATCTTCCTATGAGCCTCCTTAAAATTGGCCGACCTCTCTTTCTATTGGTTATTATCTGAAAGATTGAACATAAAGCTAATTTGTATTCAAAATTAAATTGAGAAGCATTTGTTAGGAAAAAATGCTGGTGTTTGATTGCTAAAGTGGCAGTATTCATTTGAGTATCGTATTGTTAAGTAATACCACAACCGATAGCATGATCTGTAATATTTCAGAATCAGTAGGTGTACCATGCTAGAAATCTCGAGTAACGTAATCATAGGCGATTGGGAAGTTGAACTTAACGCAATAAGATCAGCTGGAAATGGAGGGCAAAATGTTAATAAAGTAGCAACAGCTATCCACCTGAGATTTGATATTAATCGTTCATCTTTACCAGCGATTTATAAAGAAAAAATTCTTAAGCTATCTGATAGTCGCATTTCCTCAGATGGTGTAATCATTATCAAATCACAACAGTTCAGAACTCAGTTACAAAACAAAGAAGCCGCACTAGAGCGTCTAAAAGAACTAATTTTATCCGCAATGATTATTAAAAAATCTCGAAGAGCATCAAAACCAACATTTGGCTCACAGTTACGCCGAATGGATAGCAAAACGAAACGAGGAGCATCTAAGGTAATGAGGAAAAAAGTAGATTTCTAGTAGGTCAAGAAGCTAAAAAATTACAGAAGTGAAGTCTTAGTATTGAGAATTAACAAAAAATCGATAAATACTAAATTATTGTATCCTCTCTTTTTAAAACTAATAAATACCATTTATAGTAATAGTCTTTGAATAAAAATATTGAGAAAGAGGGTTAATTTAAGATTTTCAATATTAAAACTAGAATGAAGACATTGGATAGTATGTTACGTATCGAATGCGGAAAAGCTAGAGCAATGTTGATAGATTGACAACTTTTACTTCATTTTGCATGTATCTGGGAAACTGGCACTTTATAATGATTTTGCCGCTTTTAGTTATGCGATGGTCGGCTTTTTCGAGCAGTTTTTGTTGATAAAACTCAGGTAAAGACGATGAGGCAATATCAAAGGTGAGTTGAGCGGCGGTAGAGACTTTATTAATGTGCTGGCCACCCGCACCGCTTGAGCGGACAAATTGCCATTCAATTTCGTTGTCTTGCAATATGACTCGTTGAGTAATTTGTATCATTCGGGTGTGGTCGTCCCCTTAAATTGATTATCGATAAACCTATTCTTATACTTAATATTTCAAAAGTACGAGGGTTTATTTTATGTGGTATTGGCCTATTCTACCGTAATTGGACAAATTTTTCAGTGTTGTCATTTGACCACCTCTAGTCTGATCAGTTGGCTCGGAGCAACTAAAATTCTGATTGGCCTCTGAGTTATTACATATTTAATGAAATGAATAGAATAGTTTTGCTATTATTAGCGCCATTGTGGCTTTACACGATTACATCACCGTATAAAGTCTGTTCTATGGCCTGATTACAAGGCTGGAGTTGCCGTTATGTTGTGTCAAATTCCCGATATTTCCAAGGGTGTGATTAGTTTATTTGTCAGTGGCCGTTTATCGGCACAAGATTATCGTACCCGTTTACAACCTGCCATTAAGAGTTACCGTAAAGATTGGAATCAAGTGTGTCTGTATATTGAAGCAGATGTATTACTCGAAGGCTGGGAATTTGGTTCATTAACCGGCAGTGGTGAAGTGCAGTTACCTGAGTTTGATGCGCTAGTGTTTGTCGGTGGCCCTGATTGGGTGGGTAATTCGGTGAGGTTGATGGGGCCATTTATGCAAGGCGAAGTAGCATGGTTTCCGTTAGAGCGTAAGCAAGATGCCGTTTCTTGGATTGCCAAACGTTCTGCGTGCTAGAAGCCGTGTGGTAGCAGATTTGATATTGCTAACGATTATTTATGGCGAAAATGACTCATCATAAGCGTTAGCTAGTAGCAAATTATCAGCAACTGTTGCAAAATTCATCTTCAAAGGTCAGTAGGCCTTAGTATTAATCGATTACTCTAGAACAGGATTACTTATGTCATTATCAAAGCTTTTTGCCGTATCAAGTGCGTTATTGTTAACGCTTAGTTTAACGGCATGTGCCCCAGAAGTGGGTAGTGAAGCATGGTGTAAGCAAATGAAAGAAAAACAAAGTGGTGATTGGACTGCTAATGAAGCTGCCGATTATGCCAAGCACTGCGTATTTAAATAATATTGTTTAGGAGTGGGTGGTTGAGTTATCGCGTTTTGCCTTTTATGGCTAGTATAGCCAAATTACTGATTGCCATTGTGCTACTACAATTTGTGGGCGCCAACATGGGCGCGCATCAATTGCATGCGGGCAACAGTAACGAAGAGCAAAATAACCACCCACATCTGCAATTTACCACCGAAGTGATTACCCTTGCTGAATGTGTCGACTGTGCCTGTGCGCTCGACGGCTTAGGTATTCATTCCGTTAATGATGATCATCAGCATGCTGCCAGTAGTACCGATATTGAGCGCGTTGATGTGTGCTTAGATTGCCAGTGTCATGGCGGTCATGTGGCACTTGCTATGCTTAACGATAATATCACCCATGAGCATTTTCATGATGCTTATGCCAATGTTAGCCTGCACTACTTAGCTCCAGAATCTTTTCCGACTTATCGTCCTCCGATAGCTTAATCCTGTTAAACAGCTTTTTATTGTTTAGTTCTGCACCTTGATCTGCTCACATTGCGTAAATGAGTGCTACTTTTCTGCATTTTATTTTAACGTTATCTGACGCTTATTAAGACTGGTGGCTAAACCGATTATCGTTGATTCCCTCTGGGGTTGTCGACGGTCTAGATTGTTTTTGGGATTGACCATGAAAACCAAATTAGTAGCGTTTTTATCTTTATTGGCAGGATTAAATGCCAAATTTACCGTACCTCATCTCAATAGTCGTGTCGTTATCATTGCTCAGTCAACAGCATGGATAAATAGCCAGAGGGGGCTATTGCTCTGTTCTGGGTTATTGACATCATTATTGTTATTGTCGAGCTTGCCTGTTCAGGCAAGCAATGAATCTACAGCAACTGACCACCAAGAGTTATTGTTAAGCTTAAATACTGAGCAAAGACAGTTAGCCGGAATTGAAGTGTCTGAATTGAGCCTACAAGCGTTTAATTTACAGGCGGTCGCGACCGCGCAATTAATCGTCGATAAAGACAAAACCATTACCATAGCCCCGCAATTAGACATGCAGATCCTCAAGCGTCATGTAGTGCCCGGAGAGCAGGTCACCCAGGGGCAGCCGTTGTTAACCATAGGTGGTGCTGACATTGCTGCTGCCCAAGCCGATTACATTAATGCCGCCACTGAATGGGATCGGATCAAGCGCATGACCCCAGGCACCATCAGTGCCAGTCAGCGGATGCAAATCGAAGTGAATGCCGAGTTAAAGCGAGCTATTTTACAAGCCATCATGATGACACCCGCGCAAATTAAAGCCTTAGCTAAATCACCGAGTTCGATTGGCCAGTTCCAGTTATTAGCACCTATCAATGGGCGAGTTCAACAAGATGTCGCGACGTTAGGCCAGGTACTCGATGCGGGTACGCCTTTAATGCAACTCACCGATGAGTCGTATTTATGGGTGCAGGCCGAGCTTACGCCTCTACAAGCGGATCAAGTGGATATGGGCCGCAATGTGTTAGTGCGTGTCGGTGATCGTACTCGTGACGGCATTATTATTGGTCGTTCCCATGAAATTAGTGCGCAAACCCGTACCGAGCAAGTGTTGGTGAGAATGGCAAATCCAGGCCATGAATTACATGCAGGAGAGTTTGCCGAATTGTACCTAGCGGAAGATAAGCAGGTTAAATCGGTTGGCTTTATTGTGCCTGATGCTGCGTTAACTCGCAGTGGTGATGGCGACTGGCAAGTGTTTATTGAGCAGGAGGGGAAGTTCAGTGCAGTCGAGGTGACTGTGGTTGAGCGTCAACGCGGGTTGAGTTTTATTCGCGGTTTAACACCGAAAACTCGGGTGGTGATTTCTGGGGCTTTTTTCTTAGCATCTGAGCAAGCCAAAGCTGGTTTTGACATCCACAATCACTAAGCGCTAGGACATCATCATGTTATATAAATTAATTGAGATTGCCGTTGAAAAGCGGTTATTGGTTTTACTTAGCTTGCTCGCAGCGGTTGTGGCTTCAATATTCATGCTGCCAAAACTAAATTTAGATGCATTTCCAGATGTGACTAATGTGCAAGTGACCATTAACACAGAAGCTGAAGGTTTGGCTGCCGAAGAAGTTGAAAAACTGATTAGTTATCCGGTCGAGTCGGCTATGTATGCCTTACCCGCGGTGACTGAAGTGCGTTCATTATCGCGCACTGGTTTGTCGTTGGTGACAGTGGTATTTGCCGAGGGAACCGATATTTACTTTGCCCGTCAGCAAGTGTTTGAACAACTACAAGCTGCCAAAGAGTCGATTCCTGCGGGTGTTGGCACTCCCGAAATTGGCCCGAATACCTCAGGTTTAGGGCAAATTTATCAATACATTTTACGGGCTGAACCTGAAACCCATATCAGCGCATCTGAGCTGCGTAGCTTAAATGATTACTTAGTTAAGCTGATATTAATGCCAGTAAGCGGTGTGACCGAAGTATTGTCATTTGGCGGCGAGGTGCTGCAATACCAAGTGCAAGTTGACCCTAATAAACTGCGCAGTTATGGCTTGTCGCTGACCCAAGTTAGCCAAGCATTGGAAAGTAATAATCGTAACGCAGGCGGTTGGTTTATGGACCAAGGCCAAGAGCAATTAGTGGTCCGTGGTTATGGTTTATTGCCCGCAGGCGATGCTGGCTTACAAGCCATTGCCGACATTCCGTTAACCGAAATCAATGGCACGCCCATTCGAGTGGCCGACATTGCTAACGTGGCATTTGGTAGTGAAATAAGAGTCGGTGCAGTGACCATGTCGCGTAGGCAAGCTGCTGATAATAACTCGTCATCTGATGTACAAGCACTGGGTGAAGTTGTTGCTGGCGTCGTGCTTAAACGCATGGGGGCCAATACCAAAGCCACCATTGATGACATCAATTCACGTATTAGTTTGATTGAGCAATCCTTACCAAAAGGAGTGTCATTTGAGGTGTTTTATGACCAAGCCGATTTGGTCGAGCAAGCGGTGACCACTGTGGTTGAAGCGTTATTGATGGCCTTTGGGTTTATCGTGATTATTCTGGCGTTGTTTTTGGTCAACATCCGCGCCACCTTATTGGTATTGCTGTCGATCCCAGTATCGATCGGGATCGCGTTATTGATCATGTCTTATTATGGTATGTCGGCTAACTTAATGTCCTTGGGTGGTCTGGCGGTCGCAATAGGTATGCTCGTTGATGGCTCGGTGGTGATGGTTGAGAACATCTTTAAGCATGTTAGCGCTGAAACGGGCGCCAACCCAAATGCTGCTGTGCATCTTGATGGTGATAATCATGCTACTCGTAAAAGTGGCCCTGATGCCCAAACCCAAAGTATGGCGATTAGGGTCATGCTGGCGGCCAAAGAAGTGTGCAGCCCTATCTTCTTTGCGACAGCGATTATCATCGTGGTGTTTATGCCGTTATTTGCCCTTGAAGGTGTAGAAGGTAAGTTATTTCAGCCGATGGCGATTAGCATTATTTTAGCCATGATGGCGGCATTGGTGGTGGCATTATTTGCAGTACCCGCATTAGCGGTATTCTTGTTCAAACGCGGTGTTGTGGTGCGTCAAAGTAAAGTGCTGGCACCCATTGATGCGGTTTATCGCCGTATTCTGACACTGGTATTATCAAGCCCTAAATCGGTGATGTTAGCCGCTGTAGTGTTGTTTATATCAAGCATGTTGTTATTGCCAAAGTTAGGCACTGAATTTGTGCCAGAACTCGAAGAAGGCACCATTAACTTACGCGTCACACTGGCACCGACAGCAAGCTTGGCCACTTCTATTAACGTCGCGCCTAAAATTGAAGCCATGCTGCTGGAGTTTCCTGAGGTGGAATATGCCTTAAGTCGCATTGGCGCACCAGAGCTTGGCGGCGACCCCGAACCTGTGAGTAATATTGAAATCTATATTGGTCTTAAGCCGATAGAACAATGGACATCGGCAAGTAACCGCTTTGAGCTTCAGCGATTAATGGAGCAAAGATTAGCGATATTCCCGGGATTATTGCTGACCTTCTCACAACCGATTGCGACTCGAGTGGATGAGCTATTATCAGGGGTTAAAGCGCAGTTAGCGATTAAGATATTTGGCCCAGATTTGAGCATATTATCGGAAAAAGGTCAGGTACTAACAGACTTAGTCGCAGCCATTCCTGGGGCGGTTGATGTATCGTTAGAACAAGTCAGCGGTGAAGCTCAGTTAGTGGTTCGGCCTAAACGTGAAGTACTGGCACGTTATGGGATCAGCGTTGATGAAGTTATGAGTTTAGTCACTCAAGGTATTGGTGGTGCCAGCGCTGGCCAGGTGATTGACGGTAACGCCCGTTATGACATTAACCTGCGATTAGCCGCGCAATATCGTAATGCGCCTGATGCAATTGAAGATTTGCTCCTCAGTGGCGCCAATGGTGCGATTGTTCGCTTGGGCGATCTCGCTGATGTGGTGATTGAAATGGCGCCGCCGAATATTCGTCGTGACGATGTACAGCGCCGCGTGGTGGTGCAAGCCAACGTGTCGGGGCGTGATATGGGCTCGGTGGTCAATGATATTTATGCCATAGTGCCGCAAGCTGCATTACCTGCTGGCTATACTGTGGTGGTGGGCGGCCAATATGAAAACCAGCAACGAGCGCAACAAAAGCTAATGTTAGTGGTGCCCATTTCTATCGCACTGATTGGTCTATTGCTGTATTTCTCGTTTGGTTCAGTCAAACAAGTGGCCTTGATTATGGCTAATGTGCCATTGGCATTAATCGGCGGCGTAGTGGCTTTATATGCTACTGGCACCTATTTATCTGTGCCCAGCTCCATCGGCTTTATCACCTTGTTTGGTGTTGCGGTGTTAAATGGTGTGGTGCTGGTGGACTCAATCAACCAGCGCAGACAATCATCAACTGAAAGCCTATACGACAGTGTTTATCAAGGTACAGTCGGGCGTTTACGTCCAGTGTTAATGACGGCACTGACGTCTGCATTAGGGCTGATCCCTATTTTGTTATCGTCTGGCGTGGGCAGTGAAATTCAACAGCCGTTAGCTGTCGTGATCATCGGCGGTTTGTTTAGCTCAACCGCCTTGACGTTATTGGTGTTGCCTACGGTTTATCAGTGGTTGTATCGCGATAAACTATCATTGTCATAAAGCCTATTCGCTAAATAATACTTCAATCTTAAGCCTAATCATCTGATTAGGCTTTTTCATTTTTATGAGTAAATCATGTAAAAAACTGCTTGCTTATTTAAGATTACAGTTGTAATTTAAATAAATCGATTACATCTGTAATCCTTTTTTGTCTTCACAAGTTTTAACAACAAATGAGCGGTATAGCATGAAAGAGATCAGCAATAGTGAATTAGTGGTGTTGCAGCAGCTTTGGCAACAGTCGCCATTAACCTCGAGCGAAGTGGTTGATGCCTTAGCACAAAGCCATGACATGCATGAGAAAACGGTGAAAACCTTGCTTAATCGTTTAGTTAAAAAACAAGCCGTCAGTTTTGAAAAACAGGGGCGGGTTTACCATTATTCACCGTTAATCGCTGAGCAGGACTATACCGTTAAAGAGTCGCTTTCTTTTGTGGATCGCATGTTTGCCGGCAAGTTAACCCCATTGGTTGCCGGATTTGCGCAGAAAAACAAACTGTCGGCAGAAGATGTCGCCGACCTGCAAACTTTACTCGATGATTGGCAAAAGGAACAAAAGTGATGATCAATTGGTTTATGGAACAAACCCTTTCACTGAGTATGGTGTGTTTGGCAATACTGCTATTACATCGGTTTTTATTGTCTAAGCTTGGCGCGCACTATACCTATTTTATGTGGATATCAGTGCCGCTATTTGTTTTTGCCGATTTACTGCAAATGATATTACCACAGCACTTTAGCTGGTTTGGCAGCAGTAATGGCGTCTCAGTCATCGAGCAATATTATGTGTTGGCGAATGATACTGTTGCCTTGTCGGCAGGTTTACTTGATCAACTCTATTTGCCTTATCTCTACGCCGCAGTGGTTGCCTTATTAGTGATTAATATCGTAATGGAATACGCCAATCTGCAACGGTTAATTAATAATGCAAAACCGCTAGCTGTAAGCTCTAGCAGGCTTAAGGTGCTGGTTCATTCTCAGATTGAATCACCTATGTTAGCGGGATTTTTCACCCCCAGTATTTTAGTCCCTGATAGCTTTATGCAACTCGATGACTGCCAGCAGCAAGCCATTATTCAGCACGAGATGTATCACTATCAACGTGGTGATTTGTGGATGAATATATTGGCTTATGGCTTAACCGTGTTGTTTTGGTTCAATCCCTTGATGTGGCTCAGCTACCGCCGATTTAGACAAGATCAAGAATTGTCATGTGATGCGCAAGTGACCGCCGACATGAAAACCCAAGCTAAAATTGCCTATAGCCAAACACTATTGGCCTATTCACAGCATGCACCTTTGAGCATGCTACACACCCCTTATGGGGACAAAACTATCTTAAAAGAGAGGATCTTACAGATGAAAAAGCAACATGGAAAAAGCACGCTAGCATTGATTGGAATGACCTTGGTTATTGGTATGAGTGCCTTTATGTTTAATCAGCAGGCATTGGCAGGTGACAATCTTAAGGCTAAAACCAACACCGATGCTATGGCAATGCCAGTAATCAGAATTGAGCCTAGCTATCCCATAGATGCCGCTAAAGAAGGGCTCAACGGCTATGTGCAAATGATATTTGATATTAGCCCTGCAGGAAAAGTGAGTAATGTTAGGGTAATGAAGTCAGCGCCAAAACAAATGTTCGACGCATCGGCAGTTGAGGCGCTTGAACAGTGGCAGTATCAAACTTCAGCAGATGGTTTTAAAGACGTACAAGTACAGTTAGATTATGTGATCCATCAGCCTGAAAAATCAGTGGAGAGAATCACAGTAAATTAGGGTTTAGTTATATCGCCAATATTGAAAATGATTCAATGCCTCATTGCTATGGGGCATTGAATCATTTTTAAACCTGAGGCGGTTTGGGTTTTAATTTGAGTCCCAGTTTATTGGCAAGTGGTTCGATGGCTGCGCCTTGAACAATGACCGATATCAGCACAATAAAAAACACCATGTGGATCATTTCTCGCGAACCTTCAACACCTGCCGCAGCGGGGATCAGCGCAAATACAATTGGCGTAGCGCCTTTTAGGCCTATCATAGAGACAAACAAACGCTTGCGCCAAGTTGCTTGCCTAAAGGGCAGATAACACAATTGCACCGCTAACGGCCGTGCCACCAGAATAAGCAAGATAGCAGGCAGTAAAGACACCATAAACACAGGTAATAACTGCTGCGGGAATATTTGTAAGCCCAAAATAATAAACATTAATGATTGCGCTAACCAAGAAATCCCATTAAAAAAATGCTTACTGACTTCAGCACCTTTCTTTAAATAGTTACCAATAATCACTCCGGTAATGTAAACCGCAATCAGTTCGTTACCGCCTAATATTTCGGTACCAGATACTGTGATGGCAAAAGTCGACAAAATAAATACAGGGATAAGTCCAAATTCAGGTAGTTTGATACGATTCAATGTCCAAACGGTTATTTTACCCATCAATAGGCCAATAATTGCCCCAACACCAATTTGTTGTCCTAGGTTTAATAGTATCGATATTGTTGTCGGAGCGCCGTTAGTACTATTGATAATGTAGTCGGTTAGCATGATAACCATCAGCAAGGCGACCGGGTCATTAGTGGCCGATTCGAATTCTAAAATAGTGCCGGTGCCGTGTTTTAATTTAAGTTTTTTGGATTCTAAAATAGAAAATACGGCTGCAGCATCAGTCGATGACACTACCGCCGCAAATAACATGCAAGTAATGAGGTTAAAGTCGAGTAAGGCATTCAGGATAAAGCCAAAAATGATCGTCGTGAAGATGACACCGGCAGTGGACAGCATGCCGCCTTCTTTCCAAGAAAATTGAATATTTTTCATTGGTGTATTCAGCCCGCCCACAAATACTATGGTGTTTAATGCGAGAGTGCCAATCAATGAGGTCAGTTGCAGATCATCGTATACAAAACCAAATTCCCCATTACCAAAGGCAAGTCCTACACCCATGAAAATTAAGAGTGAGGGTAGGCCTAATGTCTTAGAAGGGTGATGGAGCAAAATGCCAATAGCAATAAGAATAGAGATCCCTAAAATAATGATATCAGATGGCATATAGGCACTCCGAGGCTAATTTAAACGTTACTAAATGGCTATTTTAACATTAAATTAGCCCAAACTTGCTTTATGAGTATTTATTAATAGTTATTAATATTAATTTATAACTCATCAGTGATTTGCACCAACTAGCATGCGTTCAGGTATCAGAATTTATAAATAGCGGCTATGAGCCACTCTACTTTAGCTTTCATCATAATTGATAGATCTTTTTTCCTGCTCAACAATATTGGTTTGCCACATTTTCATTACATTATTTGGTGCTAATATCTGCATGTAGGAGTGCATTGTGGAGACATCATGGCGATATTAATTAGTGTTTGGGGCGTTATCATCAGTTGTGTTGGGCTGTTTATGTTACTTAAGCCACAAGGTTTTGCTGATGTTATTGTTCTATTTAGTCGCCAAAGGTATTTTCATGCTGTCGAAATCATTTCTCGGTTAATGATTGGCGCAGCATTGTTACTCGATGCGCATAATACTTCATTCCCGCTAGTGTTTGAGGTGATAGCTAACTTGCTGTTTATTATTGCAGTTTTTCTAGTTTTTATGACTGAAAAATATCATAAGATGTTTGCTTTATGGGCCGGTACACATTGTATTAGTTGGTTCAGACCTGCTGGTGTAAGTGCGCTGATATTTGGCTTATGGGCAGTATATGTCAGCATCAATTAACCACTCTTATTTGTTATGCAAACAGTTGCTAAGTTATTTTTTTGTCTTTTTTGTTAATTTTTTTCGCAAGTAAAATTCCTCCTAAGCCGCAGCACCATTGAACTTGAATATTTCTGAAATGTTAATGAAATGTGAGTGTAATATTTAAGCAGTCTCTTTGTCATTTTTGCAGGTTAGTTTGTCATCCAGCCAACTTACTCACATGCTTACATCCGTCTCCGGAGATGATAATGGAACTGAAAAATCTTTTTAAACTGACTGCACTTTCTACTGCTCTTGCTGCAACATTAGGGCTCGCTGGTTGTGGTGGCGATATTAATATCAATACAGGTAGTGATGTTGTTACCCCTACCACACCAACAACGCCAACTACTCCAACTCAGACAGCTCAAGAAAAATCATACAGTGGCTTTGCAACTAAAAGCACCACAATGACTGCTGTTGATGGAAAAGAAGTTTGGGTATTAAAAGGAACATTAGCGCCTTCAACAGCCGCATCAACCGTGACAACGGGTGGCCAAGATGGCGACAAAATTGTACTAGGTAATGATGTTGTTTGGCAGCTAGATGGTGCTGTCATCGCCGGTGGCGATAACGCCAATTCGGTTGAGTTATCTATTTTGCCCGGCACTAAAATACTCGGTGGTAGCGATTCTTATTTAGTGATCAGCCGTGGTTCAAAAATCATTGCCGACGGTACAGCAACTGCGCCAATCGTATTTACTTCAGTTGAAACCGCTTTAGGGCAAGAGGGTAAAGCGGGTCAGTGGGGTGGCTTAGTGTTGCTTGGTAATGCACCGGTAAACACATGTCCTGATTTAACCAATTGTTCAGCGTCTTTTGAAGTGGGTAACCATAGCTACGGCGGTAACGATACTGAAGATAATTCTGGCTCAATCAAGTATGTACGCGTTGAGTTTGGTGGTTTCAAAATTAACGACACACAAGAAATGAACGGCATCAGTTTTGCTGCTGTAGGTGCGGGTACTGAAGTTGATCACGTACAAGTGCACATGAATAACGATGATGGTTTTGAATTTTGGGGCGGCAATGTTTCCGTTACCAATATCGTACTAACAGAAAACTTTGATGACTCGTTAGATTGGACTAACGGTTGGCAAGGTAGCGCACAACACGTTTATATTCGTCAAGCTGATAACGGTTCTAACCGTGGTATTGAAGCCGACAGTAACAGCGACGCAAGCGCATTACCTATGTCGAAACCAACACTCGCCAACTTCACTATCCAAGTCGCTAACGGCACTAACAGTGGCGGTGACGATGCAGAAGGCATTTTGTTCCGTAAAGGCACAGGTGTTAATGCTTATAACATGCTCGTTAAAGGTGATGTTGATTCGGGCGAATGTTTAGAAGTTAACGATGACGACACAGTAAACAATGCCAATACTGCAGAATTAATCATGCAGAACAGTTTAATTGACTGTGTTGAGCCGTTTAAAAATGCTAAGGCAGATGCAGCAGAAGGCCGTACATTGGCATTAGATGTTGAAGCATGGTTTAACGACCAAGACGGTAACTTAGTTGCTGCAGCAGATTTAACTGACTATATGCCTAATTCATCATCGGTAGCCTTAACCGGTGGTAAAGCTGACTTAAGCAACCTTGATTCTCGCTTAGTGAATGCCCAGTATATTGGTGCATTTGACGGCACAAATGATTGGACGACTGGTTGGACTACAGCAATCCATGATGATGCGGCGCCAACACCAACTGAGCTGCCGGTGTTAACTTCTTGTCCTGTTGGCACTACAGCTTCAGCTGCGACAGCGGGTTTATATAAAGATGCATCAGTGACGCTTATTTGTACTCTAGAAGGGAATGTTCTGAGTAACACAACCTTACTTGCTGGTCAGAACGTGATGTACAAAATTGATGGCGGCGCTGTTCTTGTCGGGGCAGATAAAACCACATCGGCAACATTAGCAATTCAAGCGGGTGTAAAATTATTCGCGACATCTAACAGCTATATTGCCATTAGCCGTGGTTCTAAAATTATGGCTCAAGGTAGTGCTACTCACCCAATCGAAATGACGTCAGAAGAAGATGTTATTGCCGGTGCCACTGGTGAGCGCGGACAATGGGGTGGATTAGTTATCTTAGGTAACGGTTTAACAAATACCTGCCCAGATAAAACGGCTTGTGATGCATCGTTTGAAGTAGGTGACTTCCCATATGGTGGTAACGACAACGCAGATAACAGCGGACAAATCAGTTACGTAGTAGTTAAGTATGCTGGCTTTAAAGTCAATGATACTCAAGAAATGAACGGTATCTCATTTGCGGCAGTGGGCAGCGGAACTCAAGTAGACCACATTCAAATTCACGCTAACGGCGACGATGGCGTTGAGTTTTGGGGCGGTGCTGTAAACTTGAAATATGTCTACTTAACAGCCAACTTCGATGACAGCTTAGACTGGACCAATGGTTGGACGGGTAAAGCACAGTTTGTCTACATCACTCATGAAGACGGCAATGCAAACCGCGGTATTGAAGCTGATAGCAGCAGTGCTGGTGCAGCAGCGACCCCTGTTTCTGCCCCTAAGTTAGCTAACTTCACTATTTTACCCGGTACAGATACTGCAAACGCTAGCGGTGACAACGGCGAAGGTATCTTACTTCGAGTGGGAACAGCAGGTGAGTTATACAACGTACTTGTGCAAGGCCGCAAAGGTAGTACCGCTGACACTGAGTCTGGTGAGTGTTTAGAGCTAGATGGTTCAGTATCAAGCTTGGTTGATAACGTGAATAACAACACCTTAGTGATGTCGCATTCAATTATCGATTGTAATGAGCCATTCAAGACTTCAGGTACTACCGCGATTAATACTGAAACCTGGTTCTTGGGTCAACAAGGTAACTCTGCAACGGCAGTGACTATCACTGACGGCATGCCAGCAGCAACCGATACAACACTACTTGGTAAAGGTAAAGATTTAAGTACAGATGATAGCTTCTTCGAATCAACCAACTTTATTGGTGCATTCGATGGCCAGAATGACTGGCGTCAAGGTTGGGCTTACTTTCCACAGTAATCACCTTTGATGAACTAAATCTGTGACCTATTAATAGCCGCTCGCAAGGGCGGCTATCTCTGAACCGCATACAGGATAGTATAAGTATGAAAACCAAGCCGAGTTTTACCGTTAATAAGTTAAGCCTTGCCATTATCTCTGTGATTTCTGCGGCAACGTTATTAACCACAACCCCCGTATACTCGCAAGAACCCGCGCCTGTTCGTGATCCTGGTGAAGTGATTCCGATTGAACCCATTGAAGTGATTTCAGTGACAGGGCGTTTACGCAGCTCAGCATCAGAAGCAACCGAAGAGCGTCGTGAACAAATTGCTGTAGCCGATATTATGGGCTCAGAACAAATTTCAAGAACCGGTGACGGTGATGCAGCAGCAGCGCTTCGTCGTGTGACAGGTTTGACCTTAAAAGATGGTAAATTTATCTATGTTCGTGGTCTGGGTGAACGTTATTCAAGTACTTCGCTTAACGGCGCGACTGTACCCTCACCGGATCCAACCCGTAACGTAGTGCCACTGGATATGTTCCCAGCATCGATCATTGAATCGTTATCGGTGCAAAAGTCAGCGTCAGCCAATGCGCCAGCAGCATTTGGTGGCGGACATGTGGATATTCGTACTAAATCTATCCCTGCAGACTTCTTTTTTAAAGCTTCTGTGGGCGGTCGTTATAACACTAATGACTCGAATGACAGCTACACCTATAACGGTGGTGGCGATGATTGGACTGGCCAGGACGATGGCACCCGCGGCATGCCAAGCAACATTAATAATACTATTGATCAATACGGTGGCATCAGCCCGATTGATATCGTCAGTGGCTCAAATGGAGCGATTAATTACCCTGCGGCGCAACAAATTAACCGTGAGTTAGCGTTAGATATGTATCGCGACATGACGCTACAAAGTCAAAGTACAGATCCTGCCGTGCGCGGTGATATTGCCATTGGTGATCGTTGGGACATTAGCGACGACATCATTTTTGGTGCTTTGTCTGCGGTGTCGTACAAGAAACAAGCTGAAAATTACACTAAACGTGAAGTTGAGCTTGATGGCGACAGCAGCCAAGTGCAAGTTGAAAACCAAAAAGATATTGTTGGCACCGATTCGATAGTGCAAGTGTCTGGCATGTTGAACTTAGGTTTAGAAATTGGCTACAACCATAAAATCGAAACCTTCACCACTTATCTTCAAGATACCTCAGATGACGTATCAACGGGTATTGAAGAAACTATCGATACCTTAGGCGAGCCTAATGCACTGCAAGTTTATGCTATTGATTACGAAGAACGTTCGTTAATCAGTAATCAAATAAAAGGTCATCATTTCATTGAGTATTTGAATGACGCTGAATTTAATTGGAAGTTTTCTGATGCACGTTCTGAGCGTTATGCACCAAATGAAGTGTCGTATACCTATAACGTGATTTTAGATGCAAATAACCAGTTACTCTCTCGCAATCTTAACACTCAAGATGCACCTAAGTATGTCTACAGCCGCTTAGAAGATAACACTCAAAACTACGCCTGGGACTTTACTTACCCAATCAATTTAGATGCCACAGTGATTAAACTGACAACGGGTTATGAATACTTTGAACGCACCCGAGAAAGCTATGCTACCCGCTTAGGTTTTGATGTTGATTTAAGTCCAACAGATGTTAACGGTGGTATTTTATCCGGCGACTTTAATGATATTTTCTCTGATAAAAATATCAACGACAACACTCTAGGGCTAGAGCTAAAAGACGCGTCAACCGATACTGAAGACTACATTGCCGCCGAGAAAAACGATGCTGCGTTTGTCAGCATGGACATCGACTTTGACGATGTATGGCGAGTCTATGCTGGTCTTCGCTACGAAGACTTCCGCCGTGTCACTTTGCCTATTGACCCAAATGGACAGATTTCAGATGAAGGTGGCCGTTACGATTTGGCGGATTACGCCATCGCTGAAGATGGTTGGTTCCCGTCGTTATCATTAACCTGGAAACAAACCGACACCACTCAGTGGCGTTTAGGCGCAAGTAAAACCATAGTGCGTCCAGATCTCCGTGAAGTATCGCCAGTTCGCTTCCAAGATCCGGTTACCGACTTTGATTTCTTCGGTAATCCAGAACTTAAGAGCTCCGACATTCTAAACTTCGACTTACGTTGGGAATATTACTCAGATTCGGGTAACAATTTCAGTATGGGCGCGTTCTACAAGGATGTAGACGCACCGATTGAACCTATTCAACGTATTTCAGAAGCCGGCCGTCAGCTGAAGTTTTATAACGCCGAGTCGGGTTATGTGTATGGTCTTGAAACCGAGTTTTTACAAGAATTGGCGTTTTTGGGCAGCGAAGGCAGTATTTGGGAAGACTTCTTTGTGGCGGGGAACTTAACCCTTGGCGACTCAGAAATCAATATCGCTGCTAATGGCGAAATTGACCCAACCAATCAAACGCGTCGTATGACTGGGCATTCACAATGGGTGGCAAACTTACAATTAAGTTACGACTCATCAGACAGTTATCACAGTGCTACATTGGTATATAACGTGTTTGGCGAACGCATTGCCTACGGCGGACGTGGTGGTTTAGATGATGTATTAGAAAAGCCATTTCACAGCCTAGATTTTACCTATAGTTTCTTCCCGACAACCAGCACTACTGTGAAGTTAAAAGCGAAGAATATCTTAGGTGAAACCACGGAATACCAACAGCAAGATATTGAAGTTTATGCCAAAGATCCTGGCACTGAATTTACCTTGCAGTTTAGTTATCAATACTAATACGCGTTAGTTTTAAGACTTAGAAGAGTACTGGTTTTTAGTGATTTTTACTCATCATTTCAATCGCTAAAAATGTGCACGGCCACTTTCTTCGGAACAAAGAAAGTGGCCTTTTTAGGTTATGTCGCTGCGAAACTCATATAAGTTCAGCTTATCCTCATGATGAATAGATTAACCCCAGTTTAGACATTGACACTTTTTCATTCCAAATTGGGTAGAATACAGATTCGCTCATGATTGAACTCTCGATGGAACCACCTTAATGCCCAAAGTATCATCCGTATCCATTCACCTTAAAATATGTGTTTACATAATGTTAGCGTTATCAGCCAGTGCTTGTGCTATGCCTCTAGGGCTCACTCAAGCCGGTACGATTGTGTCATCTGATATTGATGAGGCCAGTGGTTTAGCCACATCGCGACTTAATGACAAGGTATTATGGGTACATAATGATAGCGGCGATTCGGCGCGATTGTTTGCGATTGATTCAAGCGGCAAGCAACTGGCAACGGTTAACGTTGAAGGGGTAAAAAGTATCGATTGGGAAGATATAGCCTCGTTTACGTATCACAATCAGTCTTATTTACTCATCGCCGATATCGGTGATAACCAGGCGCAACGATCGCAGTATCAATTACATCTGATCAAAGAGCCTGATTTGAGTCAATTACACGGTAATAAACTACTCTCGGTCAAACCCAGTTGGAGTATGACATTTACCTATGGAGATGGTGCTCACGATAGTGAATCTGTAGCGGTTGATGTTGCCAAGCAAAAAATACTGCTACTGACTAAACGCGATAAATTGCCGATTTTGTATGAGTTGCCATTGATCGATCCTGCTTTAGGACAAACTGAATCAAACCATTCAGCTAACAATCTAGCCGCTAATTCAACTAAACAGTTCAACAGGCAAGCAAAAAAGTTGGGCGAGATAGCGCCGTTACCATCGGCGATGCTCGATTACACCAGTATCTATACTTGGATAGGTTTTGCCGGAAAGCCTACGGCAATGGACATTTCTGCTGATGGCTTATCGGCGGTGGTATTAACCTACACTCACGCGTTCTATTTTACTCAAACAGAGCTAGGCGATTGGTTAACGCTGTTTTCTTCACCGCCACAACAGATCAATTTACCCAGTATCAGACAAGCCGAAGCGGTGGGTTTTAGTCAAGATGGCCGCAGTATTTACATCACGTCTGAAAATCTACCTGCGCCATTGTATAAAGTTGATTTAAAGGCTTATCGAACTCAATTTTAGGTGATTTACACCCGCGCTGCGATGAAATCCCCTAAATTGAATAAATGTTAACCCCTAAGGTTTAACAATCACTTGGCCGAGAGCTCTTTTCTAACAATTTCAGCCCCTGCACTCAATGCATGTAACTTACCTCTTGCGACATGATGAGGTAAGGGCGCCATGCCACAGTTGGTGCATGGATATAGTTTATCGGCATCGACATACTGAAGTGCTTTTCGGAGGGTATTGGCGACTTCCTCTGGTGTTTCAATAGTATTGCTTGCTACATCTATGGCACCAACCATCACTTTTTTACCTCGAATGAGTTCAAGCAGCTCAATGGGCACATGAGAGTTGTGGCATTCTAGTGAGATAATATCGATATTAGACTGCTGTAGTTTAGGGAAAGCTTTTTCATACTGTCGCCACTCTGAACCCAGTGTTTTTTTCCAATCTGTGTTGGCTTTGATGCCATAGCCATAACAAATATGCACAGCTGTTTCGCACTTTAGTCCTTCAATGGCTCTTTCTAAACAAGCAATTCCCCAATCATTTACCTCATCAAAAAAGACATTAAATGCTGGCTCATCAAATTGAATAATATCAACACCTGCCGCTTCTAATTCTTTGGCTTCCTGATTAAGTATTTTAGCAAATTCCCACGCTAGCTTTTCGCGACTTTTATAATGGTCATCAAAAAGCGTATCTATCATTGTCATGGGGCCTGGCAGAGCCCATTTAATGGGCTGTGTGGTTTGCTGACGTAAAAACTTGGCATCTTCAACAAAAACTGATTTTTGGCGACTAACCGGGCCGACAACCGTTGGTACACTGGCATCATAGCGATCACGAATTTTAACGGTTTTACGTTTATTAAAATCAACGCCGTTAAGATGTTCAATAAACGTAGTTACAAAATGTTGGCGTGTTTGCTCACCATCACCAACAATATCAATGCCTGCATGTTGTTGATCTTTTAATGACAAACGTAACGCGTCTTGTTTGCCCTTAATTAATTCTTCACCTTGTAGTTTCCAAGGTGACCAAAGTGTTTCGGGTTCAGCGAGCCAAGAAGGCTTAGGTAAACTGCCTGCAGTTGAAGTGGGTAGTATTCTTTTGTTAATAAGTTTTTTCATAATAAATCATGCCGTATATTGGGTGTAATTATTAAACGCAGCGATTAAACGTAATTGGCAGACCATTGCTCAAGCACCGTTTGATATGGTTTGATGAAGTGTTTTTCAGCAAACTTTCCCTGCTCATTAGCCAATTGGCTACGTTCTTCTCGATCATAAACAATTTGCGTTAATGAATGATCCTGGTTCTTTAAATTGGGTTGATAGGACTTTCCAGCAGCGGCATTCGCATTATAAATCTCTGGTCGGTAGATTTTTTGAAAGGTTCCCATGGTGCTGATGGTGCTTATAAGCTCAAGATTAGTGTAATCATTAAGTAGATCACCAAAGAAATGGAAAGCCAACGGCGCAACACTATTTGGCGGCATAAAATAACGTACTTGTAGGCCCATTTTTTTGAAATATTGCTCAGTCAAAGACGACTCATTTGGCTGGTATTCAACACCCAATACAGGATGCTGATTTTCAGTTCTATGATAGGTTTTGTTATCTGAAACACTAAGGCAGATAACAGGCGTTTTGTTAAAATTTTGTTTGTAAGCATCTGAATTAACAAAATACTGAAACAGCTTGCCATGCAGCTCGCCAAAGTTATCTGGAATACTAAAGTTGGGCTGGTCTTTATTATGAGCCTGCAGTAATACGCTAAAATCATAATCCCGCACATAAGAGGAAAAATTATTTCCTACAATACCTTCAATGCGTTGATTAGTTTGATGATCAACAATATTCGTTTTCAATATTTCAATCGATGGGAAGGTTTTACCACTGCCTTCAATATCCATATCAACAGAAATGATTTCAAGTTCGACGGAGTAACGATCGCCTTTAGGATTATCCCAATTCGCTAAGGCATTAAAACTGTTGTCAATCATCTTCAACGCGTTGCGCAAGTTTGCTTGGCGATAGCTTCCTCTGGCCAAATTAGCAAAGTTGGTGGTGATACGTGTATTGTTTGATGGATGATAATTTTCATCGAGACAAATGCTCTTAATCGTAAATGTGAAATCTTTATTCATGATGATCTGGTATCCAATTTTGTGATTTAAAAGCCGGAATTTATGTTTTGCTCTTTATCGATATGTTCTATTCGTACTGATTTTCTGAGCAAGTCGCTGTTACAGCTTTGTTTGCTTGGTGCCTGATGGCTTACTTAGGGAGCAGCTGTAATATTGCTTGGCGCTAAAAGCATGAGTTATTTATACGTGGGTCGAAACATGAAGAAAAACGGTTTTATTTCACCTGCTACATGAGCAGTATTCATGATTATAATTAAGCGTGATTACCTAGACATAGTTTGCGGTGTCGAATGACAATTCTGGATAATATGAGTATTGAATAACAGGCTATCTGACCTTGTTAGCCAGTGCTTGTTGAAGAGACTGGAGATATTTTTGTACTAAAACCTGCAACATTTTCACTATCTAACCAAACAATAGCAGCGAAAAAATGGTGACGAAATAGATCCCGCTTTTAACTTCATTTGTAGTCAGCTTCGGTCCATCTGATTTGTAAAGAGTGAAAATTCTAACGTTTTCCATGGGGAGCTGATGTGAATGGAATCACGAATGTCGTGGCGGCATGGTCAATAATGTTCTCGACATCAACTGACATTCCCCATATCCATATGGGTCAGGTGCCAAAGAGCGACCCTGCCACCGAAAACTAGCCTGACGTCTTGTCACTCTCAAGTATTTTTTCTTTTATAAATAGTCTTCAATCCATTGTATTCTCATAGGTTTGAAGCTAAGAACTCTCAAAGAGGTAATCGAAAAGTTTGTCGGTTTCAGCTAATGTGCTCGCAATATTTACATTACTGTTGTTTGGCTTGATATTGTTGTTTAACGTCTTCAATCAGTTTTTGCCACTGAGGATATTCAGCAAAGCTTTGTTGTAAGTCGCCCCAAGGCGTTAGCGCATCGGCCATTGAAGGTGCTTTAGATTGTGTGGTCTGGTATAAATAATAAAATGCTGACGCACGATAATTTGCTGCGCAATGGACTAGCACTGGAGCGTCGCCATTTTGCTTCATCAGGCTAAAAAACTGCTCAACATCTTCTTTTGTAGGATGCTGCCAGTCCACGCTAATATTGTGATAATTCATCCCTAGCTGAGTCACTATTTGCTGCTCATTTTTTAATGCATTTGGGTTGTCATTAGGAATGAGATTTATCACCGTTTTGATACCTGCTTGAGCGAGTTGTGCAAATTGCTGCTGTGTGGGCAAACCCGCGGTAATCACTTGTTGGTTATTAAATTTAACCGCTTTTATGTCGCCAAGTTTACTGGTGTCAATATGAGTCATGCTACCTCCTTTGTTCATATCCGCACTGAACACTTGCGCACTAAAAAAGAAACAACAGATCAATAAGCTAGCTGACAGTACGCAATAACGTTGCAGTATATTCATGTGGATCCCTCAGATTGATTGAATATGTAATAACACGTTTCGAATTTCCGCTAAGCTGGTTAATCATTGATGATAGTTAAGCGTGTCGGATATGCGCAATTATCTGCAATTAATACCAGTGATAGCAATCCTTAAATTGGCAGCTAACGGGCACAGGCTATTTTTGTTGTCACTGCTGCTGAATCTCATTATTGAGCAATTGTTGTGTGAATAGTTGTATAAATTGCTCGGTATTTCAAGTTGTCCTTTCGCTTGAGTAACAATCCGCTCAGGGTTGGTTTGCTAATCAGTATCAAGGCTTATTTAATGTCTTTTTCATCGTTAAACACAGTGAAATAGATATCGATTGGTTAAATATCATTGTCGAGTTAAAACTTATCTATATCGACTCCAAATTGCTTAGTGTCACTATCCAGTCTACTTTTAAAGTAAGACAAGACAAAAAACTCATCAAAGGACGTGTTATGCAGACATTTACAAAGTCATTTATCTTAGTTTCTGTTCTTAGCAGTAGTGCAGTATTGGCGGATACCATTAGCATCCGAGCCGACAATTGGTTTCCCATGAATGGCCAACCCAATGCTAAGCAACCAGGTTACATGATTGAGTTAGCAACCAATATTTTTACTGCGGCAGGTCACACGGTGGATTACAAATTAATGCCTTGGGAGCGCGCTGTTGACTCAGTACGTAAGGGCGAATTTGACTGTGTGGTAGGTGCCTACAAAGATGACGCGCCAGATTTTATATATCCTCAGGTACCCTGGGGAATGGACAGTACGGTATTTTTTGTTAAAGCAGGAGGTAGCTGGACTTACACTGGACTGTCATCACTACAAGGAAATAAGATTGCGATAATTAAAGGTTATGCCTACGGTGATGAATTTGATAAATATGTGACAGAGAACCCCAGTGTGTTTGATGCCATAGGTGCCAATAATGGCCTTGAAAACAACATTAAGAAACTCCAGGCAGGAAGGGTAAATGCTGTTGCCGAATCTCCCAGTGTCATGGGAGCAAAACTTAAAGATATGGGCGTTAGTGGCATTGTTGCGGCGGGCTCTTTGGGCGAGGCGACAGAAATGTATATTGCCTGTAGTCCGGCAAAGGCAACGTCTGCTGGCTACATCAAGTTGATTGATGAGGGAACGGCAAAACTGAGGGCATCAGGCGAATTCAATAAAATACTATCATCTTATGGGATCAGTGATTGGCAGTAATTGTGTGCCACTATAGTTAGTCATTCTACATCCGTTCAGCCTTGTGCTATCAAGAAACTCAAGACAATATATCGTCACTCAAACATAGACGCTTTCGGTGAATTAAGACCATCGTCTCTCACCGAAGGCTCTTGATCTAAGACTATTGCCTAAGCTATCTATTTAACGGCTCTCCCTTGTTGTTACGTTTGATGCGACTCATCCCGCTATAAGCGGTTGTACTGCGCTGATGTTCATCCAAGAGGCAGGCTATGCATGCATTCTTTTGAATGGGGTACCCCAATAAAATCCGTACCACTGTGCCTGTCAATTGTCACCCCCATGCGGATTAGAATTAACCTTATCCTTAGCCCATTCGGGCTAGTACGGATTGGACTGTGCTATATATTCATCGTAAACAGCAACCTTAGTGAGTTTGCAAAATTATACCGAGTTACCCTAGCTTGGTTTCTATTTGCGAAAATGAGCATTGTCGTTTATTGTTCAACGACTCTCCTCACCTTCGATTTTCTATATATGCGAAAGCTCGCACTTCTAATTCTTGTTTGCTCTACTCTGGAAGCTTGGGCTACGCCAGGGGTAAGAGTTGAGTATCGTGATAAGCCTCCTTACACTTATAGCGAAAGTGGTCAACCTCGCGGCTTTATTATCGATATGACCCAGGAGATCTTCAGCCGTGCCGGTGTTGCAGCAACTTATTCAGAAGTCCCGGTTAAGCGTATTTTTGCTAATATTCAGAACGACAGTGAAGCTATCTGCTCCCCCAGCTGGTATAAGCTGGCCGACCGGGAGTTATATGCAAATTTTTCTCTGGTGATCCATAAAGATAGGCCGCATATGGTGCTAGTGGCCCCCAGAGTTATCGAGCTTGTAAAACAACACCAGAGCTTAAGTTCATTGTTCGAAGATCCACGACTCAAGCTCGGCGTGGTTGCCCACGTGTCCTATGGCCCTGAGCTTGATCTGGTGATAGAGAGTAAAAGTCATTCTGTAACAGATTCGGCGCGATCCGTGGAGAGTTTGGCTAAGATGGTGTCACTCAATCATGGGGCCGACTATATGCTTATAGACAGGGAAGATTATGATTATATCAACCGAATGGGTGAAATCAGTGCCATGGGTTTGTTGCCAATGTATTATTCTGACATGCCGCCAGGACTGAATCGTTACCTTATGTGTTCCAAAAGCGTAGATGCAGAGACTATGACTCGTCTGAATCAGGCAATACGTGAGTTGTTACCCGAAATCAACGACTGATGCATCGAGCTACCCACGGTTAAGTTTATTCACTTGGCTCATTCGTTCTGATCCCACTTATATGAGCATAGTCCCTGCTTAGTTAATCTAGTTGCATCCAATCGACTTGAACGCCAGCTTGCTCAAACATATCTTGGCTGACTTTAATCTTATCTCCCCAGCGTGACAGGTAATCTTCGTTGGGTTGTGGACTATGCACGGCGCGCAATCCAGTTTGGATAATCTTGGCAGCGCAGTTTGGACAAGGGAAATGAGTCACCCAAATCTCACAGCTACTGAGATCTCGTTTTGCATGGAGAATGGCATTTTCTTCTGCATGAAGTGTCTTTAGCAGTTTCATTTCACGGTTATCGGTTTCAGCACTATCAGATATTCCGTGAGGATAACCATTAAAGCCTAAAGAGACGATGCGATTGTTTTCGGTGATTACTGCGCCAACTCGGGTGGAGGGGTCTTTACTCCAAGATGCTACGAGCTCGGCCATTTGTAAAAAGCGTATCGCCCATTTTGTCATCATCTTATTGCTATTCCTATGCTTTATGTATCACTTTAATTGGCAGCTATTCTCTATGCAGAACAGTGATAAATCAACCTTCAACCTTCAATATTCTAATCTTGGACCCACTTATCCTTTGTTATATAAGTAGGGTCATAGTGCGCCTGTAAAGCTGAATTTAACTGCCAATTCTTTAGGTTGCGTTGACTTATTTCAATGAGAGAGCCCGAACTTACTCTTCATGGCTCAAAATAAAATTATTCACAGCTTTTGATATCAGGTCTTTTTTCATCGTAGTGTGTGCGAGAGGCTGGTTAAACCAAAAGCTCATCGGCTGATCAAAACCGATACCGTGCATATAGTTGTAAAGCGCTTTACGTAGCCCTTCGCCAAGCATGTCATGATCGGTACCTGTTGGGTCGGTGAAGTCGACATCGTTTTCAGCGAATAAGATTTCAGGACGTTCAGCAAGGGTGATGCCAAATTGCTCTGGGTTGATGCCGATAGGGCTGTGGATCGTGGCGACAAAACGGTGCCAGTAGGCGGACTGGAAACAACCTTGCTGCATCAACTGACGCACCATTTCCAATGAATCTATGGTTTCTTGTTCGGTTTGTGTGGGAAAACCATACATTAAATAGGCATGCACCAGAATACCCGCGTCACTGAAGGCTTTAGTCACGTGGGCGACTCGTTCAACGCTCACGCCTTTTTTCATTAGTTTCAGTAGTCTGTCTGACGCCACTTCAAGGCCGCCGCTGACCGCGATACAACCAGAATCTGCCAGTAACTGGCAGCGGTCTGGGCTAAAGGTGCGCTCAAAACGGATATTGCCCCACCAACTGATCACGACCCCACGTTCTATAAGGCGTTTTGCAAACGCAAATAAGGTTTTTGGCGGTAAAGCTTCATCGACAAAATGAAAACCTGTTTGTCCGGTTTCTTCGATAAGCTCTACAATTCGGTCAACCAACACATCGGCGCCTGCGGTATCGTAGCGGTCGATGTAGTCCAAGCTAACGTCGCAGAAGCTGCATTTGCGCCAGTAACAGCCATGGGCTATGGTGAGTTTATTCCAGCGGCCATCACTCCAAATACGGTGCATCGGGTTGAGCATTTCACACAAAGACAGATATTCGCCCAGTGGCAGGCCGTCGTAAATCGGTGCGCCGACTTCGCTTTGCGGAATATCGTGCAGCTGATCATTTTGATTTAAGTGGACATAAGGTTGGCCATTTTCATCTTCGGCGAGAAAGTAAGTTCGCACTAACTCGTCTATCTCACGCTTACCTTCAAAGTACTCCAGCAGGGTGATTAAGGGACGTTCGCCGTCGTCTAGACAGATATAGTCGACAAACTCAAATACCCGAGGGTCTTTGAGTGCGCGCAGCTCGGTATTAACAAACCCGCCGCCCATGACGATAGGGATCTCAGGGTTAATGGCCTTACAGGTTTGCGCAATCCGTAACGCGCCGAGCATATTACCGGGAAACGGCACGGTTAGTGCGACTACGCTTGGCTGTGTGTCTTCCAGATACATCTCGACCAACTGCTCCAAAATTTCAGAGCTGAAACTCGGTTCGCCCATTAGGGTGTCGTAAAGGTTGTCAAAGCTTGGGTTGGCCGCTGCTAATTTCTCGCCATAACGGCTGACTTCAAAATACGGGTCAACACCTTGGGTGATGACGTTCGACAGATCATTGATAAACAGGGTGGCGAGATATTTAGCTTTATCTTGTACGCCTAAATTACCAAAAGCCGCTTGCAACACATCGCCAGATACGGCTTCCATTTGAGCAATTGCATCAAACGCTGGGCCTTCAGGTAAGAAACGGCGCGAGTTAATCCGCATCGCTAGGCTGGGGTCTTTACCCTGTAAAAAACGAATCGCGGGCTCAACGGTCAGATGATAACGCTCAAACTCAGCCAGAAAATTGAAGATAACATCAGGCAGTTCATCGTCTTCAAAATGCTCGAAGTTTTCTTCCACGTGCTGACGAATAATCTCTAGCGCAGGCGCCGTCATCATCTCAAGAAACAGCTCAATCGCAGGATCTCGCTGCACCGCCTCATAGCCTCGTGAGCGTAAAAAACCGGTCAAATACGCTGTTGCTGGATACGGTGTATTCAGCTGAGTCATAGGTGGAGTCATTAGAAGAACGGTCATAACCTGCCTTTAAATAGTAAAACCTGAATGCTTATTGCGAAGCAGAATAATGGCAGCAAACACTGCGGCCACAACATAATAATGAATTCTAACAAATGGCCTGTAAAAAAGCCCCGTAAATTAGATAATGGTTGATTGAGCATCAGCTCTTTAATTCATCAGGATTGACTCTGTGCAGCATCACTCAAGGATGAATAGTCGTCAGTGTCGACCTTATAGTTTGCGAATCATGCGATTAGGATACTGAGGCTTGCCGATAAAGCGCTTGAGTCAGATGGACTCAATCTTCATCTGACCCTTTTTAAGGTGTTAGCGTTAATTAAGAATAGGGCGTAAATAGCCAGCGCCAAGTTGTTTCATTTGTCGTTCAACCCAGACGACTCTCTGGCGAAGGTAAGGGGTTAAATTATTGGGATCGCGTTTGCGAGGGCTTGGTAGTAGCACTGCCAGCCGTGCGGCTTCATTACTGCTGAGATTGCGTGCCGATTTATGAAAGTAATGCTGGCTGGCTGCTTCTACGCCGTAAATTCCTTTGCCAAACTCAGCCACGTTTACATACACCTCTAAGATACGTTTTTTACCCCAAATCACCTCAAGGCTCAAGGCTAAACCCGCTTCCAGACCTTTACGAATAAAGCTTCGCCCCGGCCATAGCAAAAGGTTTTTGGCCGTTTGTTGGGTTATAGTGCTAGCCCCGCGAAGGCCTTCGCCATCGTCTGACTGGTTAAGGGCTTTACTGATAGCAGTGAAATCGACACCGAAGTGCTCTGGAAAACGCTGATCTTCTGAGGCAACCATCGCCAGCGCTATTTGCGACGGCAACTTATCAATGCTGACCCAGTGCTGGGTAACTGGATAAGGGCTTTGCAGCATAAATGACGTAGTCGGTGGTGGCACAAATCGTAGCAGCAATAATAATAGCGTCAGTAATAGCAACAACCGCCACATGACAAACCATGTCCAACCGAAAAAACCTCGTTTACGATCTGCCATTCACTGCCTCTTGTTATCATTAGCCTTTGGGGCTGTGTCGTTTTCGACGTGCAAGAGTATAGGATATTAACCATCAATACCAAATGCTAATCAATGTCGTGCAGATTATATATCTAAAAGGCAGATTATCTGGTCTCAGTGTACCGATTGGATTAAGCCACAACAGTAAGCCATGGCATAAAAATGTGTTCTTATGACAACCTCATCAAGCTGGAGGATTTGATAAAATAGTACGGATGTCGGCTAAACTCGTTTGCCATTGTTGGTAATCAAGCCTGATAGGATAGGCGTTGTTAGCAACCATCAATACTAACGAGGGGAATCCTTGAATAGGCAGTTGGCGGGCAAGGTTAATTTCTGTGGTTAATTGCTCTTCTGTTTCACTGGCGTTTAGTTGCTGGTTAAAAAGATCTGCCGGGATGCCTAATTGAGTGGCGATAGATGTTAAGGTGCCAATATCAGATGGATTGCGCGCGTGCAGGTAATAAGCCTGTTGGATTGAGTTGATCATTTGCTGCTCAAGTCCATATTGGCGTGCAACAATAGTGGTTCTGCAGGCTAGATAAGTTGATCGTCTAGGTTGGCAGTGCTGCCAAAAATCGTGATTAAATTGAGTCCCCAATTGTTGAGCTATCTTGTGCCAAGTTTGTTGGAGCATTTGCTGCATGGCTTGTGGCATAGGCAGTTCAGAATCGGGTGCTAAACCGCCAACTAAGTATTTTATTGTCAGTTGTTGGTTAAATTGCTGCAGTAGTTGGGCTTGGAGGGTGTCCCATGTTGGGCTATATCCCCAACACCAGCTGCACATAGGGTCGTGCACATAATAGAGTGTTGTATCTGACATTATGGTTCTCTTTATTAATTGCTTTGCAGCCTAGCAACTCAATCTATCTTAAATACAGTAGATACTAATATTGTCATATTAGTTCGCTATTTTAGTCATATTCATTGCGTAAGATAATTTTAACAAACAATGCATTACAGCATTACTACACGGAGGTACTAAAATGACAGGGCAAAAAAGTATAACACTGGGCATTATTTCTATTTTAACCAGTATGTTATGGGTCTCAGGCTGTAACAGTAACGACAATAATGACACGGCTTCAGCAGTGGTAGATAAAAGTGTTGTCGCGCAAGTCGGCCCTAGGCCGTTATTTTTAGTCGATCAAATGCAAGACAGTGAATTAAAAACTCAATTAGCCCAATGCGAGACTGGACCATTTTACCGCACTGACTTTGCCATTGGCCATCGTGGTGCATCGATGCAATTTCCTGAGCACACCAAAGAATCTTATCAAGCGGCTATTGACTCCGGTGCCGGTATTGTTGAGTGTGACGTCACTTTTACAGCCGACAAAGCGCTGGTATGTCGCCATTCACAGTGCGACTTAGCAACGACGACGAATATTCTCGCAATCCCTGAGCTTGCCAATAAATGTTCGGTGCCGTTTTCACCTGCCGATGCCGCTAACGGCGTGAGTGCTACAGCAACCTGTTGTACAAGTGATATTACGCTGGCTGAATTTAAAACCTTAAAAGGTAAAATGGATGGCTTTAATCCTAAGGCCACCACGGTTGCAGAGTTTATTGATGGTACACCAAACTGGCGCACCGATTTATATGCGGGTAATGGCACCTTAATGACCCATGCTGAGAGTATAGCCTTGTTTAAAGCCGCAGGCGTAAAGATGACCCCTGAGCTTAAATCGGCCAGTGTGAGCATGCCTTATGATGGATTTACTCAGCAAGATTACGCCCAAAAAATGCTAGATGAATATGCCGCCGCAGGTGTCGATGCATCACAGGTATTCCCGCAGTCATTTAATTTAGACGATGTAAAATATTGGATAGCCAATGCGCCAGAGTTTGCCGAGCAGGCGGTTTACCTTGATGGACGTGATGAGCAGGCTGGATTTGATCCGCAAAACAGCGCGACTTGGTCACCGAGTATGGATGCCTTAGCCGCTGATGGCGTGAAAATTATCGCGCCACCTTTATGGATGTTAGTCACCTTAGATAATAATAAGGCCATCATACCTTCTGAATATGCCAACGCGGCTAATGCAGCAGGCTTAAAAATTATCGCATGGTCTCTTGAGCGTTCCGGCCCACTGAGTCAAGGTGGGGGCGGTTGGTATTATCAAAGCATTGCTGATGCGATAGATAACGAAGGCGACACTTTTGAGTTATTAGATGTACTGGCTAAAGATGTTGGTGTTATTGGTGTGTTTTCCGATTGGCCTGCAACGGTAACTTATTATGCAAATTGCATGAATATGTAATGCTTAACAGCATGCTTATCCCGCGTTTAAATGGGGTAAACAGGATTGACTTAAAAGGTGCCAACATTGTTGGCACCTTTTTTATTCTATTCACTATACTCGTTATGGTGCGGTATTAATCACTCACGGTTCGATTAGCGATACACAATGGGTGATGATCATTGCCTAGGTTACGTGTCGAAGCATTATTGAAGTGACTGAAATAGTAAATAAATTCAATCTACAACCATGTTGTTAGCCTTTAGTCTATATAGGCAGTATTGGATGACAGTGGTAGTGTTACAGCACAATAATACTGATAACAATATAAAAAATAAGGATATTGCAGGATGAAATTAACCAAACGTTTTTGCATGATTGGCGCAGCTGCTGCGCTGTCTATTAGTACCGCTGTTATGGCTGCACCGACATTTATTAACATCCTCACCGGCGGAACCAGTGGTGTGTATTATCCTATTGGAGTTGCACTTTCACAACTCTATAGCAAGGGTATTGAGGACTCTAAAACTTCTGTTCAAGCGACTAAAGCTTCTGTTGAAAATCTTAACTTATTACAAGCGGGACGAGGTGAGTTAGCCCTTGCATTAGGTGATTCTGTGTCTGCAGCATGGGCTGGTGATGCTGGCGCTGGCTTTAACAAACCACTGGATAAGTTACGTGTGATTGCGGCAACCTATCCAAACTTTATTCAAATTGTCGCCAATAAAGACGCTGGGATTAATAGCCTTGCAGATTTAAAAGGTAAACGCATTTCTGTCGGCGCCCCTAAATCAGGTACTGAGCTAAACGCACGCGCTATTTTCAGCGCTGCCGGCTTAAGCTATGACGATATGGCTAAAGTCGAGTTTTTGCCTTATGCCGAATCTGTTGAGTTGATTAAAAACCGTCAATTGGATGCGACGTTGCAATCATCTGGCCTAGGTATGGCAGCCATTCGAGATTTAGCAGCAACAATGGCGATTAACTTTGTTGAGATCCCTGCTGATGTGGTGGCTAAAATCAATAATCCTGCTTACCAAGTCGGAGTGATTACAGCCAATACTTATGAAGGTCAAACGGAAGATGTCAGTACCGTTGCGATTCAGAATTTACTTGTAAGCCACAGTAAGGTCTCTGATGAAATTGCTTATCAAATGACTAAGCTGATGTTTGAAAACCTTGACCGTTTAGGCACAGCGCACTCTGCGGCGAAAGATATAAGCTTAGAAACGGCTACTAAAAACTTACCCATCCCATTACATCCAGGTGCTGAACGTTACTACAAAGAAGTGAATGCACTGTAATCTTATGCTTCTTTTTGTGAGCGCTTGCTTAACCTTAAGCAAGCGCTTAGTTGTTTTTTAGACACACCGATTTTAGCTGTAGTAAGTGTAGAGGCGTACCATGAGTGATCCATCCAATAACCAGACTACTATGTCTGAACATGGCTTAAGTGCAGATACCCGCGATTGGCCAAAAGCATTGTTTTTTGTGGCGCTGATTTTTTCAATTTTTCAAATTACCACAGCTGCATTTCATCCGGTTTCAACCCAAGTATTACGCGCAGTGCACGTGGGTTTTTTATTATTAGTGGTGTTTATAAGTTACCCCGGTATGGGCAAGAGTCAGCCATGGCAACCTTTGGCGTGGCTACTTGGTTTAGCGGGTATGGCAACAGCTGTGTATCAATGGGTGTTTGAAGCAGACTTAATTCAACGCTCTGGTGACTTAACCCAAAATGACATGATAATTGGTGTGGTATTAGTTGCGTTAGTGTTTGAAGCGGCTAGGCGAGTGATGGGCATTGCACTGCCTATTATCTGTGGTTTGTTTTTAGCTTATGGTTTATTTGGTGAATATTTGCCGGGTGAATTAATGCACCGGGGCTATGGTTTTGACCAAATAGTTAACCAGTTAGCCTTTGGTACAGAAGGCTTATATGGCACACCAACCTATGTTTCAGCGACTTATATTTTCTTATTTATTTTGTTCGGTGCCTTTTTAGAACAAGCCGGAATGATCCGTTTATTCACCGATTTTGCCATGGGCTTATTTGGTCACAAAGTCGGTGGGCCAGCAAAAGTGTCTGTGGTGTCATCGGCACTCATGGGCACCATTACCGGTTCGGGGGTTGCTAATGTTGTCACCACTGGACAGTTTACTATTCCGCTTATGAAACGCTTTGGCTATCGTTCAGCTTTTGCCGGCGGGGTCGAGGCCACGTCCAGTATGGGTAGCCAAATTATGCCGCCGATTATGGGCGCTGTGGCTTTTATTATGGCCGAAACCATTAACGTGCAATTTATTGAAATTGCTAAAGCGGCGATGATCCCTGCGGTATTGTACTTTTGCTCAGTATTCTGGATGGTGCATTTAGAGGCAAAACGCGCCAATTTATCTGGCTTACCCAAAGATCAATGTCCTGATCCATGGGCGGCGATTAAGTTACGTTGGTACTTACTCATTCCGTTATTTATTTTGATTGGCTTGTTGTTCTCTGGGCGTACGCCACTGTTTTCAGGCATGGTAGGCTTAGCACTGACCGCCATTGTGATTTTAGGTTCGGCGATAATTTTAAATGTGTCATCTGCTGTGATGCGTTTTGCTTTTTGGATAGCACTTGGCGTGTTATGTGCTGGCTTCTTTCAATTGGGCATAGGTGTGATGTTTGGCATCATTGCCATACTGATGGTGATGTGTTGGTTTGTTAAAGGCGGCAAAGAAACCTTAATATTATGTTTACATGCATTGGTTGAAGGTGCCCGTCATGCCGTGCCTGTAGGTATTGCCTGTGCGCTGGTGGGGGTGATTATTGGTATCGTCTCACTTACGGGTATAGCTTCTACTTTTGCTGGATATATCTTGGCGGTGGGCCAAGATAATCTGTTTTTATCGTTAGTATTGACCATGGTAACTTGTCTTATTTTAGGCATGGGGATCCCCACGATTCCTAATTACATTATTACCAGTTCAATAGCTGCTCCAGCATTACTCGACTTAGGTGTGCCGTTAATTGTGTCGCACATGTTTGTGTTTTATTTTGGCATTATGGCTGACCTGACTCCACCGGTTGCGCTAGCGTGTTTCGCGGCCGCGCCAATAGCAAAAGAGAAAGGCTTAAAAATCAGTTTGTGGGCTATTCGTATTGCGATTGCTGGGTTTATTATTCCTTTTATGGCGGTATACGACCCCGCGTTAATGCTCCAAAGTGGCGGTGTGCTAGAGACTATTTTTGTAGTGCTTAAAGCAACCGTTGCTATTGGTATTTGGGGGGTGATTTTTACTGGCTACTTATTACAAAACCTTTATTGGTGGGAACGTATTTTAGGCTTTGTTGCTGGTGGCTGTTTGATTTTAGCAACGCCATTAAGTGATGAATTAGGCTTTGGTTTAGCTCTGGCATTTATTTTACACCACGTATGGCACGCTCGTAAGCTCAAACGTTTAGCGCAGGACGAATAATGCTAGGGTTATGTTTAGGGCTAGCTGGCACTATTTGGGCGCAAGTTCCGGCTGAAGAAATGACTCTGTCTTGGACGCACACGATTGAAAAAATTCGTTGGGCCGAAGATTATAGTTTAACGAATGAAGGTTTTATTTTAGAACAAGCCAGGGTAAAAGGCAGTGGTGCAGGGATGGAAATTCCTGCCGATGCGGTGTTAAAAGATGGCAGTTGGCACTACAAACCCAATTTACCTATTTTGCCAATACTAAAGTTAGGCCGAACTCCAGAAGCGGGGGATTATCAGTTATGTGTTTCATCGGCTCAGGCTGGGCAACAATGCCACCCAATGAGCTTTTGGGTCGGTGAGCCTACCACTAAACAGCCCTCCATTGAGCTATGGGGCTGTGATATACCTGTATGAGTTTGGTGTGTTAACCATGCCGATAAGATGTATTAGACATAAAAAAAGCTGAATCAATTGATTCAGCTTTTTTATTGAATTTTTTACCACGACTTACTTTGTAAACGCATCTTGTAGTGCAGGTACAACTTGTTTTTTACGGCTTAATACGCCGTCTAACCATACGCGGCCATCAACGGTAGGCTTACCGTAAGCACGCTCGGTTAAGTCTGCTGAATCAGAAACCACTAACATTTCTGAACCTTCTTTCATGATATCGGTTAGCAGTAATAATACGCTGTGACGATTGCCTTCGACTTTTAATTTAGCTATATCAGCTTCTAAATCAGCTTTGATGTCGTCAAATACAGCCAAGTCGATCACTTCTAATTGGCCAATACCAACTAAGTTACCGTTCATGTTGAAGTCTTTAAAATCGCGCATAACTAGGTCACGTGCTGGCGTGCCTTCAACTGCTGATTTTACTTTAAACATGTCCATGCCGACTTCTTTAAAGTCTTCAACACCCGCTATTTCAGCTAATGCTTCGACACAACGAATGTCTGCAGTGGTACAGGTTGGTGATTTGAAAATGACAGTGTCACTTAAAATGGCGCACATCATGATGCCAGCGATGTTTGCTGGAATTTTTACTTGGTAAAAATCGTACATCATTTTGATCACTGTGTTGCTACAACCCACTGGGCGAATCCAACATTCTAGCGGAGTAGAAGTGGTGAGATCGCCTAATTTGTGGTGATCAACAATACCGACGATAGTTGCTTGAGCAATATCATCTGGTGCTTGAGTAATTTCTGAATGGTCAACAATGTAGACTTCTTCACCAGCATAGCTAGTTTTGTATTCAGGTGCTTCAAAACCAAATTTCTCTAAAATAAATGCGGTTTCTGGTGATAACTCACCTAAACGGGCAGCAATAGCTGGTTCACCGATTTGGTTTTTTAAATATGCTAATGCGATTGCACCACAAATTGAATCTGAATCAGGGATCTTGTGACCCACTACATACATTGCCATTGAAACACTCTCCTATAAAGTTACCATGATTTTAACAAGGATTAATCCTGATAGCATTAAAAAATACCACTTGAGTTGTTTAGCGCATCACCGGAGTATTATTACTAATGATTTGAGTCATCCATTAATAAAAAGCCCCAAGCTAAGAGTCTCAAGGCCTATTGTATTCTATAACCTAAAATAGCACATATGAACTTAGCTATCTTTTATGTAAGGCCATTAAATTCGAACTTTAATGACTACTTTGCGGACTTTCTGTGGGGTTGCGCTTGTACCAGGCATATGAATGTCACCAGGGAAAAATAGCGCAAACATCCCCGCCTTTAGCGGAATAAATGCTGCGTCATCTTGGTTCGATTGAAAATCGAATTCGGCGTAATCATGCTTATCAAAATATGGCTTAGAAGGGGTTTGGTTGGCTAAAGGTAAATAGCCAAACTCTTCTTCACCGCTAACCACATATTGCACATCAATATATTGACGATGAACTTCAAATGGCTCTGTTTCTTTGGGTTTAGTTTCATAATCATTAATGATAACGAAAATATCTTTGCCTTCGATTGGGTAGTTTCCTACCTCAAGTTGGCTAAAGTCGGTCTCGGCAAGATGGGCTAAGGCTTTGGCTAATCTCGGGCTGAGTGACGTATATAGGTGACGGTTAGTTAAAGTATCAACAATCATAAAAATTCCGTAAGATAATAATCACAAAAACATCATAGCGTGTTAGCGTTAAAGCATACAGTTTTAGCAAGATATCAGCATTACAAATATAAGAAGGATTGTACATTGCCTGCATTACGTTTACTTGCTGGACCAACTGCTTACGAACAACTTGAAGCGAACGGCTTGCAACAATCATTATTTACCCAGATTTTTGCTGCTTCAGGCGGGCCTAAATGGTTGGCGATAGCGGGCTTAGATAAATATTTATTTAGTGAGTTTTTTAAACAACGCCAAGATCCACTCTATACCATGGGCGCATCGTCGGGCGCATGGCGCTTATCTTGTATGGCACAACAAGATCCCTTAGCGGCTTATGAAAGATTAGAACATTTTTATATCCATCAAGATTACCAAAAAAAACCAACGCGTGAACAAGTCAGTGCCCAAGTATTGCACATTGTGGATGGTATTCTGGGTGAGCAGCAAGGTGCTGATATTATTGCTAATCCGTTAATTCGTCATCATATGGTGGCGTGCCGCGCTCGGCATTTAAATCGCATTCAGGCCAAGTTTGGCTTAATGATTGGGCTGTCGATGGCGGCTGTGAGTAATGTGGTTAATCGTAAAAGCTTAGGTTGGCATTTTGAGCGGGTAATTCTGAGCCATAAAGATGATGCATCACCTTTTAGGCGCTTAAAAGATTTGCCGACTAAGCATGTTGAATTAACTCAAGAAAATATTCGTCATGGACTATTGGCCAGTGGATCGATCCCGTTGCTGCTTGATCCGGTTAAAGACCTGCAAGGATCGCCAAAAGGCCATTATTACGATGGCGGCATTACCGATTACCATTTTGATATGCCATTACCCGCAGCAACTGGCTTGAGTTTATATCCGCACTTTTATCCTTATATGAGCCCCGGCTGGTTTGATAAATCCCTGTTATGGCGCAAAGCCAAAGCCAATTACCACAATGGCTTAATTTTAGCACCGAGTAAGCAATTTATTGCCAGTTTACCCTTTAGTAAAATTCCAGACCGTGAAGATTTTAAGCATTTAGATACCCCAACTCGTATTGCTTATTGGCAGCAAAGTGTACAACAAAGTCAAATATTAGCGGATGAATTTGCCGAGATAGTCGCCTCTGGCACGATAATGGATCGTATTGAACGTTTGTAAAGTGGCCACTCTCTGAGTGTTTTTTGTCCTGTTTGTGAAAGATAGTCTTATTGAACTAGGTCTATTGAAATAAGACCAAGAGTAAATGGCTGGTGACGTCGGTAATAAGCATTATTTACACTGCTTAAGTTGTTGAAATATTAACCACTGCTACACTTGTCTTATTGATTTGACTTTAGTTCAGTAACTTCACCTATGGTGTAGGAGGCTGTTATGCAAACAAAAGAAGTGGCATTACTTATCCAAGATGGAGTGTTATTGCCAGGTGGTCGACTTGAAATTCGAGTGGTGACACCGAGCGATTTACGCATGGTTGCCGATGTACTCAAAGGCCACTATGGCTTAGCATTCGCGCCATTGAAACTCAATAGTGAGCCGCCTTGTTACATTGCCGTTACCCAATGTAATATCATTGATTTCAACCAGTTAGATGATGGCTCTTTAAGCATTATTATTGAAGGTTTACAGCGGCTTAAAATATTATCTGCAGCAAAAAAACGCGACGGTTGCTGGATAGCCCGCGCGCTTCCTTGTGCGAATTGGGATCATGAACCCATTGCGGGCGAGTTTGAAATTATCAGTGCCGCACTGGACCAATTTTATCAAGTGAATCCAGATTTACTGGAATTGTATTCACAAACTCATTTAGAAGATGCTACTTGGGTTAGTCAGCGTTGGTTAGAAGTCTTACCTATGTATAATCGCGATAAGTTGATTCTTGTCGAGCAACCTAACTGCCATAAAACCATGGATTTTGTCCTGCAGTTGCTTAAATCGCATGTGGATGTATGACGCATGACGTGGCTTATTGAGATAGTGATAATCAAGATACAATCTGGGCCTAGCCTGATAAGATAGCGTTATCATTTTGCCATTTGTTATCTTCATATAGCCAAGTTATTTATGCCTAATTCAGCAAACTATAGCAAGAGTCACACTCAATCAGCCTCCAAAACAGCAACCGCCGCCATTGCCGCTCAACCTTCGTATATTGTGTTACCACGCGCGACTGAGTTAGCGGGCAAGCAATACCAAACTGTGTTGGAGTTTTTGGTCGATCATTTTCAGCAAATTGATGTCAGTGTATGGCAACAGCGAATTAACGATGGCAAAGTGCATTGGCTAAATGGTGAATTAATTACCGCTGACAGTGCTTATCAAGCTACTGCGCGGGTATATTATTACCGTGAAGTGTTAGCCGAAACGCAAGTGCCGTTTGCAGAGCAAGTACTGTATCAAGACAGTCATACCATTATCGTCTACAAGCCGCATTTTTTACCTGTAACGCCAGGTGGTAATTACGTTAACGAATGCCTAGTACATCGATTACGTATTGCGACACAAATTGACACTGTTGCACCCGCTCATCGGCTCGATAAGGACACCGCAGGGGTGATGTTAATGACACTCAATCCGCAAACTCGGCATGCTTATCATCAATTGTTTTTAGATGGCAACATCACTAAAAACTATCAGGCCATTGCAAAGATAACCCCGCAATTATTGACTCAATTAGCTGATAATAGCTGTGCATTACCTATCCACTGGACGGTGAAAAATCGTATCGCTCCAGCCAACCCAAGCTTTACTATGCAGGTGATCGAAGGTGAGGCCAATAGCCATTCTGAAATCAGCTTAGTGGCAGTAAAAGGTGATTTAGGATTATTTGAGTTAAGCCCAATTACTGGCAAAACTCATCAATTACGAGTACATATGCTGAGTCTAGGCATGCCTATCATCAATGATCGCTTTTATCCGGTGTTACAACCTAAAGGGCCGGATAATTTTGATAAACCATTACAGTTATTGGCCAAACGCTTGCGTTTTATTGATCCTGTCAGTGGTATTGAACAAGATTTCCAGTGCCAAGGTTTAGCTTTTTAGTCCATTTTTAACGACTAAAAAAACCGCCATCAATATGTTGATGGCGGTTTTAGGTTTGATACTCGTCTTTTACACTAGAGATTTATGCGACTTTATTCTGCTTTAGCGTGCTTAATCCCTTTGCTGTTTTTCATTGGGTCGCCATCATAACCAAGGGCTTGCCAGTTTAAACGTTGGCCTTTGTTATGGCAGTCATTACACTGTAATGCTTTATCTTTTGGTGACACCATATGGTTGATACGCCACCACATTTCGGTTTCAACAAAACCATGTTTACCGCTGTACTTAAGTCCTTTTTCTACCATGGTTGGGTTCGCTTCCATACCCAGTTTGGCCGCTAAGTCCCAATCAAAGTCAGTCCAGTAACCACCTTTACCGTATGTTTTAGGGGTCAGTAATATATTGAGTTCGGTGTCGTATATTTGCTTACCTGTATGCACTTTAAATGGATAGATTTTAGCTTTAGGGTCTTTTATATCACCTAATGGAAAAGCTAATTTTACCACTGTAGTTGGATCAATTTTGTCGCCCGCCATGTAGGCATCTGCGTGACCGTTAAACCAAGCGTATTGTGGTGGAACGTCTTTTTGCCAAATAAAGCTGCCTTTCTTTTTCATAAAGGTGTGCTTGCCATATTGGTCTGTAGTTTCAGGAAGATCTTGTCCTGCCTTTGACCAGTCCCAACGCATTTTAGTGGGTTCATTTTTAGCAAATGACGGTATATGACATGTCTGACACGCTACTGTTGCAGTATGTGTATTAAGCTTTTTATTTTTGTGAGGCGCGGCATCATGGCAGTTTTCACAGCCAATTTTGTTTTCACCACCAGGTGATACGCCCATAGCGTTACCGCTGATTTGATGATTTTCAGTGACGTGACAAGTTTGGCACTGGAAGTCATTACCGTCGGTGTCCATGTGGACATCGGTAGCCTTGTCTGGGTAAGCCATTGATGAGTCTAAATCACCATGTTTAACGGCATCACCACCGCCGCCGTAGAAGTGGCAACTGCCGCAATTATCACGCACGGGCGCACCCACATTCTGTGCTACGTTCGTTAAATTGACTTTGGCTAACGGTTCACCTGCACCAGCTGGATCTTTAATGTACGTCCCTGTTGTGTCATGACATACCAAGCAATCGACTTTGGTCATGTCTTTAAAATCAAATGTAGAATCTTTCCAACCATAACCCGCATGGCAACTGGTACAACGTGGTTCATTGCCAGATATCGACACACAAAAGTTGTTGATGCTATTTTTCTTGCCTCTTTTAACAGTGCGACCTGGCAGTTTTTGTTCTAACTCCCAAGTCCAGTGGGAAGATTTCATAAACTCTTCGGCATGTTCTTGATGGCAGGTTAAGCATTGTGTTGTCACCTCGGTGCCGCTGGTAAAAGGCCCTTGTAACGCCTCTTTGTGGTTAAAGGCAGCCTGTGCACTACTGCTTAATAACAGTAATACAGCCAGTGCTGATAATAGTTTCATGGTGTTTGTCCTTACCCCTGAGCTTGTGCTCAGGGGGGCCAAGTTAGAAGGTTAAGTGAGTGTTAGAAGTTAACGGTCAGTGAGGCATTGACGTCATAAGCAGTGTCAACCACAGGCAGCATTGAGTAGGCACTACCGGCAATCACATCGTCAATTTTCTGAGGAGCACCCACTGGTGAGCCACTTCCGGTATATTCATAGTCGTAATACAAACCGGCTAACTTGATAAACATTTTTGGATTAATATCAAAGATATAATAGGCTTCGGCAACATGACCGCGGGTGGCTAACTTACTGCCGATTGGGTCGTCTTGTGCTTGGGTGAAGGGACTCCAGTATTTAGAGCCGTAGTTATATTCCAAACCGAATTTACCGAAGGGGGCAGGGATTTGCATACCCACATAAATGCCATAACCGTCTTTGGTGTCGCTATCAATGGTTTCTTTTGGCACCATAATGATTTCAGTACCTGTGCTATTAAGTTCGGCTTCAAATACCGCATCGCTTAACATGCCGCCGAATAAACCGGCATTGCCGTTAGGTTCTGCACGAGTCCAGCCGAGTGAAGCAAACACTTTCATATCGTCATCGGATTCATAGGCATAACCAAGTCCACCTAAGTACATATCACCAATCACACCGCTTGGTTGCACGCGGGTGACGAAGTTAAAGTTGTCAAATTTTTGCATGTCTTGATACATGGTTGGGGCAAAGATGCCTGCCAGTTGAGTTGGGAATGCCATGGTGCCTGTAAAGCCATCATTGACATCTTTAGCGCCGAATAAGGTGAACTGTAAGAAATGGTTACCGTCATTAATCACGTCGATATTAAACCCGCCGAGGTGGGTGTCTTTAGTGATGATGTCACCAAACAATTCGCCATTACCGTACTGTGACTCAAAGCCTTGACCGTAGCAAAAACGTACAGTTTGCCCTTCAATACCTGTGATATCACCTAAGTTGTAACCTAAGGTAAGACCATCGAAGTTGAAATTGACTAAGTGGCCTGACGGTGTGCCGCCTCTGAGTTCATTTTCACGATAATGACTTGGTGGGCCATAGGTTGAAGGACGACGCCCAATAGAGAGGTAAACGCCACTATCGTTAATATCTTTCCAGTTAAAATAGGCGCGCTCTACTTTTAACTCATCACCACTGGTGCTTCCGCTACTGGTGCCATCCATGGTGAATGAGTTCCACGAGTCGAATACTTTAACCCCAGCTGAGTCTCCCCAACTCTTAAACATGGTTAAGCGTCCGGCAAAGCTGACGTTGTCCCATACTTTGGCATCAATGTTTAGGCGTAACCGGGTAGTGTAAAATATATCGTTATTAATATCTTGTTGGGTTTTCTGGCCTAATACCATTGGCATAATGCCTTGCAGCATACCGCTTTGAAACGCGCTGGCTAAATCAGGATTAGCCATCATCATTTGGCCCAATGGTGAGCTGGCACTATTTGGATCGCCAAATGCTCCTGACATGGCTTTCGCGCCAAAATCAGAAAAGTTAACGTTCATGGCAGGGTTCCATGTGACATTTTGATAATGTAATGAGTGTGCTTTGGTTCTAAAGTCACCAGTGATGGACACTCTGTCCAGTGCCGTATGGCGCTCAGTTTTATCAACCCGTGAGTTTAAGTCGTCAAGATCTTCGGTAATGGTGGCCAGTTGTTGTTTAAGATCGGCAATTTTTTGTGCATCGGTGTCTGCCGCTAAGCTAGCGCCGCTCATGAAAAGCGCATTAGCTACAAGTATTGATATCAGAGTTCTCATCATCTTTCTCTCCCCCTAAACTTGCCAAATGTATAAGCTGATGTGGCAAATTTTTGGTGTAAAAATCCCTGAGGCTAAGCCTCACTATTTTGTCAGTTTGGTTATTGGCTGATGTGTACGCTTAAGACGACAAGGCCCTAAGCTGTAATGACTTAGCCACAGGTTGCTGGTTGGTCTGAATCGGCTGCGTGGTCATATAAAAACTGTTGAATATCTTTCAAGTCTTTTTCTGATAGCGCCTCGAAAACAGCAGGTTTGGCTTTATGCATATCGCGGGTGAAAAAGCGATCCCACTGGCTCATGGTTTTGGTCATCGGGGTGAGCTCTTTGCCTTCACTATTGGCACTGTGGCAAGCTTTACATTCTTTTTTATAAAGATGTTTACCTTTTTTAGGGTTACCACCTTCTGCAGCCATTACTTGGCTACCAAGAGAAAATGCAATCGCGATTGCAATGCCAACTTTAACGTAAATGTTCATCATTTTATCCTCTACAAAGCTTTTTATGGCTGGTGCCTTAGCAACATATATTTATTGTTTTGCTGTAAATAATGTTACCTAAAAGGGGGTAGTGTTAATTTGAAGTAGATCATATCCATGAGAAAAAACTAATTGAAAAAAAGTTAATTGATAAAAATCTAATGGAGTTAGTGTGATACAGATCTATTGTCTAGAGGGTAATAGTTTGCTAGAGGATAAATTAACGTTTAGTGACAGGGATTCAGCCACATAAAATAATGCGCAGCCCTGTTTATTGGAAGGTCATTTGATAAAGAGAATCAGTGAGTGGCGTTAAATTAATGCGATTGTCGACTTTATTACTAATATTGTTGCGCTAATGCTACACAATATTAATGTCGCAGCCCGGGTTTTCTCTTTATCGACACGGCCAATTAATCGACCAGAGACAAGGTAGCCAGCAATGACTGAGGGGAGTAATAGCAGTGATAGCCATAAATGTTTTACTTCAACTAAGCCGACAACGGCTAAAATAGCCAATGCGATTAATGAGCTAAAGACAAAAAAGGCTGATAGCGCCGCCCTAAATTGACTGGCATCTTGACCGGCAAGTAAAATGGCCATTGGTGGGCCGCCGATCGCAGCGATATTGCCAAATATGCCCGAAAATACCCCAGCGATAAATAAACTGATGCGATTGATTGGTGCGGTAAAGCGAAAGACGCTTAGGATAACGGCAATAAACACGATTGCTGCAATCACCAAGCCTAGTATGGCTTGTGGTGCAAACAGTAATAACCCTGCACCTAAAAATCCTCCTGGAACACGTCCCAGTAAGGCATATTGTAATCCATTAAACTGCAGGTGGCCGCGCTCTCTAAACAAGGTCATTGCAGAGATTGCAAAACCCATGGCAATAATAGGAACAGGAACTAATTGAGGATTAACAATATACAGTAGTGGGCTTGCTACAACGGCTAACCCAAAGCCAATTAAGCTTTGGGTTAGCGCGCCAAAAAATACAATAATTGATGCCAGTATCAAAGTGGTTGGATCGATAAATGACATCATAATTTCTCTTTAAAATATTACTGCTTATAGCAATCCACATTGAAATTGGATCTATTTTAGGCGTACAGCAACTTTGCCTTTAAAAGACTGCCTCGAATACCACGCTAATCATTTTCGCTAAAAGAGCAAACTTCAATAAGGATTGGTATCAATGGGCAGTTTTAAAGTCGGTGAGGGATTCATTAACCTGTAGGTTATTCGAGCTCTTCCCATTCGATACCCATATCATCCATTAACTTTTTCGCTTCACTTGGAATGCTATCAGGCTGATCTTTTGATAAATCACCGTCATAAGGTAATGGTTGACCTGTGTACGCGTGCAAAAATGCTTCGCATAACAGTTCACTGTTAGTTGCATGGCGCAGATTATTTATCTGGCGACGCGTCCGCTCATCTGTCAGTACTTTTAATACTTTTAAAGGGATAGAAACCGTAATTTTTTTTACTTGTTCATTTTTTTTGCCGTGTTCGGCATATGGGCTGATATATTCGCCATTCCATTCAGTCATTAACTTACCCTTAACGATAAATACGCTGCAGATTTTAAACCGTTACAATCTCTAGTCAAATTATTGCTACTATTTAATCCCGATGCAAATAGATTTCTCGATGTTTAGACGTCTAAACGGCTATTTTGGTTGACTCGGGGAGAACTCTTCGGTAAATTTGGACGTCTAGACATCTATTGTGTGTTTGTGACTTTTTAGGAATCAATTATGACTCAGTATCAAAGTGCCACTTTGGCCGTTCGCCAGGGTATAGAAACAGACACACAACATGGTGCTATCGTGCCGCCGATTTATTTATCGACCAATTATTCATTTGATGGCCATACTAATCCTCGCGAGTTTGACTACAGCCGTTCAGGTAATCCGACGCGTTGTATATTAGGTGAGGCGATTGCAAAACTTGAGCAAGGTGTAACTGGTGTGGTGACATGTACCGGCATGGCGGCCATTACCTTAGTGACCAGTTTGTTGGGCCCAGATGATTTATTGGTTGTGCCGCACGATTGTTATGGTGGCAGTTACCGTTTATTTACTAACCTGGCCAAAAAAGGTCAATTTAAGTTATTGGTTGTTGATCAAACTGATGCGCAAGCGCTGGGCAACGCGATAGCGCAAAATCCCAAAATGGTCTGGTTAGAAACGCCATCAAATCCATTACTGCGGGTAGTCGATATTAATGCGATCAGTATCGCTTGCCATGAGGTTGGCGCGTTAGTGACGGTTGATAACACTTTTTTGTCGCCAATATTACAACAACCTTTATTGTTGGGGGCCGATATCGTTATTCACTCAACCACCAAATACATTAATGGTCACAGTGATGTGGTCGGTGGCGCTGTGGTGGCTAAAGATGCTGAAGTGGGTGAATTATTACATTGGTGGTCAAACACCCTTGGATTAACCGGTTCTGCTTTTGATAGCTATTTAACCTTACGTGGCTTAAGAACGCTGGCAGTCCGCATTCGTGAGCATCAACGTAATGCGCAAAAAATTGTAGAATTACTCAATGCCAGTGATGTGGTTGCCAAGGTGTATTATCCAGGGCTAAAAGACCATCCGGGTCACGAAATTGCCGCAAAACAACAACAAGGTTTTGGCGCTATGTTAAGTTTTGAATTAACCGGTGGTGAAGCTGAAGTGGTGGCCTTTTTACAGGCATTATCTTTGTTTAGTATTGCTGAAAGTTTAGGCGGAGTGGAAAGTTTAGTTGCTGTTCCTGCCACCATGACTCACCGTGCAATGGACCCACAGGCAAGGCAACAGGCTGGTATTAAAGACACTTTACTGAGATTATCAGTCGGTATTGAAGATGCAGATGACCTGCTCGCGGATATTCAAGCCGGTCTCGCCGCTGTTACAGCGATAAAATCAGCTTGAGTTGGCTTAATTCGAGTTTAAGTTTGCTGTGGTTCCGGCCAAATAAAGTAAAATAGAAAATATGCACTTGCCACACTATTTATTTCAAATTAGAAGTATAGCCGTCGCAATAAAAGTCTTAGTTGTTTAAGGAGTTAGTAATGACGCGAAGTCATTTACATAAGTTTGGTGGTTCAAGTTTAGCGGATGCAGATTGCTATCGCCGTGTTGCCCATATTTTGCTTACACATGGTCAAAGTGATGATTTAGTTGTGGTATCGGCCGCCGGCAAGACGACTAACTTTTTATACAAATTACTCACTCTGCGTGACAGCGGTCAGTTATGGCAAGAAGAGCTTCAAGTGCTGATCAGTTATCAGCAGACATTAATTGAACAGTTATTATCAAATGAGCTGGCTCGTGACCTACGTGAGCGCCTGTCGACTGACAAATCGCAATTAGTCAGTTTATTGTCTTTAGAGCAGCGTAATGACTACCAATTAAACCAAGTGGTCAGTTTTGGTGAGCGTTGGTCTGCACGCCTTATGGCCGCATTGCTGAGAGAAATGGGCGTAACAGCCACTCATGTGGATGCGTGTTCTATTTTGGTTGCAGACGAAGGTGCTATTCCCAATATTTTAGTGGCGCAATCGCGTGAAAAAGTACAAGCCTTACTCGCTTTGCATCCGCAAGAGCGTTTAGTTATTACAGGTTTTATTTGTGCTAATCGTCATGGTGATACGTTATTGTTGGGCCGTAATGGTTCAGATTTTAGTGCTACCTTAATTGCCAGTTTAGCCGACATTGAGCGTGTGACGATTTGGACTGATGTTGAAGGGGTATTTAACGCCGACCCGAATAAAATTAATGACGCTAAATTACTCAAGAGTATGTCACTAGCAGAAGCGGATCGCTTAGCTCGTCTAGGCTCGCCTGTGTTGCACTCACGTACCTTACAGCCATTGTTTAATACTCACGTAAGTTTAGCCGTGCGGTCCAGTTATGCTTCACACACTGACTTTACCTTAATTGCTCCACTGAGTTCATCAGCCAGTGCACCCGTTGTGACTAACTTAAATGAAGTGGTGTTGTTTAGTTTTAAAATGAACGCTGACATTGAGCCGTTACTGACTATTTTAGATAACGTTGGCATTACGCCTTTAGCTTATTGGTCGCTAGCACAGAATAAGATTGAACTTGCGCTTACCCTAGAGTGCCAGAAACAAGTACAGGCCTTATTAACGCAATACAGCAGTGAGTTTGGTATTGACGAGTTAATTGCCCAAACTGATTTAGGTCTAGTGGCCCTTGTCAGTGCTGATGCGCATCACTTTAGACGCAGTTTTGCCCGATTACTTAGCCGCGATGCTAAACCTGTTTATCAAGATTCACTGAGTTTAGTCACCTTAGTGCCGCAAGCTCAAGTGAGCTTATTGACTCAGAAAGTGCATCGTCGTTGCGCTGGGCCAAGAATGCGCATCGGAGTGTTATTGTTGGGCGTGGGCAATATAGGTGAGGCGTGGATTGATTTATTTAAACGCGCAAGCCCTGCATTGGATCACGAACTTGAGGCTACTGTTGAGTTAGTGGGTTTAGTCGGCTCGAAAAAAGCCTTAATCTCTAATGACGGAATTAACCTCGAGCAATGGCAACAAGATTATCAGCAGCACGGCATTGAATGGGATTATGACAAATTGTTTGATCAGTTGGCGCTGTTGTCATGCGATGAAATCGTCGCACTCGATATCAGTGCCAGTGCAGCGTTAACCTTACAATATCCAGAGTTATTTGCCCGCGGAATTCATGTGGTGAGCGCGAATAAATTAGCCGGCTCTGGGCCATTACCTTTTTATCGCGAATTAAAACTGCAACTCAGTAATCGTCGCTTGTTTTGGCGTTATAACGCGAGTTGTGGCGCCGGTTTACCAATACAACATGCATTAAATGATTTACGTAACAGTGGCGACACAATTGAGGCCGTTGGTGGCATATTTTCCGGCACCTTGTGTTGGTTGTTCGAAAATTATGACGGCAGTAAACCGTTTTCTGAATTAGTACTCCACGCTCGAAGTTTAGGTATTACAGAACCTGATCCGCGTGATGACTTGTCGGGCCGCGATATGCAACGTAAGTTGTTAATCTTGGCGCGCGAGATTGGTTTGGCGATAGAATTAGATGATATCAGTCTTAACTCGTTAGTGCCCAAAGCCTTAGCAGAGTTATCACTTGAAGACTTTTTATCACGCATCAGTGAATTAGATGATGGTTTGTTGCAGCAATATGTCGCCGCAACAGAGCAACATAAAGTACTGCGCTATGTGGCTTCGTTGGATAAAGTGGAAGGTAAGTTACAAGCTGAAGTGAGTTTGCAGTGGGTGGATAATCATCATCCTTATGCCAATTTAACCCCAGGCGATAATGTGTTTGTTATTCGCAGTACGTTTTACCAAGGTAACCCTTTGATTATCCGCGGACCAGGGGCCGGGCGTGAGGTGACTGCTGCAGCGGTGCAGTCCGATTTAGTGCATATCTGCAAAGACCTATTGCAAGAGTAAGTCAATTAAGCTGTCATCCCGGTAACGCTTTGGAGCCGGGGTTTAGCTTTTTTGGCCTGCGGCCATCAACGTCATGCCGACACTTCACTATTTCGTCATCTCAACACTTCATTATTTCGTCATATTCCGGCAATGCTTGTGAGCCGGAATCCAGCACTATTATTTATTGCTTTGTACTTATGGCCAGCGGCCAGCCAGCTTAGTGTTGCTTGGCTCATAACAGAGTAAAGGGGTAGGGCGCTTATACTCTTTTGCAAACCCTTAGCGCCCGATCAACATTTCCTGGAAAGCGAACACTTCGCGACAGGGTTTTATCCTACTGCTCACGTATTCTGTTATGGGAAGTTTTCAACGGCCTCAATGTTAGTTAGCATTACCGTTATGGATAAAGCCAACTAGCGATTTATGCTCTTATCAATATCGCCACACATGAGTACTGACTCTCTGGGCAAAAGGATATCCAATGCAAAGGCCAACAAAGGAACAAATTCGAGATTTACCCCTTTATGACGGTATTAGTTTAGAGAATATCATCGTCGTTACAAACAAAGCCGACTCTATAAATGCAATAGCGGAGTTAAGAACTCATTCTTGTTTAGGGTTTGATACAGAGAGCAAACCTTGTTTTGTAAAAGGTGAGGTCAGTGATGGACCTCATTTAATCCAGATAGCCACAAAATCTAAAGTATTCTTATTTCCTACAAAATTTTATGAAAACTTTACTGCAATTGCTGAAATATTATCTGACCCGACAATAAGGAAGGTAGGTTTTGGATTGAAAGAAGATAAAAAACTTCTTTTTAGAAAATTTGGCATTAAATTAATCAATACAGAAGAACTCTCTTCAAAGGTGATGCGTTTTGCGCAAGTTAAACAACGCGTTGGCGCTAGAGTTGCGGTTGCGATGTTTTTTAATCAACGGCTATCTAAGAGTGCACAACAATCCAATTGGTCAATATTCCCCCTACACGATCATCAGAAAAGATATGCCGCAAATGATGCACATAGCGCATTATTAATTGATCTCGAAATAGAAAGACAGAGCCATTCATCTCCCTAAAGAATATGAGCCTCTCACCAATTAATAAACAACATTAGCTTATTTGACCAAATAAGCTTGTTGACAATTAGTTAGGGTCATCAAGTTTCCTGCACTGCCTCTGCGCTTAATCACTCACCTATTAAACCCGTTGCTTGATTTCTACTCGTTGGTTCTCAAGCTCTCTGCTGTGTTGAATTTGTCTTGTTGGCTAAAGCTACATCATTGCTTGAGAATCTCTATTTTGTGATTATCAAAGTGTTATAAATTTAAATTATCAATTAGATAAGTTTTGATAATTTTTATTCATTCACTGTCCGCCGTAAGATTACGCCATCGAACAAAGACGAATCAATAGTTTTTAGGAGTAAGTTATGAAAATGAATCATGTAGGTTTGATGGTTGGCGACATGGATAAAGCGGTTGAGTTTTATACTAAAGCGCTGGGACTAAGAGTGGTGATGGGTAACACTAAGGTTCAAGAAGAACGTAAAACCGCTATTGGCAGAATGTGTGTGGCCGTTTTTGGTGAAGGCTTTAAAGGCTTTAACATTGCACACTTAGTCACGACTGATGGTATTGGTGTGGAGATGTTTGAAATGATCGACCGTCAACAACGTCACGAAGTTGATTTTACCCGTCTTGGTATCTTCCACTTTTGTTTGCAAACAGATGACTTTGAAGGCGCTATTGCGCGTACGGAGCAATATGGCGGTAAAGTAAGAATGGACATTATGCGCTACCACCCAGAAGACGACAGTAAGCTAGCACAAATGGTCTACTTAGAAGACCCGTTTGGCAACTTGTTTGAACTTTACTCGCACAGCTATGAAGAAACTTACTCTACTGATTACGAGTAATTTGTTTAACGATATCCGTATTACTTTAACGCTACCTAGATGGTAGCTTTTTTATGTCATGGGAAATGTTTTTGAGGTTACTTTTGAGCATTTTTGCAGAGAAACTTAAAATATATCAAGTGATTAAATAAGCTAACCAGCTTCATCAGAGTAACACTCGCTTTTTATTAACCGCATAAGAAACTCATTTATTGTCAGTTTGATGGTTTATCACACAGTGATTTGATAAAGGCTTGCAGACATATGCAGATGTCAGCGTAACTGATTTGAGCTGTTAGGCACTAAAAGGAATACAGTGAACACTTATAGTCGGTCTGTAGTCATTTTTATTGTGGTTCAAAGGATGTGGCTGGTTTAGTTAGCGCTCGCGTTATTGCTTGCGATTGAGCTGTAGACTTAAATTGGTTAATTGATGGTATTTTAGCTTGACTTAGGATGCAGTTAAACTAGTATATGGACATATAGACGTCCAAACGGCTAAGTTAAAAGTTAGTTAATTGGTATTGGCTCCTAAGTTTTACTGAAGTTGAAGGAATACATTATGGCTTTTCATCATGCGCAACATGCCCAGTCGTTAAATCAGAGCTTGTCTGAGCTGAATGATATTAATGTTTCTTTTGAGTTCTTCCCGCCATCAACGCCAGAGATGGAAGAGATCCTGTGGAATTCAGTTCGTCGTTTAGAGCCGTTAAATCCTAAATTTGTCTCTGTTACTTATGGTGCCAATTCCGGCGTACGTGATCGTACTCATAGCGTGATTGAACGTATTCAGAAAGAGACGAATCTTCTAGCGGCACCGCATTTAACCTTGGTTGATGCTAGTGATGAAGAGTTAGTTGAACTGGCAAAGCATTATTGGAATTCAGGTATTAGAGACATTGTCGCCTTACGTGGTGATTTGCCTGAAGGCAGCCCAAAACCAACTCGCTTTGCTAATGATTTAGTACGTTTATTACGTTCAGTGGCAGATTTTGATATTTCGGTTGCGGCGTATCCTGAGGTTCATCCAGATGCGCGTAACGCTCAGGCTGATTTAATTAACTTGAAGAAAAAAATTGATGCGGGCGCCAACCGTGCCATTACTCAGTTTTTCTTTGATGTTGAATCCTATTTACGTTTTCGCGATCGCTGTGTCACCGCTGGCATAGATGTTGAAATTATCCCTGGCATTTTGCCGGTGACTAACTTTAAGCAAACTAAACGTTTTGCTGGAATGACTAACGTGGCGATTCCACATTGGTTACATCGCCAATTTGAAGGTTTAGATGACGACCCTGCAACTCGTCAGTTAGTTGGAGCCAACGTTGCGATTGATATGGTAAAAGTATTGTCTCGTGAAGGGGTTAAAGATTTTCATTTTTATACTCTTAACCGTGCCGAATTAACTTATGCTATTTGCCATACGTTAGGTGTGCGTCCAAAGTAAACAGGCATAACGACTCTACGCCTATTTTATCGTTGCAAAAATGCTCATTCATTTAAACCATTAAATTGCGCCTTTTGCCTTGAACTAAGCGTAAATAGCTTAGCGTTGAATAGGCCGTCCTATTCAAAAAAGTTAAATTAGAATGGCTGCTAAGTCGATAGCAACAGACGCAGTGGTCATAGTCTCTAACCCCGTTAATGATTTCATTAGCGGGTTTTTTGTTTAATATTTATGGCCTTTTGTGTGAGTATTCGACGTTTGCCGTATTCTTTTTTTCATATTTATAGCCTATGGTATATTAACAACAATTAATAACTAAAAAGGTGTGATGATGAAAACATCCTTTTATGTACTCAGTGTATTGGCTGGCTTAACCATAGTTAATATTGTGCAAGCAAATGCTGCAGAACCTCAACAAGCCATTCCACCCGCCGCTCAGTTATGTACTTCTTGTCATGGTGCTCAAGGTCAAGGAATTGATATCATTGGCCCTCGTTTAGCTGGTTTATCGGCTGAATACATTACCAATCAACTCAAGTTGTTTCATGCCGGTAAACGTCAAAACCCCACCATGCTAGCAATGGCTGCCACGGTACAAGGTGATAATATTGGCCTAGTGGCACAATATTTTAGCCAACAGCCAGTTGCTGATATTTCGCTGCAATTTCGCGGTGACAAGGTTGCCATTAGTGATCCCTCTGAAAGATTAGCCTTTCAAGGCGATTGGTCGCGAACTATTCCGGCGTGTACCAGTTGTCATGGGCCATCGGCAATTGGCGGAGGCAATTTCCCTCGCTTAGCAGGCCAGCAAGCCAGTTACATCAAGACCCAACTATTAGCTTGGCAAGACGGCACTCGAACCGGTGATGTTGACAATATGATGGGTAATATTGCGCGGAAATTAACAGCTGCCGAAATCGATGGATTATCGCAGTATTTTGCCAATATAAAATAAGGACATGGCTATGAAATTATTATCGCTATTGAGCATTGGTGTCCTGTTTAGCTTGCCTTTACAGGCCAATGAAATGTTAACTGAAGTCCCTGCTACAGCTTCAGCAGCACTACCTGATCGCCAAGCGGCATTGCCTGCAGTACCTAAAAAAGTGGGTGAGAACTATCTACAACCTGCGTCATTAACCGATATTCCTGCGGGAGTTTTTGGTGACAAAGTTCGCCTAGGTTATCAATTGTTCGTGAATACTCAAACGCTTAGAGATAAGTACGTTGGTAATCAACTCAGTTGTGCTAATTGTCATATGAATGCAGGGCAACAAGCTAATTCGTCGCCTTTATGGGGGGCATATTTTGCCTATCCGGCCTATCGTAAGAAAAATGATAAAGTGAACAGCTTTCAAGAGCGTGTTCAAGGTTGTTTTACTTATTCAATGAACGGTAAAGCGCCCGAGTCTGGTTCTCCTGAGTTAGTGGCAATATCTGCTTATTCATACTGGTTAGGCATGAGTGGATTAATGGCACAATATAACGTTAGCGGCCCTGTGCCTGAGTTATCTGATGCTGAATTAGTGAAAGGTGCAATGCGGGATGATTTCCCGATGCCAGAGGCCATTGCCAAAAATTTAGATACCAAAGCGCTAAGTCAGTTACCTGGACGGGGCTTTCCTAAAGCGCCAGATCCAGAATTAGCCTATGCGCCGGAGCGCGGTATGATTGTTTATCAAGCTCATTGCCAAACTTGTCATGGCGAAGATGGTCAAGGACAAATAATCGCTGGGGTTGCTGCCTTGCCGCCATTATGGGGACCTCAAAGCTTCAACTGGGGCGCTGGAATGCATCGCGTAAATACGGCTGCTGATTTTATTTATGAAAATATGCCGTTAGGTAAAAGTGTCCAGCTTACTGTTCAGCAAGCTTGGGATGTTGCCGCTTATGTTAATTCGTTTGATCGCCCACAAGATCCTCGTTTTAATGGTGATGTGAGTAAGACTCAAGCCACATACCATCAGCACCAGGGCTATTATGGCCAATCGGTTGCTGGTAAGCCTATTTTAGGGACTGATTCGTATCCGGTTTTTCCGCTTAAAAATACAGTTAAGCCTTGATATCTATCTGAATTAAGATAAACCTATGAATGATGCCCATTGAGTGAACGCTTAATGGGCTTTTTTGTAAGTGTACACATTACTTAGACAGAGCTTATTGAGCATAGCGATCAGAAATGGCAGTATGTTGATCTTAGCTTTTATTTATTATTACCTCATAGGTTGGGCAATGACATTATTCACCTTTGCTGCACAATTGTGCCCACTGTGCCAACAAGATAATGCTTGTGCCATGGAGCAAGGATTAGCCATAGATGCATGTTGGTGCGCTAAGCAAACAGTGGATATGCCCTCAGTTATTGCGCAGTTTAACGCAACATCTTCTGGGGTTGATTTACCCAATAATCAATGTGTTTGTCAGTCTTGTATGGCTAAATTAGTGCAACAATCTGATATTGATGCCGTTGAAATTTATTCACCCTAACCTTAGATTACTCATTAGCGAAATCTCAATGCTATTTGAGTGATGGTTTGTGTTACCGCTTCGAAGCGGCTTAACTTGGCATATAAACACTTAACGCCAATCAATAGCTGCTTTGATGTCCTCGCTCTTGTCCTTCCCAAGTAAGTTAATATTTTATTTATCGACCTATAAACCAATATTGGTACTTATCTATAACCGTCTCTGAATGCATATTTGTGTCATGGCAGAACAATGCGCGATTTATATTAATAGGGGGATCTTCTGATGACTTTAGGACGGTATTATTGAAGTTGGCGCTAGTCACATATACATGGTTGCTATGATTAACGAAATCGAGGTAATCTAAAATGATTGTTTTTCAACGGAGTTGGGCTGTTGAGGGGGAATCAGAAGATAATTAACCTCAGTTTTGGATAATAAACGGTTTTCAAACAGCCTGGTGAGTAAAGCACAGTGTAGGTTTGATTTTGTAGATTTGGTATGACTCCCGTTTAAACGTTTTATCCTGTCTATTATCCGCGAGGTGAGGTTAGTTAATAATAATTATAACTTTAGACATAAATCATTACTCATTATGAGGTTTTTACATGGAAGCAGTCACACAATTTGTCAATATGGTTAACGGTATAGTATGGGGTGTTCCCATGCTAATTATGATTTTAGGTGTCGGGCTATTTCTGTCGATTGGCTTAAAATTCATGCCTATTTTAAAGCTAAATCGAGGCTTTAGATTGTTATGGGCGGGTCGTCAGGTTACAGATGATAGCGAAAAGGGTGATGTCAGCCCGTTTAATGCATTAATGACCTCATTATCAGCCACTATTGGTACCGGTAACATTGCGGGTGTGGCAACGGCGATTTTTATTGGTGGTCCGGGTGCGCTATTTTGGATGTGGTGTACGGCGCTCGTGGGTATGGCGACTAAGTTTTCGGAAGCTGTTTTGGCGGTGAGGTTTCGTGAAACAGATGCTAATGGCAACCATGTTGGTGGCCCTATGTATTACATCAAAAACGGTTTAGGCAGTAAGTGGGCTTGGTTAGGTACTGCATTTGCTATTTTTGGCTCTATTGCTGGTTTTGGTATTGGTAATACCGTACAAGCTAACTCGGTTGCGGATGCGATGAGCAGTAATTTTGGCGTGCCTAGTTGGGTGACCGGCGTGGTGTTAATGGTGCTGGTTGGTGCGGTACTGATGGGCGGTATTAAGCGTATTGCAGAAGTAGCTGGTAAGCTAGTGCCATTAATGACAGTGTTTTATATTACTGCGGGTTTAGCGGTATTGATTGTTAATGCAGCGCAAGTACCCGCGGCTTTTCTGTTAATTATTGAAAGTGCTTTTAACCCGGTCGCAGCCCAAGGTGGTTTTGCAGGCGCAGCGGTATGGGCTGCAATTCGATTTGGTGTAGCGCGAGGCGTATTTTCCAATGAAGCTGGTTTAGGTAGTGCCCCGATTGCTCATGCCGCAGCACAAACTAATAATCCTGTAAAACAAGGTTTAGTCGCTATGTTAGGCACGTTTATTGACACCCTTATTGTGTGTTCAATTACCGGTTTGGCTATTGTGGTTTCTGGTGCGTGGACATCAGGTGAAAATGGCGCGGCGTTAACCTCATTGGCATTTTCAAATGCATTGCCTATGGGAAATTATATTGTGGCAATTGCATTGGCTATATTTGCCTTTACCACCATTTTAGGTTGGAGTTTTTACAGTGAAAAATGTGTCCAATACCTTTTAGGTGATAAAGCCGTCAAACCATTTCGTCTAATTTGGACCTTAGTTGTACCGATAGGTGCAGTCAGTTCGTTAGAGTTTATTTGGTTATTAGCTGACACATTAAATGCGATGATGGCGATTCCAAACTTAATTGCGTTGGTGTTGTTAAGTCCTGTGGTGTTTGGCTTAACTCGTGAGTATTTTATTAAGCAACGAGCTTTGAAAGCTAACGCTTAAACTCGTCTAGTTAACGACTCACGTTAATATTTCGCAATTGTGGTTAAGCATGTTCATTGGTAAATAGATGAACATGCTTCCTTAAAAGGATTTTTATGAAACATCTTACTTTTGCTGTATCAAGCGCAGCGTTATTGATGGTGATGCTCTTGTCCGGGTGTTCTAATCTGTCGCTGCGAACAAATGCGGGTACCATTGCGCTTGGCAATGCCAAGATAGCAGAGATTGATACTTATACCTCTGGAGAAATATCCCGGTTCAAAGCAAAGTTTCTAGGCGATGTGACCACTTCATATTGTGAAGTCTCATCGGATCCTGATAAGTTAGATGATCTCCCTAGCTTGTCTTCAATGACTAAATCGCTCAAATTACAAGTGAAACAACGTGGTGGAAATGCCATTGTTATGAAGCAATGCGGCAAAGTTAATTACCCATCGTGTGCTGTGTATTTAGAGTGTAATGGTGAGGCGTATGTCATCGACCGAGGCATTTAGATAGATTCGTTACTTAGTGTCTATTAGTGCAATATAGTGAGCGTTACCTGCATCATTTAAAAGAAGTTTATTTTTATTTTTAATAGGTTAAGTGTGACTATCGCGCACTTAACCTATTACATTATCACTGTGGTTTATTCGAAATTGTTATCAAACTCTGAGTCTTCAAATAAGTCGACGGCAGAACTTGGAACAACATTTTTGAATTGGCGAGCAAAATGGCGTTGCACCCCTTTGAGGTCGATATTGCCTATTCCTGAGGCAAAACCAAACCAAGCATAAAGCCCGCTAATATCTTCAAACATCGGAGGTAAATACTTAGGGTGGGCAATAATACCTTCTTGATAAGCTTGGTACAGTACCGGAATATCCTCAATGGCTAATTTGCCTAAAAATAGCATAGGGATTAACTCAGGTAGCCCAGTGCTGATGGCACTACGAATAAAGTTAATATTTTCTACATAACCGCGCACGTAAGAGATGTCTTTAGTAAAAAAGCTACCGCCGCCTACCATGCCACCACGAAATACCCGTTGAGTTACCCGATAGCTGTCTTTTGAGCTTAAATTAAGGTCCCTGAAATAGCGGTACACTTCAATAAAATCAGCCCCTTTCTCTGCCATGTCTACCGCAGATACTCGATCGCTAATACGTCGAGCGCGGCCCGGATTTGAGCTTAAGGTGAGCATTTCCATGAGCACAGCTAAGCCTTCTTGCGAAGCGGTAACGCGTGGTGATCCAACGCTGAGCCAAGTGGCATGAGGTTGAGCTCGGCCATTGAGTGTGGTGCCCACATGAACCCAGCCTTCATGAACTTCATAGATATTCAGATCTGATTCGCTGAACATGGCGCGAGTATTGAGCTTAACCGTATCGCCACCGACGGCGGCATCGGACACAATACCATCACTCAATTTAACGTGAATTTCATCATTATGAAAATACTTCACTAAGCGTTCGCTGAGGACATTTACCGCTTCTGGTGCCGTTACAATCTTAGGATGGCGGCTATTCATGTGGCGCGCCGCTGGCAAAGAAAATATATGGCTTAAGCGATCGCCCAGTTGGCGTAATGTATGGCGATCGCCATGTAATTTGTGGCTGGCACTGCCGTAAAGCTCTTGGCTCAGTTTACCAAACATCGGCTTGCCACGATTATGCAGCATGTCTATTACTATGCGATATTGATCAATATTGGCCAGTAAAATTTTACCTAATTTATCGCGTTTACCTAAACCACGCTCAACGGCAGTTTTTAAACCTTGCAGGTCTGTTTGAGTTTGATCTGCGTTAAACGATAGCGGAATTGACTGATAAAAGTCATTACTAACGTTGGGTAATTGTTTACTTTTTTGCGCTAAAAAATCATCTTCAATTTGTCTTGGCCATTTTATTGAGTCTAAAATTTTAATTGGCGCTTGGATGCGAATTAATTCATCAGAAAAACGACGAATATCTTGTTGATAACGCAATAAAGAGTCAGACATTGTCTTTTCCTAATCTAGAGAAGTTGTTAGTAGTGCTAGCGGCCATATTAGCAGATGTTGATCATAAAACTGCAATGAAAAAATAACCATCTAGTCAGCACTATTTTAGTGCAATTTATCATGGCGTATAGCAATGTCTTAAGGGTGGTTTTTTTAAGTTACTAAAAATATTCAATTATTTTCTTGGCATTAAAACTGCTTTACCTAAAGTAGTAATAATTAAAAGGAAAATTTATGGCAGCGATGAGCTATTTAAGTGTGATTGAGCGTTATCATGAATATGAGCATTTAGTGCACGAGCTACTAGAGTCTATTTTGATTGGTGTGGGCGATATTAATTTATTCGAGCAACCTATATCGGCTAAAATTTTTGAAGATATGGCGATAAGCTATCCCTTCGTGGAACTGATTTATTTATTGAATGCTCAGGGCATACAGATTTGCCCCAATATCAGCGTCATTAACCAGCAGGTTAAATTAATGAATTGCGGTGACCGTGCAGATCGAAGTCAGCGGCCTTACTTTACCCAATTGACTGCGGTTGATACTGTGCATATTACTCGACCTTATTTGTCTAATTCTGGTGGTGGCTTGTGTTTGTCTGCATCACAAATGATTAAATCTGCGTCTGGGCAAGTGGTAATTGTGGTTATTGATGTCAACTTAACGCGCTTAATTGAGTTTATGATGGGTGACAGTGCTAGACGCAAAATGTCGCCTTTTTTTAAAAGTATTTATGCTGCAATTGTACTGGGCCTTTTTGTGTTAGTGAGCGTGCTAATGTGGACTGTAGTTCGTGACATTTATACCCTTTTTAGCCAAATTTCTGCTACCCATGATCCATTGCAACCCTTCGGCATTATTATTTTTCTTACCTTGGCATTAGCCATTTTTGATTTGGGTAAAACCATTTTGGAAGAAGAAGTATTGATGCACAAAGATATTTTTCGTCACAGTTCAACTCGACGAACGATTACGCGGTTTATTTCGACCATTTTGATTGCGATTTCAATCGAAGCCTTGTTGACTATGTTTAAAGCGTCGCTAGGGGAAAAGCAATATATTGAGCCAGCAATTTTAATGATGTTAGCCGTAGTGGGCTTGTTGGTAGGGCTGGGAATCTATGTCTATCTAGGGGCCAAAGCCGAGCTGCTGCTCACCCAAACCCAAGCGGGTAAGCATATGCGGCGCGAACAAATTAAAAGCGTATAACATATTGATCAGCGCCTAACATCCGCTGAGATAAAGATGATAATACAGACAGGGATAAACGCTATAAGCGTTTATCCCTATTTTTTAGAAAAAGTCATCGTCACCAATTGCTTTGCGTAATTGGGCTTGTTCGAGAAAATCTTCTAATCTTCGTTTCACTTGGCGTTTATGCTGTAAACTTTCGGCAGACTTAACGTTTCTAGGCGTCGTCATCGCATCTATTTCTGTGTCATCAGGCACTATTTCACTAATATTAGCCATCACAAAACCCTCATGTAAAATAAAAGCGTGGTATTAATTCAATGAGCATTTTCTAACTAAAAAAACGTTAATAGGGAAGTAAAATATTTTTCCTTAATTGGACAGCTATTTTTACCCTTCGTTTTGAGCTTAGCAGTAAATGTATTTCTTGCTAGTAAAACATAAAGCCAAGTGCGAAGAGTGCATGCTTAAACAAGTATTATCTATGCCATGATGTCGCCAGAGAATACTGCTTCTATCTGCTACAGATAGAAAAACGCCACCTGTTAATGAGGTGGCGTTGATATACTCATAAAGCGAGCCAGTAATGGTGTTACTCGTTATAGTGTAAACCCGTAAGAGTAGCCTAAAACAACTTTTGCATCATTGTCTGGTAAGTCAGTATCAGAAGCCATGAAGGATACGGTACCTATGTCTGTTTCAGCACTTAATGTGACGTTGTAGTCTGCATAAGTGTCACCGAACAAATCTTCAACTACATCGCCTTGTGAATAACCATAGTGGAATGCGACGCTGAGCTTTTCTGTTAACGGGAAGCTGGCATTGGCCTGGATATAGCTCCAATCTGTTTCGTCACTGGCACCAGAAACACCTGAATCAGCATTAATTACTTTAGAATAGCCAACATCTAGCCATTTCCATCCAAGAGTGAGCGCGACTTCACCAAAATCAATACTGCCACCAGCATCTGGGTAAGCATAATAAAGGTAGCTAATGTCGTAAGTTAAGTCTTCAGTAAAGTTACCACCATAACCGCCGTACAAATCTAACTCGTAACTGGTTTCATCACCGAAATCGACATTAGATACCCAAGTGCCAGCATAAAAACCAGAGTCATGAGCATAATCAATGCCACCTTGAACCGCAGCCGCATCATTAGTTTGTGTGGTGCCACGCCATAAATAGTTTGATGTTGCGCCAATATTACCCGTAACTTCAGCAAGGGCAGAGCCACTCAGTAATAAGCCTGTTGATAATGCAATTGCTTGATATAGTGATTTTTTCATCTTCATCCCTTAACGTTTTATTATCAATGAGGCATTTATGTGTCACTAAATGAACTCAATGTTGGTTTGTCTGAATATTAATTAGCGAATCGCATGCCAACTCTATTTTCTTATTAAAGTCAGCTGCTTATGTATTTATGGATCATTTTGTTGCATATTTGTTGCAACTTAATGATGCAAGCTCGCCCCTTTTTTGTGCAACAGTGCTCAGCATCCCAATATTCGTTGATGTTGAATTAAGAGATAATATTGTTTGCAGAGGATAAATATAAAAAGCAGGCAATAAAAAACCTCCATAAAGGAGGTTTCTAGCAAAAAAAGAGTAAACGAATAATTAATTAACGCTATCTTTTAGTGTTTTTCCAGCTTTAAACTTAGGCACTGTAGCTGCTGCGATTTGAATTTCTTTGCCAGTTTGTGGATTACGACCAGTACGCGCGGCACGTTGAGTGGTTTCAAAAGAACCAAAGCCAACAATAGAAATTTTATCACCATTTTTCATGGCTTCAGTTACCGCTTGTTCGAAAGACTTTAGAGCGCGGCCAGCTTCAGCTTTTGTTAGTTCCGCATTTTCAGCGATTTTTGCAATTAATTCACTTTTGTTCATATTGATATTCTCTGCTTTCCATAGAAGTGTTTTTTTAAAACATGATTAACATGCCACAAGCGATGCTGGTTTAAAAGCACTTTATCCCATAAATTCAGTATCTGTAATGGTTTTAAAGCAAAATTAGCACAAATAATGTCTTTATTTGCCTTGTTGTTACTCTTCTAAGAGCTGATAAAGAATTTTCTTAACTAACTGCGGCTCGAAAGGCTTGTCACAAAGCGCATTGACGCCAGCACTAAATACATTACTCAGATGAGTGTCGTTGGCTTCTGACGATACCATTAGGATTGGAATATGAGATTGTTGACTGTGGTTACGGATGTACTGAGTCAGTGCAAGTCCGTCTACCGAGGGCATATTGTAATCAGTGATCACTAAATCATACATATTGTCTTTCATTAGGCTAATCGCTTGTTCACCATCAACAGCCTCAGTAATTAGCTGTATGCCTAAATTGCCTATGGTGCGCTTAATAACATTTCGTGCCATTCGGCTATCATCAACCACCAATACTCTAATGCTGTGAACATCAAAGTGGGTTAAATCGAGCTCGTCATTGCTCAGTAAATCAATGGTTGAGTTAAGTGCCGTAGCTAAGTGTTCGGCATTAAATGGTTTTGGTAAAATAGCCACCACGCCTGATTGTCTAAAAATTTCTAGCTGTTCACGACGACACTCACTGGAAACCAGCATAAATTGAATATCACTCAATGCTGGAGTCATTTTAATGTACTGCAATAACTCAGTGGCTTCGCCATCGATAAAATGCAGTGCGCTGGCAATTAAGTCTGGTTTATGGCGATGGATTATCTCTTTAGCTTCAGCAATGGTTGCGGCAGTTTGGATGCTGCTGACACCTTCTTGCTGAAGGCGAGTAATAATGATCTTACGTTGAGTCTCGGAAGGCTCAAGTAATAGGATGGATAATTCACTTGGAGATAAGCTAGTCATAATTCACGTTCCACAGATATTTATTATTAGTATTATTTTTAATGTTGCATGTGTGAATAAATTGTACACTAAAAAAATGCTAGAGATGATAGTTAAGCTAGGCCTATAGCACTTGGTGTTTATTTTTGAGCAAGATAGTCTCTGGTCGCGTTCGACAGACCAACCCACCATTGAAACACCACCACACTTAACAGTAATAACCATAGCGGAATTAATGGAATATTATAGCCTCGAAATACCAGTTTGACGTCTTCAGGGGTGATTTGATAGGCAATCAACGCCGTTGTTGTCATTGCAACTAACCCTAGGCTTTGTAAGGCGACATAGCTGAGTAGCAGTACTTTTGTCCATGGCGCACGTATTAGTAAACCAATAAAAACCGGTATCACTCCCAGAGTTAATAAGTCAAAGGCTTCAAAGGTGATCGCGCGCCAAATAGCAACAAGAGTGAGTACAACATACAGTGAGATAAGGATCATCACTCTAACGGGCATTCGTTGGGCTGAATTTTGGTTCATATTGATCATCGTACTGGAGAATTTGAGGTAGAATATCGCACAAAACAGAGTGATGGGTATATTTTGATGACAGAAACACATTTTTGGGCGCTAGTGACCCGCGATAAACCTGAGCAGTCTTCTGCAGATCTCACCCTGAGTTTACGCCAGCAATTAGAAAGCTTGGACGATGAAGCACTCAAGGCATTCGATAAAATATTAGGCCAACAATTACGTCGCAGTTATTCCTGGTCGATTTGGGGAGCAGCATACATAGTGACAGGTTGCGATTCTGATGATGCTTTTACTGAGTTTAGGTGTTTTTTATTGTCGTTAGGTCAGCAATGGTACAACAAGATTATCGCCAATCCAGATAGCTTAGGGGAATTAGAACATTGGCCGTTAGTGGACGATTATGCCTACCCGTTTGTTGAAGATTATGATTTGATTGCAGGACAAGTCTACGAAGACCGCACTGGCTTAGAGCTGCCATTCTTACCCTCAGGACACAGTACTCCAGAAGGGAAAAAATTTAGCACTAAACCAAAAATTATGCGTCAAACCTATCCTTTATTGAGTGCGCGTTTTCCATTTTAGTGGACCGCTTGATCTTAGGCGTTGTTAAGCTTTGGTTCAGCTTATGAGGACTATAGTCAATTTATAGTGATGATAGCTTAATGGCTAACATTTGATTTGATGATAAGTATCGGCGTGCAAATATGGTCAAAGTTGCTTTAACAGAAGCTGAATAGCGTTATCTAAAGCAGCCGTTTAAACCTGTGTTATCACAAGCGCCTAAGTCTCAGGAGGTCAATTATGAATGTAAAATATATAATGCTAGCTTCGGTATTAGTATCCCAAATTGTTATGGCTGAAGATGCGCCACCACCTAATCCTGTTACTGAAGTTGGGCTGGTAAAAATTGAATGGCAAAATCCAAAAGATTTCAGTGATATCAGAACTTCTAACGAGCTTCAGTCACGATTTGAAAACCGTTTATTTGACACTTTAACCAAGAATATCAATAAAGAAGCCGAAAAAAACCTCAAGCCAGGACAGACACTGCAAATGACAGTGACTAACTTTGATCTAGCGGGAGACATGCGACCAACATTTGGTGCCACGCCGGGTGATTTACGTGTTGTAAAAGATTTATACCCACCCAGAGCCACCTTTAGTTACACGATTAAAGAAGGTGACAAGGTGATTATTGTTGGTGATGAGAAAATCACAGATATGAGTTTTATGTCTAACTCACATCGCTTTAATGACCGACCATTTCAGTACGAAACAACTTTATTTACCGATTGGTTACAAAAGAGTGTCGCACCTAAACTATAGCCCTTGGCGACAGTACTTAGGATTATATCGATAAGGTTGATTTAGTGCAGGGGTTGTCTGTTTTATCTGTAGTGACTTGATGAATCGTTGTTGATAACCAAATGTGCCAGTGACGCTGGTTACGCTTGATTGTCGCCATTGGGTTTTATCAATGATTGTCGCCGCAACATGTAAAGGTCATATCAACTAAGGTTGCTCCTGCATGAAGATTCCGCAGGAGCATAAAGATTATTTAGACAGTTTAAATACTTGCAGCGTTTGCAGTAAAGTCGCAAGTTTTTTGACAAAGGCTTCGAGAGTTTCAGGTGCGACATGAGTACTACTCTGCATCGCATCAAACTCAGCTACCAATTCTTGTACATAGGGCAAGAAACGGTTGCTACTTTCCGTAAATCCTTGATCTTCAGTAAAGATAGCCACAAACTTACCATGTCCTGCTTTACGCAATTCGTCAAGGCGAGCATCAGAGTCAATCGCTTGTCTATAGGCTATTTGCAGGTTTTCTTTTATCTGTAGAAAAACATTGGTGTACGGCATAATTGCCTCATAGTGCATTTGTAAATAATAAAGCTAATTATAAGGAGCCGCTATGCTGGCAACAAGGAAAAGTCCGCTTATTTTTAATATAGGGATGATTTATCGTCGTTTACAGCGATATAGCTTTAGTTTAGTGGTATTTCTACTGTGTTTTGGCTCTACATCGGCAACGGCATTGGATTCGCCAGTATTTTATAAAATTGAGTATCAACAACAGCAAGCGTATTTATTGGGTTCAATTCATATCGGTCGCCAAGATTTTTACCCATTAGGACAACATATTGAGTCGGCATTTAAACAAGCAGATGCACTCGTGGTTGAGGCCGATATTAGCCAAGGTGACACGGGAGCGCTATTACAGCAGTACGGTGCTTTGTCTGCCGATATTGCCGCAGACGTTAATGTGACACGCCAAGTTTATTGCCAAAGTCATCAAAGTTTGTGTCAGGCATTAGCACCATATGCTCCCTGGTTACAGTCAGCACAAATTAGTATGGGCCGTTTTGCGCAATTGGGTTATAGCGCAGACCAAGGCGTCGATGCTTATTTTATGGCAAATCGCAGTGACAAAGCCCTAGTTGAACTTGAAAGTATGCAGTTTCAATTTGAATTAATTTCATCATTTTCAACCGCGACCCAGATGCAAATGCTGGATGATTCGATCAACGTCAGTGATGCCGAAATGCTTGATTTAATTTATGCTTGGCGCCAAGGCGATGCCAGTGCATTGGCAACCATTATGGAATCGCAAGCGGGCGATGCCAATGAATTGCTTGAAAAATTACTGTGGCAACGCAATCACACTATGGCGCAAAAAATTATCCAGTTGCTACAACAGCGTAATTATAAACAGCTGTTTATTGTGGTTGGAGCAGGCCATATTGTTGGTCAGCAAGCCATTCCTGACTTACTTAAACAGCAAGGTGCAACGGTCACCCGTTGTACCTTTTTGCAGTGTTAAGGAGAATGTTGTGCGTCCACAAGGGCCAATAATAGTATAACTTTATGCTTATATTGGCTTTGATTGACCAAGAAAATGAACATATCGACCTAAGGATAAATATGGCTCACGTTGTGAATAAGCCAATTCCATTTCAATAAGCTGATGTTTATCGAAGTTGGGCGGGAGATTATTTTTTAAGTAATCATTAATCACCCTAACCCCAGACTGACTGATCATCGACAGTTGCCATTGGGCAAACCAAGCGCGAACATCTGCAATATACAGGGGATGGTTGGGGGTTAATCCAACCTTCTTTTTAACCTTAAAATCACGCTTAACATAGTCAAAGTTGCCTGAAATTAAACTGTGAAAGCGCAATGCTTCCTTATTAAAAAACATCAGCGAAAATAACCCATTCGGTTTTAGCAGGCTTAGTAACCCATGCAAAGTCGATTCAGCATCAGTGAGCCATTCGGCTACAGCGTGGCATAAGATGACATCAAACAGACCAAACTGCTGCACGGTTAGTGCTTGAATAGGGCTATGCACTAACTCGATTGATAATTCTGTGTCTGAGGCGGCAATCTGTTGTTGGGCTATGGCCAACATCTGCTCAGAAATATCACATAGCACCACATCATGACCCAACGCCGCCAGTTTTTGGCTCAAAAAACCAAATCCTCCCCCAGCATCTAAAATGCGTAATCGTGGTTTATTCAAGCGAGTTAATGCTGGGATTAAGTCTCGCCACAATACTGCAGCACGGATTTCACCTTTAGTTGTGCCATAGATGTTTTGCGCAAACTTTTGACTAAGAGTATCGAAATTTTTATCTTGCACGATTTAAGTTACATCACGTTATTGAGCCGATATGGAGTAACGTAATTGTCGCACTGTAGGCTGAATAAGGTAAAGACAAATCAGTGATTGTGTATAGAGGGTAAATAAAAGTTTATCGATTAATCAATATAAGCAGCAATGACAACCGACTTTAAACGCATTTTATAATTAGCGGTTTAGCAACAGTAAGAGTCTAAGGTATAATGATCGACTAACCATCTTTGCAGCGCATACTTTTTGCTGCCTATTTAGGGTACAACATTGTGAGTCACGACTACGCTATCGAATTACAGGCGATGCCTTCGCTGTTGTCTTTGTATCGAAAAATCCTATTTGGTCGTAAACCGGGATGGGATCAACAACCACTGCCGAATATTTATGTGCAAGCTTCTAATGTGGTGCTGTCGCAAGAGAAAATTCGGCAATATGCCGCTGTATGTGGTTTTGAATACGATGATAGGGTGTTACCTCCAACGTATTTATATGTGTGGGCATTTCGTTTGCATGCGATGATTTTTACTCATAAAGCCGTGACATTTCCGTTGCTTGGAATGATCCACTTAAAAAATAGTATTAGTGTATTTCGTCCTGTACGTACTGATGAAGTATTGACTGTGCAGTGCGAACTTTCGGCGAGTCGCACTACAGATGCTGGACTTGAGTTTGATTTAGTTTCAAAAGTGTTGGTTGGAGAAGAGCTCGTATGGCAAGCGTTATCAACATACTTATATCGCATTGAGTCTGCTGGGCGGCGGGCTCGTCCGCCTAAAGCGTCTGAGATGGCATGGGAAAATGTCCAGCAATGGCGTTTAACCGATGACTTAGGCCGTCGTTATGCCAAAGCTTCGGGCGATTATAACTTGATCCATTTGCATCCTTTATTGTCAAAACGCTTTGGCTTTGAGCGAGTGTTGGCCCATGGCATGTGGTCTAAAGCGCGTGCATTATCTCAGTTGATGACTTATATCAGTGATCGACCTTTTCAGGTTGATGTTGAATTTAAATTACCTGTATTTATGCCGTCTGAAGTGACATTTGCATTTGAAAGTACTGAGAATGGTAAACGTTTTCAAATACGTGATGTCAAAGGTCGTCGACCGCATTTGCAGGGTGATGTTACCTATTTATAAGCAGATAGACCTCGCTGAGGTGGCTTAAACGTCAGTGGTAAGTCAATTGCGAACATAAAAAAGCTCAGGTTAATACCTGAGCTTTTTTTATGGCAGACTTAAGGTACCGAGTGGCCCATTGCCGCTTCCCAAATGCTAAACCATTGTTGTCGATCAAGTTCAATGTTAGCTGAATTTACCGCGCTGGTGATACGTTCTAGATTACCACTGCCGATAATAGGAGCAGGGCGACTTGGATGCATACGAACCCAAGCATAAATCACTTGGCTAATGTCTTGTGCGCCAACTTGCTGAGCAATATCGTGCAGGGTATTGCGAATTCTCAGTGCTTGGGGCGTGTTCGCTGAAAGGAGATCTCCACCGCCCAAACAAGACCATGCCATTGGGGTGATGCGGTGTTGTTGACACTGATCAAGCACACCATCATGCAAGCTCTGCATGGCTAAAGGCGATATTTCAACTTGGTTAGTGATCAACGGAGCATTGAGGCGTGATTGCAGTAAATCAAATTGGCTGGTGGTAAAGTTAGATACACCAAAGTGGCTGACTTTACCTTGGGCATGCAATTGCTCGAAAGCGGCAGCCATTTCGTCAGCATTCATTAATGGATCGGGGCGATGGATGAGTAACACATCTAAGTGATCAGTTTTTAATTCAGTAAGTGAATTTTCAACACTTTGAATAATATGCGCTTTACTTGTGTCGTAATGATTAACATAACGACCATCATAGCCATCAAACAAGGGTTTAATGCCACACTTACTGATCAACTGCATTTGCTGACGTAACTGTGGTTTAAGGGTTAACGCTTCACCAAATAAGGTTTCACACTGATACATACCATATATATCAGCGTGGTCCATGGTCGTGACGCCAAGATCAAGATAATGCTCAATTAAGCCAAGCAGTTGCTGTGGCGACATATTCCAAGCATCAGCACGCCAAAATCCGGCGATAAAATCAGAAAATCTAAAAGTAGATTGGGTCATAAGTTAATTTTAACCTTAGTTAGGGGTAATAAATGCTTATTAAAGCACTTTTAGATCGGCATTAACTGATAAGCAACTCGCTATCAAAAGCCAACGAATCTTAGCAAGACAGAACAAAATCACTGAGCCAGTGTTATTTTTAGCTATTTACCTCATCCGCTAAATGGATGAGGTCAGTTAATCATTGTTGTAGCATACTTTGACACAATGTTTGACTACATTAGGCGACATAGCATGCCATTGATTTAGCTTGATTAGCTTAAGCACTGGGTTATTTTTGATAAATATGTACATCGCGTTGTGGGAACGGAATACTAATGCCTTCAGCATCAAAGCGTATTTTCACTGCACGAGTAATATCCCAGTAAACCTCCCAGTAATCATCAGGGTTAACCCAAGGCCTGACAACAAAGTCGACTGAAGATTCACCTAATGTGTGCAGTTTTACAATTGGTTCTGGATGTTCTTGCACCTTAGGGTGTTGCTCAACAATACTTTTTAAAATGGTTTCAGCATGTTCAACATTGTCGCTATAACTAATACCAAAAATCATGTCTACGCGGCGCTGATGCTCGGCAGTAATATTGTTAATGGTATCGCCCCAAATTTTATTGTTTGGCACAATCAAGCGTTGGTTATCGAGGGTTTTGATGGTTGTTGATACTAAGCTCATGTGACTCACACGACCGGTAACATTGGCTGCATTAATTAGATCACCGACATCAAATGGACGATAGATTAAGATCATCATCCCAGATGCAAAGTTTGATAATGTGTCTTGTAATGCAAAACCAATAATCACACCGGCAATACCAAAGCCAGCGAGCAAAGGCCCAAGCTCAAACCCGAGCTGTGATAAGGCAATTAATAATCCTAATGCAAATACCACCTTACTGGACAACGAAATAAAGAAGTCTTGCAGTAATTGGCTAAATTGTAATTTTGATGCTTTTACTGTTTTCGAGATGATTTTGGTGACAATTTTGGCCACTAAACTGGCTAAAAATAAAATAAATACAAAGACTAAAATTTTGAAGGTTAAGCTAGGACCATTATTAATGGTTTGATCTTTGATGACGTTAAGCCAGCCTTGTAGCAGATTAGACGCGACACTGAAGTTCAATACATCTTGGGTAATATCACCAGACACGCTAAACAAGGTTTGTTTAAAAGCCGTGACATCTTGGCCTAGTGTTTCGAGCATTCCCGCTGATACAGCTAGGCTTGAGCTACTTTGATCTAAACGTTCTTTTAGTGCCATCACCTCTGCTTTTTGTTCGGCAGTGATATCGGCCCCAGCGCTTTCAGCTTCTGAAACGGCTTTTTGTAATTCATCTTGTGTGTAATGCACTAAACTGTCGAAATGATCGGCGCGTTTGAGCATAAAATCGGTTAATTTCTGTTGTTGAATACTGACATCCATATTCAAGGTTTTAGCCCATTGCAGCGAGGTTAATTGTGCCTTGAGATAGTGGTCTCGTTCAAATTCTCGTTGTGATATAGCTAAGACAACCTTACTTTCATCACCTTGCTTGATATCAAGACGCATAAGCATAATTTGATCGTCTAAATAACTCCCGACACTGTTTAAAAAATCCAGCTGACTTTGAACTAAAGTGATTAGGTATTGCGGGTTTTCATCTGGAGTTTTGATCAACTGCGCAATTATATCGCGTAATTCAGATGACTTGTTCTTAATCCTATATTCAGTAAAGTTACGTAATTCACCTTTTGCTTTAAACAGTAGGCGGGTATCTTGATCAATTGTTTGTTGTAATCGGCTGATTTTATTTTGAGTGTCGGTTAACTGACTGGTGGTGACAATCGGTGCTGTTGCATCTTGTTCTGCGCTAGCTGTTGGCGACATAAACACCATTAAGGTGAATAATATCGTAAATAAAATCCGTAGCATGAAAGGTCGTCCTTTGGCGTTGAGTTGTGCCTATAATAGTGGAAAACGCCTATAGTAGCCAAGTACAGCAATTCTTAGGGTTATTTGTTACACTTGCCGTCATTATTGAACTGAGGAAATTATCATGTCGCTGCAATGTGCTCATTGCTATAAATCTTTTTCAATTGCGAAGGTCAATGACAGTCGTGGTAAAGGTTTGTCGGTTGAGGTGCAATGCCCTCATTGTGCTGCATGGCTTGGGCATAACAAGTTGTTATCAATTGCTAAGATGTTTGGGTTTTATGGTGGTGTAGTTGCCGCGGTAGTCGGTTATTTTTTTGATAATGTAACGTCGATCACCACGCCATTGATTATATTAGCGGTTATCATTGTTGGTTTATCGCATATTATGGACCATTTACAGCTGATCGAAGCCCCTGAAAATGATCCTAGTACAGAACCTGGTGCAAAATAGGTTAATTCACCTCAATCACTTGGCTTTCTAATGAGGCTTCAACGTAGTAAATACCGCCTAGTACAACAACAGCAACAATGGCTATTACTAAAATGATGCCAATGTTTTCACGAATAAATAGTGCCATGGTGTTTGTCCTGTAATGATGATGTTTACTCATGCATTATGTTATGGGTAATAGCTTAAGACTATCTTAAAAATAACGACTTAGTTATTTGTCGGTAGTTTATGATTTTACTGTCAATATGTCGCCATGATTTATCACAATCTAAGTGTTGCTTTTTATTGGTGGTCTTTTACACTAATGGCCACTTTTATTAACCTGATGGATTTTTACTGGTGAGTTCCCGCATCAAAATAAGACAAACTATCGCAATCTGGCTTAGTGCCATTTTGATTGTGTTGTCTGTTGCTGCGTCAGCCCATTCAGTTAGACATCTCGATGACGGTGTAAAAAATCACTGTACCTTGTGTTTTCACCAACTTCATCTTAATAAAACCCTGCAGTTTTCCAGTTTTGTGTTTGCTGTTACTAAGCAAACTTTTGAACTTCAGCAGTATACTCTACCTCCTTTCTCAACGGTTTTTCATCGCTATTACCACAGTCGCGCGCCACCACAATTCCTTTAATTCAACACATTACATTTATTAATTTTTCCGTTATCGGATAGTTCATATTGAACAGCGATAGGCGGATATTTGTTGTATTTTGGAGATTTTATGTCTGCGTTAAACACCCGTGTGTCAATTTTAGCATTAGCTTGTGCTGTGAGTTCGTATTCTGCAATGGCAGAAGATTCTAGTTTAACCAACCCTAATATAAGTGCAGTACTTGATGGTTACTATCAAACAGGTGACCGACCATTAGCTGAGCGTGCAGAAGGTTTTGGTTTAGGTGAAACTGAGTTGGCCTTGAGTGCCAATATTGATGAAATGTTTTACGGTAAAATGACCGCCATTATTGAGTCACATGACGGTGAAACAGAGCTTAATTTAGAAGAAGCCTTTATTCAAACATTAGCTATGCCTTATGGTTTATCGGTTCGTGCAGGTCGTTTTTTATCTGACATTGGCTATTTAAATAACCAACATTTACACACAGACTCATTTTCTGATCGTCCAGCTGCTTACCGTGCATTTTTAGGCGGACATTATTTTGATGATGGTATTCGTTTAAACTATGTCGCGCCAACCGATCTCTACTGGACTCTGGGTGTCGAAGCATTTAAGGGAGAAAGTTTACGTGCGGCGGATGCACATGGTGAGCGCGATTTTGATAACCTTGGGGTGTACAGTGCGTTAACCAAGATGGGGGGTGATATTGGTATAGAAAGTTCTTGGCAGTTAGGCTTAAGTTATCTTCGCAATCAAAATGGTCAAGCTTATGCCGAAGATGAGCATAATGAGGAAGAAGAGGGGCATGATGAAGAACATGCTGGACATAGCCATAGTGCTTCTTATACAGGTAAAAACACCTACATTGCTGATGTTGTTTATAAGTGGGCACCTAATGGTAACTACAAATACCAAAATTTAACTGTCAGTGGTGAATATTTTAGAGTAACTGATATTTTTGCTATGGAACCTGGTCATATTGTTGAGGCCGACCATGAAGATATTAGTAGTGATGACTATCACCAGGGCTGGTACGTCAGTAGTGTGTATCAATTTTCTCCTCGTTGGTCTGCTGGGATTCGTTATGGTCAAGTGGATACTTATGAAGTCCATGGCGATCACCTTCATTCACAACAATTGAAAGAGTCAGAAGTCAGTCTAGCATGGCACAGTAGTCATTTTTCGACAGTGCGCTTGCAATACACTCATCAGACTGGGACTAATTTCGATGGTTTTGAAGATGATAATATCCTTACTTTACAATATGTCATGTCATTAGGAGCTCACGGTGCGCATCAATACTAAATTGCTTTTAGCAGTGGCTTCAATGTCACTGCTGTTTACCGCGACAGCACAAGCGGAACTCAATGTGTTTGCATGTGAACCTGAATATGCAGCACTGACATTAGCGCTAGCACCCGATGCAAAAGTGTATTCGGCAACAACAGCGATGCAAGATCCACATCAAGTACAAGCAAGACCAAGCCTGATTGCGAAGATGCGTCAAGCTGATGTAGTGGTTTGTGCAGGGGCAGACTTAGAAATAGGTTGGCTGCCTATGCTGCAAATGAAGTCGGCTAATCCTCAGGTTAGGTCGACGGATAAGGGCTTATTTTTTGCTGCAGAGCATATTGATACCTTGGATAAGTTAGTCTCAGTGGATCGTTCAATGGGCGATGTTCATGCAAAGGGAAATCCCCATTTGCATCTAGATCCGCAGCGGATGTTAATAGTTGCACAGGCCTTGAGTACCAAATTTACTCAAATCGATCCTGACAATGCCAGTCTTTATCGCCAGTCGTTGGCCGATTTTAGTCAAGCTTGGCAAGCTAAAATACCGCAATGGCAACAGCAGGCTAAAGATTTAGCTGGTAAGAAGGTTATCGCCTACCATTCAAGCTTTCGTTATTTGTTCAAATGGATTGGCATTGAGCAAGTAGCCGATCTTGAGCCCAAGCCGGGTATCGCTCCTACGAGTAGTCATTTAGCCTCTTTGCTTGTTCGTGCGGAAAAAGGCGATGTAATGGCGATTATTGTGGCGTCTTACCAAGATGAGCGTGGGGCAAAATGGTTAGGCGAACGCGCTAATCTGCCAGTATTGGTGCTACCGATATCGGTGGGTGGCAACGAAGAGAGTAAAGACCTGATTAGCTTATACGACAGCATACTTAGCCTATTGAATAAGGTGAAATAACACTATGTTTGATGTTGAGTTACTGTCTATCTTGTTGCCTGCGTTAGCGGCAGGGTTATTGGTATTATCAACCCATGTGCTGTTAGGTCAACAAGTGCTTAAGCGTGGCATTATCTTTATTGATTTGGCTATTGCTCAAGTTGCAGCCTTAGGGGCGATAGTATCGCACATTGATCATAGGCTAGAGGATTTACCCTATGCCCATGTGTGGATGCCTGCGTTGTTTGCTCTAGGCGGTGCAGGCATTATTGCTTGGATGGCAAAGCGGTTAGTCGGTGAGCTCGAGGCATTTATTGGCTGCTTTTATGTGCTCAGTGCGGTGGCGGCAATGTTGTTATTAGCCAACGACCCTCATGGTGCTGAGTTATTAAAGCAATTAATGTCGGGGCAAATATTGTGGGTGAGTTGGTCTCAGTTAGCACTACCGGCAGTGGTTGCTGCCGGTATTCTGGGGATTATTATCGCAAAACCGCAAATATTAGATGGTGCTGGGTTTTATTTTCTATTTGCCTTAGTGATTACTTTGTCGGTGGAACTCGTGGGAGTGTATTTAGTGTTTAGCACCCTAATTTTGCCGGCTTTGGCCTTAAACCAATATCATGGTAAACCCAAACTCGCTTTGGCGTATGGGGTCGGTATTGTGGGTTATATTGCTGGGTTGCTGTTGTCTGCTAGTTATGACTTACCCAGTGGTGCAGCCATAGTGGCAACATTAGCGTTAAGTGCATTTTTATTTAGAATGTTGCTAAAACTGCGATTGCCAGTATTAGCTGGTTAAGCCACTAATAATTAACTTGTTAACCCAATGGCTAATCTTTCATAGAAAGCTTGTTACTCTGCCCCTGCTCACAGGGGCAGAGTATTTCAGCGTACATATGTAAACAAAACGTTGAGTCCCTAGACTAGCATCGCTATACTGACGCCAATTTTATTGCAGGAGTATGCTGTGCTGCTTATCGCTCGTTCAATCATTCTCGCCGTGCTATTATTTTTAGCCTTTATATTTTCGGTTGTCATTTGCCTATTTCGGCCTATGCATCGCGACAATGTACATTTTGTGGCCCGTTTTTTTGGTTCCGTTGCGCCAGTATTGGGCATTAAAGTCATTAAACGTGTTCACTCTGCGAGTGCTACTCCGCAACCTTGTATTTACTTAGCTAATCATCAAAATAATTTTGATTTATTTACCCATACATCAGTGGTGCCTAAAGCGACAGTGAGCTTAGGTAAAAAAAGTTTGCTATGGATGCCGTTATTCGGGCAAATTTATTGGTTATCGGGCAATATTCTTATTGATCGTAAAAACCGTCATAGTGCGTTTGATACTATGGCGAAAACAGTCGATAAGATGAAAAATAAACTCCTGTCAGTGTGGATATTTCCTGAAGGAACTCGTTCTCGTGGTCGTGGATTATTACCCTTTAAAGTGGGTGCTTTTCACACTGCGATAGCTGCCCAAGCACCCATAGTACCAGTCTTAGCGTCTTGTCAGAATCATATAAACCTAAATCGTTGGAACAACGGTGTGGTGATTGTAGAAATGATGGCGCCAGTAGCCACGGCAGGTTTAGATAAAAATGATGTGAAAGCATTAAATGCTAAAGTGCATCAATTAATGTCAGCACGTTTGGTCGAATTGAATAAAGAAGCACAAGCATTAATGCTACAAGCGCAATAATATTGTTATCGGTCGCCTAACATCGCTCATAAACTCGCAACTTGTGTCAGTTTGGGTATAATTGAATAAATTTTTACAGGTCCTATTTACGGAGTAATCCATGTCTGTTGAGCGTCAGTTAAAAGAACAATTTGCTGAAAATCTTGAAATTGTTGATGCCTTACTTGCCGATGGTTCAGAGCCTGATGCGGAATATACTATTGAACATCATTTTTCTGCGACCAATTTTGATCGTTTAGAAAAAGCCGCTGTTGACGCATTTAAACTCGGTTTTGAAGTGAACGATGCCGAAGAAATGGAGCTTGAAGATGGCTCGATTATTTTCTGTTTTGATGCTATCGCTAAGCATAAGTTAGAAGTGCCTTTATTGGATAAAGCCTGTGAACAGTTAATTCAACTCGCCGCCAAGCAAAAAGTAGACTATGACGGTTGGGGAACTTACTTTGTTGGTGATGAAGTTGAAGGCGACGAAGAAGACGATGAATTTGAAGATGATGAATACGAAGATGACAATGACTCAGATGATAAATTTCACTAAGTAATCATTTGCTGAATACCGTAAAAAACGCTCATCCATGATGAGCGTTTTTTTTATGGCTGAATAGCAATTATTGATAACCTATTATTTATTAATAATGCTTTGATTACGACCTTGTTGTTTAGCAAGATATAGTGCTTTATCTGCACCGGATAACCAGGTAGAGCTATTGTCTATTTCTGAATCTAAATCATTAATCCCTATACTTATAGTGACTTTTATCAGGCGATTTTCGAATGCTATTTCAGATTCTTCAATGCGTTTTCGTAACCGTTCGGTAAAGTTCAGTGCATCTTCGGCTGTGGTTTTAGATAACACCACGCCAAACTCTTCACCACCATAACGGCCGGCACAGTCGGTTTCACGTAATGCTTGTTTTAACAGATAAGCGATATGTTGGATAACTTTATCGCCAGCAGGGTGACCATACTTGTCGTTAATCAGTTTGAAATTATCGATATCAATCATGACTAAAGATGCCGCATCACCGTAACGTGAATAGCGATCAAACTCTTTTTCCATACAATCTTGCCAGTGGCGACGGTTATGTAGCTGGGTTAAGCCATCGGTTTGGCTTAATTGCTCCAGTTGCTCATTGGCCGATTTTAATTGCAGTTTATTTACCGCTATATCGGTTACATCATAGACAATAATACTGATGTGGGTGATTTGCCCTGTTAATGACGCTAATGGCAGTAAGGTAATGTTCTGATACATAAAATCAGCTCGTCCCGTTACTGGCCGATAGTTTTTAAACTTGAATACGTATGGACGTTGTTCCCAACTAATAAAAGTGCGATTTTTTAATACAAATACCGATTCCATTTTTTTCTTCAGCCAATCAGCCTGTAAATCTGGAAACTGTTCGAACAGATTTTTACCCTTAATGGAGTTCGGTGATACGCCGCTGTGGTTTTCCATAAAACCATTCCAAAGCTGGATATTATAGTCGCGATCGAGCACAACTAAGCCTACCTCAATGGTTTGCACCATATCGATTAGCCAGTGAAGCTCATTCATCGCACTTTGGTCATTTGACATAAAGAGTATCCAACATTAATCGAGTAAGTAGCCAAGCTTATAGTTAAGCGTAGGAATAGAGTCTTCAGTAAACAGCAGCAAAAGATCACATTGAATATTGTAATCTTCGATTCGATAGTTGATTTCCATCGCTAGAGTTCGTTGCCATTTGTCAGAGTTGTCGTGAATGAGTTCATTGACGCTGCAATGTCTGCCAAGTACAACCGGATGTGCCTGACTGAATTTCATGTCAAGTTGTTCAGATATACCATTTAGAAATGCTCCTATGAGCACGTTACCGGTATCCATCATCACTTCTATTTCTGTGGTGATGTCTTCTGGATTATCTAAGCCCATCAATTTGGCCATGTCTTCAAAGCTAGAGTCATGGAACAGCAATAACGCTTCACCAGCGATTCCTGCACCAATAAATCCTTGGCACAGCCCTGATACAGTTGAGTTTCGCTCGGTGGCTTTTAAGGCCATGGTTAATTCACTAACTTCTAGCACGTTCACATTTGGGATTGGTAATAATACAAATACATCTAGAAGCTTAGCGAGTAAGTCTGCGGCTCTACCCATAGCGACGTTAGCGATTTCTTGGCATGCGTCACGCATATCAACTTTCATCATTGGAGTGTCGTCAGCTTTATTACCCTGAGTAAGGGTTAAAATGCCGTACTCTTGCAAAATATGGCTGATAGCTTCTGCACTAACGGGTTTTTGAATAAAGTCTAGAGCACCTAAAGCTTTGACTCGCTCATGGGCCTTAATTTGAATATCACCTGACACCACAATGATCAGCGCGGGTAAATCTTGCTGTTGTACCGCTTGGAGTACTTCATAACCATCCATGACCGGCATGTTGAGATCGAGAAAGACAATCTCACCTTTACCTGCGCGAATGACCTCAAGCCCTTCGGCACCATTGGTGGCGTAGCTAATTTCAACGTCCCAGTCTTTGGGGAGAGTTCTTGCCATTTGTTTTCTGGCGAGTGCAGAGTCGTCGCATATTAATATTGGAATGGTCATTGTTGCTGGTCTTCCTTATTTCGCCTTTAAGAAAAAAACACCCATTAATGCAACCGCGAGTGGTATGAGGCGGATAGTTATAATTATAAGACTATTTACAGCGATTTTTTGTTCGTTAGCTCATTATACGTATTTGCTTACAATATTGATAACTTAGTTTTAACATTTAATTAAGTTGGTAACATTTGTATAGCTGTTACCACAATGTCATCAATGTCATATCAATCTGGCGTTATATTTAGTGTAGAAGCATGAAGATTGGATGGTTACGCCTAAATTAATACTGTATCAGGCTAACACTCAATGGAATATTGTTCAAAATAAAGCGTGGCAACATTTTGACCAATGCTGATTATTTGTCATGTTATTACTATTCGGCAGATAGTCCAGATATGTTAGTCTAAAAACTGGACTGACCAGTAGTAGGGTGCTTTATGGAAAAAGAGTTAATTAAGTTCAGGGTTGAGCATGGTATTGCCCATGTTTGCTTAAACAGACCCAGTAAAATAAATGCGCTTAATGTTGAGATGTTTACCGCGATAGATGCGCTTATTAAGCAGATCAGCGCTGATAAACAGATTAATGCGGTGATTTTATCCGGCGCCGAAGGCAATTTCTGTTCAGGCTTAGATGTGAAGAGTGTGGCGAGTTCACCCACCAGTGCCTTGAAGCTATTATTTAAGTGGTTGCCAGGTAATGCAAACTTAGCTCAGCGGGTGTCTTTGGGCTGGCAGCGTTTACCGATTCCTGTTATTGCGGTGTTAGACGGCTGTTGTTATGGCGGTGGCACCCAAATAGCTTTAGGGGCTGATATTCGTATTGCCACGCCACATTGTAAGTTGTCGATAATGGAAGCAAAGTGGGGGCTTGTGCCAGATATGGCTGGTTTGGTGGCATTAAGACAAATTATGCCGAAAGACAAAGCGTTGATGTTGACCTATACCGCGGATATTTTAACTGCTGAGCAAGCGCTTGAGCTAGGTTTGGTGACTCAAATAAGTGATAACGCTTATGAGTATGCTACGGCATTAGCTCAAAAAATTATGCGTACTTCGCCCGATGCCAATGCCGCCATTAAACGCAGTATCAATCAAAGTTGGAGTGCCTCTGTACGCAGTTTATTAGCCCGGGAATCGTTGAGCCAAATTCGATTGTTATTGGGGAAAAACCGGTTGATTGCTGCGATTAGACAAACTAAAAATCCACATAAGGCCTATCGCGTTCGTCAGTCTTGGTGGTAAGTAAATCGATTAGCATTAATGTATCAATGCAATAACTATCTACCGATAACGGTTCGGGAAAAGCCTTCAATTTGATTCAGGGCTTCTTCCCAGCCACTAGCATTGCTTAAATCTAAACTCATCTTATATTGGCGATAGTATCGAGCCGGTTTAACTTGATTGTAATTAAGTCGAGTAGGAGCTTGTTCAATCGAATTAGGGTGTGCATCAGCCGATTGAATATCGAGTATTGGAATCGACATAGTCACTAATTGCTCGGCAATTGATTTACGCTGACTTTGCGGGTCAATTAAATATTCGTACTCGCGATAAGGGTTGATGATGACCAGTACATCTGGCGTAGGAATTTTTTTTTCATAGAGCAAATTGATGATCATGCCGGCGCTGTCATCAAGCACAATCATAATCTTTCCGCCAGGGAACAAACTGGTGGTTGCGGGTAATTGATTTAGGGCTTCATTTAGATTGGTTTGTTGAAAATTTCTCAGTTCAAGTAACTGAGATGATTCATATTTAGGAATGCTTTTGTCACTACTTAATTGTAATTGTTCTGTGCCTGCTTTAGTAATTTCTTCAGGTTTAGTGGCATAGTTTGGTCGATATAAGCCTTTTGCTGGTGTGAGGCTAATACTCGCCCAGCCGAGGCTATTAATATTAGTCCGCAGATAGCTGGCTAAACCCGCGGCATCTGCATCTGTGTCTGACGCGGCCACAATCACCGCAGAGCCAAAGTGTTTTTTACTCTGCCAAGACCGGACCAGAATCTCACTTTGTTTACCGTCAATAGTGATAAATTTTATTTCATCAGCAGATAGGTAAGCATAAGGTTGCTGCGCTTTTACGCTCGGCATGGCCATTAATAAGCTTACTGTTACGATTAATAACAGACTTAGTCGTCCTAATTGCACCATAACCTCTCAGTAAAAAACACTTAATATGATTAGCTTAATGTATAACGATGAGTAAAAACAATGCCCTGATAAACAGGGCATTTTTTACACGACATTATTGCTACAACGAGTTAAGCGTTATACGTGGCTAACAAGCACCATACGTATTGCATCAAGCTGTAATTGACTGTTGTCCATATAGCCCGTTAATTCGACCATTTGATTACGAATATATTCTAGTTCGTCTTCACGAATGTTCGGATTAACTGCTTTTAAGGCTTCTAGTCTTTCCAATTCGCCAGTGAGTTGCTGAGTCATTTTAGCGCGGCCATCGACCACTAACTGTGCTAGCGATTGCTTGGCAAACTCTTCACCTTTGGCCAATAAAGGGTGCAAAATAGGCTGCGATGCATTAACAAGCTTACTGGCAATATGACGGTTAACCGCACTAAGTTGCTTATCAAAGCTGGCATAATCCACTTTGTCTGCCATATTTAAGCCATTTTTATCCAGCAACACTCTAATAGGAGTGGGTGGTAAATAACGGTATAGCTGACTCGCCTTTGGCGCCGAGGCATCGGCCATGTAAATCAATTCTAAAAACAGGGTACCTGCAGGTAACGCCTTATTTTTTAGAATGGCTACACTGGTGGTGCCGGTATCTGAGCCGGTGATTAAATCTAAGCCAGTTTGCACTAAAGGGTGCTCTTGCGAAATAAAGGCAATGTCATCACGTGCCAACGCCGTGGTGCGATCGAAGGTGACTGTGATGCCATCTTCATGCAGCCCAGGATACGTTGGGAACATCATATGTTCACTAGGGCGCAAGATAATCGAGTTTTCACCACGATCTTCTTGATCAACACCAATAATGTCCCATAAACGGATCACTGAACCGATTAGATGGGTATCATTATCACTGTCTGACAAGCGTTTAATTAACGCATTAGCGCGCTCGCCGCCATGAGAGTTGATCTCTAGCAGTTTATCGCGGCCTTGCTCCATTGCTTGCTTAAGCTCTTTGTAGCGATGCTGAGTATGATTGAGTAATTGGGTCATTATCTCTTCATCATCGTCGCACAGCACGTTAATCAGCTCATCAGCAAATTCGTTAAATAACACATGTCCGCTCGGGCAAGTGAGTTCAAACGCATTCAATCCTTGATGATACCAACGCATTAATCTTTCTTGGGCGGTATCGCGCAGGTAAGGTAAATGAATTTGAATATCGTTTAGCTGACCAATACGATCTAAACGGCCAATCCGCTGCTCTAGTAAGTCAGGGTTAAGCGGCAAATCGAACAGTACTAGGTGGCTAGCAAATTGGAAATTGCGACCTTCAGAACCGATTTCAGAACAAATTAATGCCTGAGCTCCGCCTTCTTCTTGGGCAAAATACGCCCCGGCTTTGTCACGTTCAATAATCGACATTTCTTCATGAAAAACCGTTGCCTGAATACCTTCGCGAGTACGTAATGCTTCTTCAAGACTTAAAGCCGTTTCAGCTTGGCTGGCAATAATCAGTACTTTTTTGCTGCGGTGAGACTTTAAAAACTCAATTAACCAATCTACTCGAGGATCAAATTTCCACCAACTGGCACTGTCGCTTTCAAAGGCTTGATACAATTTTTCAGGGCTCAATGCCTGAGCGGCTTTATCTTGTGGTTGTTTGGCGCTGCCCATCATGGCATTGACACGTTCCGCGGTAACGTATTGTGCTGGCATGTCTTGTGGATAGGCATTAAACAAACGCTTAGGAAACCCTTTCACTGAGGCGCGACTGTTACGATAAAGAACGCGGCCAGTACCATGACGATCGAGTAATTCTTGCAGTAATTCTTGACGTGCCGCTTGCTGTGATTCGGCATCAACATCCTTTGACTGGATCAAGCGGATACTTGGCTCGATGTCTTTTTCGCTCAGCAATTCGGTTAAGCTATTAATGGCGCTGTCGGGTAATTTACTGTCTTTACTTAATGCTTCAGCGGCTTCTGCCACATCTTTATAGCTTGATTCTTCTGCTAAAAAAGCATCGTAGTCATAAAAACGATCTGGGTCGAGTAGGCGCAAACGAGCAAAGTGACTTTGATGGCCCAGTTGATCTGGTGTTGCAGTTAATAGCAATACGCCAGGGACGACTTCACTTAACGCTTCAACGATTTTATAGGCGCGGCTTGGCGCATCTTCTGACCATTCTAAATGGTGAGCTTCATCGACAACCATTAAGTCCCAATCGGCATCGACAGCTTGTTCAAGACGTTTTTTCTTACGCAATAAATCAAGTGAACAAATAACCAATTGTTCGGTATAGAACGGATTATCATTGTCGGCATAAGCTTCAACACAACGATCTTCATCAAATACTGAAAAACGTAAATTAAAGCGACGTAACATTTCAACTAACCACTGGTGACGTAGCGTATCGGGTACGATAATTAAAATGCGTTCAGCACGACCTGTGAGTAACTGCTGATGAATAATTAAACCCGCTTCAATGGTTTTACCTAACCCTACTTCATCGGCCAATAATACTCGCGGCGCATAGCGACTACCGACTTCATGAGCAATCCATTGTTGATGAGCAATTAAGCCAACTCGTGGGCCTTGCTGACCGAGTAAGTCTGATGTGGCTAATTTGTGGCGTAATAACTGACATTGGTAACGTACACCAAAGCGTTCTAAGCGATCAATTTGCCCAGCAAATAAACGGTCTTGGGGCTTATTGAAACGAATATTGTGGTTCAGCATCGTCTCACGAAGACTGACCTTTTCTTTGGTTTCGCTGTGGATCCCGTGATAAATCACCAATTGATTTTTTTCTTCAAGCTCTTCAATGGTGATACTCCAACCTTCACCGCTTTCGACAGTGTCTCCGGGGTTAAAAATAACCCGGGTTAAGGGAGCTTCACTGCGAGAAAACATCCGGTTTTCTCCAGTGGCAGGAAATAGCAGCGTAACCATGCGGCCTTCAACTTGAACGACTGTTCCTAATCCGAGTTCTGACTCGGTATCACTTATCCAGCGTTGACCTAAGGCAAACGGCATCTTCTACTCTCATTTATTGCGTGAAACAAAAAAGGGGGCGTATGTTAAACCAAACCCATCCAGATTGAAATTCTAGCATTGATTTATCGTGTAGATGTTCATTTTTACACCATCTTGACATGTTAGCGTCACATTGACGTCATAGTGTGAAACAAAGGCGTTAATGATGACATTGAGTTTTTCTTCAGCCAGTGGCATATTTTATGAAGGCAGCATTGTTATGGCAATGGCCTGTTTTCAATAAAGACTTTAATTATTCCTTTAATGTTATACGTTTAGCTAAGTGATACTGATTCTATTCATTGAGAGCACTCTGGAGGCACCATGCAACAAGACGACAAAAAGTTGTTTGTACTGGATACCAACGTGTTACTGCATGAACCTTTAGCGATATATTCGTTTAAAGAACATGACGTAATTATTCCCATGACTGTGTTAGAAGAGCTCGACAGTATTAAGGACAGGAAGCGAGATGTGAGTCGTGATGCTCGGGTTGCCATACGAGCATTAGAAGATATTTTGGGGGGACCCACTACTCCGGAGCAAATTTTAAAAGGCGTTCCATTACCTACACGCGAGGAGCATGCTGAGGTATCGGGGCATTTGTCGATTTTTCCTGATCATCAAATAGAATTCATTATCGGCTCACTCCCTGGTGATAATAACGATAACCGCATTATTAATACCGCGCTGCATTTACAAAAACTTCATTTTCCCCGCACCGTAGTGCTCGTTACTAAAGACATTAACATGCGCTTAAAGGCCAAAGGCGCCGGTATTGAGCGAGTAGAAGATTATCGTACTGATCAATTGATTGATGATGTGCGCTTTCTTGCTAAAGGCTTTTACCAGTTCCCAGGTGATTTTTGGCAAAATATCGATAAAGTCTCTACCGATCGCAAAGACCGCCATACGGTTCATCAAGTACCATTGGAGCATCTTGGTAATGAAAACTTTTATCTCAATCAGTATTTAATTGACGACAGTTCCGATTTTTGCGGCCGTGTTGCCAGTAAAACAGATCAATACCTAGAGATCATTGATCGTGGCCGCGATCGCTTATTGCATCATCAAGCTTGGGGGGTTAAACCGAAGAATATTTATCAAGGCATGGCACTTGATGCCTTGCTGGATCCTGACATCGAACTGATTATTCTGACGGGGCCCGCTGGCTGCGGTAAAACACTATTAGCCATGGCGGCTGCATTAGAGCTGGTGGTTGAGCGTAAACTTTACGACAAAATCATTGTAACTCGTAACACCCCCGAAATTGCTGAGTCGATAGGTTTTTTACCTGGCACCGAGGAAGAGAAGATGACTCCCTGGCTAGCTGCAATTACCGATACCTTAGAAGTGCTCCACAAAAATGATGTTAACCCTAGCGGCAGCGTGAACTACATAATGGAAAAGGCCAACATTCAATTTAAGTCGATTAACTTTATGCGTGGTCGCTCGATTCAAAACTCAGTGGTCATTTTAGATGAATGCCAAAACCTCACCGCATCACAAATTAAGACCATGATCACCCGAATGGGTGAGGGTACTAAGCTGATCTGCAGCGGTAATTTAGCCCAAATAGATTCGACTTACTTAACCGCAGTGACGTCAGGCTTAACCTACATAGTCGAGCGTTTTAAAGACTTTGAAGGCAGCGCTAATATTTATCTCAATGGTGTGGTTCGTTCACGATTAGCTGAATTTGCTGAGGAGCATCTGTAATCGGTTAACCAATAGAAAGCGTTATCTGCACCAAAGAAGCTGATATTCTCATACATACATAAGGTTACATTGGATAACCTTATGTATTATCACTCTTTTAAATAAGTCTTAAGGTTTGTGATGTTTACTGGCCGCAGGTTAGGCAAGTCCCTTGGGCTATTAATACATGTGCTTGAGCTTATGTTCCTGATATCATAATCAATAGTTTTATATTACCGAATTTTTTGGTGTTATTCGTTCGACAGCGGGTCTTTTTTTACGCTGTATCAAGGGTGGTTAATGAAACCGACTGAGCCAGATTTACAACTAAAATCTCCTATTCAACGTAATTATAACCGAGCGGTGTTCTACACTTATATCGGGGTAATTGTGATGGCGTTACTGACGGCAGGCATTATGTTTGAACGTCAAAAAGAGCAGCAAATTCAACAGCGAGAAGAGCAGGTTGCCCGTCATGTTATGCAAATCGACTTATTGCTCGAGTCGAGTATTCGCGCTGTGAAAAGTTTACGTGATGTGGCTGTTGATCATCTACGCTTAGGTGAGTTTGTGCGTAAACAACGCTTACCAGAATATGAAAAGTTTAACGAAGATGGCCAGTATTTTACCTTAGAACCCAATTACGCTAACAGCGGCTTGCCATTTACTAACATGGGCAGGATTACTGGTGCGGGCTCACTAGAAGGACGTAGTGAGAGCTTCTACCAAGAGTTGGAAATGCTGTTTGAGCTATCATTATCTTTCCCCGTTGCCAAAGAAGCAGCCCCTAAAGCCTCATCAATTTATTATATTTCTAAACGTCGAATGATGTCATTTTACCCATGGGAAAGTAATGACTTACGCTTTAGAGATGAATTACTCAATAAGAAACAGTTTCAATTATCGACCCCGTCAATGAACCCGCAACGCAGCGTATTTTGGAGTGAGGCCTACATTGACTCAGCCCACCAAGGCTTAATTACTACGCTAGGTTTACCGGTATATTTAGACGATGAGTTTATTGGTTCAATTAATTTAGACATGACCTTGTCGTCGTTAGATAAGCAAATTCGTACTTACTTTAAAATGCCTGGTACGGTGATTTTGCTTGATCAGCAAAACAATATTTTATCTCACAGTGACTTTGATTCTAATGAGATGAATAAGGTTTATCATATTAGCCAGCGCATTCCGGCAGAGTTACATTCGTTGTCTGAATCTGAGTTATTTGATGCCCACGAAGGCATTTTACGTAACGGCTATTATATTCACAGCGTTGCACTGCATAACGCCCCATGGCGCTTGCTGTATTTGCAAGATGAAGATGATTTATTTAAAGATTCGTGGGACAAGCTGCAACTGAGCTTTTTGTTAGTGGTGCTGGCCCTGTCGCTGCTGGTTACTATTGTGCATTGGCAAACGCGTCGTGCATTCGTTAGCCCAGCTTCACGCTTGCTAACACATTTGGAAGCGTGTTCTCAAACACCAATCAGACCGCCGGAAAAAATGACTCATGGCTGGGAGCCGTGGTTTGCATTGGTGAGCCGTATTTTTGAAGAAAACCGCCAATATACTCATCATCTAGCCGAACAAAATAAACGCCTAGATAATTTAGTGGCGCGCCGAACTCAGCGTTTACGTGAAACGACTGAGCGCCGTGAACGTGAATTTGCACTATTGCGGTCATTAATCGACTCAATCCCTGAAGCGATTGTGTTTAAAGATAAAGAAGGTAAATATTTAGGCTGTAACAAATCAGCAGAAAGAATGCTGGGTTACCGCGAAAATGAGATTATTGGCTTAACCTCATCAGAAGTGGTTAGCCCAGAGCAGGGCCAGCGCATTGGTGAGGAAGATAACAAAGTATTGACCCAACAGCATTCATTACGTTACCAAGAGCGGGTGAATATTGAAGGTAAACCAGTATTACTCGATACCTTTAAACTGCCATTTTATAATCGCCGTGGCGACCTATTAGGTTTGATTTCCGTTTGGCGTGATATTACTCGTGAATACGAGGCAGCTGAACAATTGCGGATGTCTGAGCAACGTTATCATCTTGCTATGGATGCGGTAGAAGATGGATTGTGGGATTGGTACATTGATTCGGAACAGATTATTTGTAATCCGGCCTTCTATTCGATGTTGGGTTATCAAGCCCATGAATTTCCGCCATTACTCGAATCAATCGATGAATTGTATCATCCTGACGATCGTGACCGGGTGCAGGAATATCGCTCTCAGTATGTGCGTGATCCGGTTGGTACTTATGAAATTGAGTTCAGAATGCGCGGTAAAAATGGCCAGTATTACTGGGTGTTATCCCGTGGTCGCGCAGTCGAATTTTCTGAGGACGGTTGCAGTAAGCGGATGCTAGGTACTCATAAAGACATTACTCGTCAGAAGAGTAACGAAGTGGCCTTGCTCGAAGCCAAACAAGATGCTGAATTGGCCAATATGTATAAGAGTGAGTTTTTGGCTAACATGAGTCATGAAATTCGCACGCCAATGAACGCGATTATTGGCATGCTGCAGTTGGCGCAACGGACTAATTTAACCCCGCAACAGCAAGATTACCTTCATAAAGCTGGTTTCTCAGCTCAGTCGCTACTGCGTATTATCAACGATATTCTAGATTTTTCTAAAATCGAAGCCGGTAAATTAGAGTTAGAAAGAGTCGCTTTCCCGCTGGATAAAGTGCTTGATCATGTTATTGATATTAATGCCATGAAAGCGCAAGAAAAAGGCGTTGAATTACTGCTGTATGCGCCTGTCACCGCAGGACTTATCCTGTACGGCGATCCGCTACGTTTAGGCCAAGTCATCGTTAATTTATTGTCTAATGCGGTTAAATTTACCCAAACGGGTGAAGTTGAGCTGGGTTGTGAAGATGTGGGTGAGCGTGACGACCGCATTACCATGAAGTTTTGGGTACGCGATACCGGTATTGGGATCAGTAAAGACCAACAAGCAATGCTGTTTGATGCCTTTTCACAAGCCGATGGTTCAACCACACGTAAATATGGCGGCACAGGCTTAGGTTTATCGATCAGTAAACATTTAGTGTCGATGATGGGCGGCACCATGCAAGTAGAGTCCGAGCTAGGATCGGGCAGTACCTTCAGTTTTACCATTAGCTTTGAAATTGCCGAAGAACAAGTCGTCGAGCCATTAGTGGTGCCAGAACAATTAAATAATCTCACTACACTGGTGGTTGATGACAATCCAAGTGCATTACAGATTTACTCTACATTAATGACAGATTTCAGCTTTGGAGTGAATACCGCCGATAGCGGCCAAAAGGCTCTGGAGATTTTACGTAAAAAGCCGGTCGATTTATTGTTGCTAGATTGGATGATGCCAGAAATGAACGGTTGTGACGTGATTAAAGCCGTTGATCAAATGATTGAAGACGGCAGCTTAGAAAAGCGTCCGATCATTATTTTAATGACAGCTTATGCAGCAGAACCATTAGACCATGAATTACAAAAAGATTCTGTTTATGCGGTATTACAAAAACCGTTCAAAGCTTCGGCCTTGTTTGATGAAATTATTAATGCTTTTGCCAAAGAGCCAAAGCTTAATGCTATGCCGGTTATTATTGAAGCCGAACCTACTAAAGCATCCGGTTTAGTGCTATTGGTTGAAGATAACTTTATTAATCAACAAGTGGCATCTGAATTACTCAAAAGTGCCGGTTATGAAGTGGTGATTGCCGATAATGGCCAAGTGGCGTTAGATGTGATCGATTCTAAGCCGTTTGATGCAGTGTTAATGGACATTCAAATGCCAATAATGGATGGATTAACCGCTACCGCAGAATTACGCAAACGTTTTAGTAAAGAACAAATGCCGATTATTGCCATGACTGCCCATGCAATGTCCGGTGATAAAGAGAAAAGTTTAGCCGCAGGCATGAATGCCCATATCACTAAGCCAATTGTGCTTACTGAATTATTTGAAACCTTATCGCATTGGATTACATACAAACACAATCATCAAGACGAGTAGTCTTTTGACGATAGGACATTACCGACAAGGAGATTAATTATGGTCCGCCGTAGTATTTCATTGGCACTGTTGCTGGCGATTACGCCAGCAACATTATTTTCTACAGCCGCAATAGCGGCTAGCGACTCAGCCCAAACAATAATCAACAATGCTGAGGCTGCAACAGGCTTTATCAATCTATTTTACGATGCTAAATCCGCTGAGTTATACCTACAAGCAGATAAACTCAATCAACCCTTTTTATTGCTGACCAGCTTACCTCATGGTGTGGGTTCAAATGATATTGGTTTAGATCGTGGCCAATTAGGCCAAACCCGCATGGTGCAATTTGAACAGCACGGCCCTTTCATTATTTTAAAGCAGCTTAATCCTAATTTTCGTGCCTCTAGTGATAATGTCGCTGAACGCCAAGCGGTTACACAAGCCTTTGCGGAGTCGATTTTATGGCGCGGTAAAGTTGTGGCAGGTAAAACGGCAATCGTTGCAATTAATGACCTAGTGATTAATGATTTGCATGGTGTAACTGATGTGTTGGCGGCAACCAATCAAGGCACCTATAGCTTAGACAGCAGCCGTTCCGTCATTTTACCGCAAGGGATTAAATCGTTTGCACGAAATGCAGATGTTGATGTTAATTTAACCTTTACGGCTAGCAAAGCGGGTAAGCAAGTTGAGCAAGTCACTCCAGACGGTAAAATGCTGTCTGTACGGGTGCGTTATTCATTTGTACAACTGCCAGAGGCCGGTTATCAAGCCCGTAATTATCATCCTATGAGCGGTTATTTGTCTGATCAATATGCCGATTATTCTACTGCGGTTGATCAACCGCTGATACAACGTCATTTATTACGCCACCGATTACAGAAGGTCACGCCTGGGGATGCGCCTAGCAAAGTGGTTAAGCCTATTGTGTATTACCTTGATCCCGGTGTACCAGAGCCGATCCGCAGCGCCTTACTCGAAGGCGCCCGCTGGTGGGAAACGGCCTTTACTGACGCTGGCTTTATCGATGGGTTTAAGGTGGAATTACTGCCCGAAGGTGCTGACCCTCAAGATGTGCGTTATAACATGATCCAATGGGTACATCGCGCCACCCGAGGCTGGTCATATGGCGCAGCGGTTACCGATCCGCGAACGGGTGAAATTATTAAAGGTAATGTCACCTTAGGCAGTTTGAGAGTTCGCCAAGATCACCTCATCGCTAGGGGACTGATTGCTGGATGGCCAGATCGTAAAGCCGCCGCCGACGCGGCAATGGCATTATCACTTGCTCGTATTCGTCAGTTAGCCGCGCATGAGGTGGGCCATACTTTAGGACTGGATCATAACTTTGCCGCATCAACAAATGATGATGCCTCGGTGATGGATTATCCGCATCCATATGCCAGTATTCAAAACGATAAAATCGATATCGCCACCCCATATCGTGAAGGTATTGGTGAGTGGGATAAATACACCATAGCGTATGGTTATGGTGATATAAAACAAACTGACGCATTGTTAACATCGACCTTGACTAAAGGTTTTCGTTATATTGGTGAAGCTGATTCTCGCAGTGTTAGCGCCAGTAATGCATATGCCAGTTTATGGGATCGTGGTAACGATGCTGTTGCTGAGTTAGTGCGTTTAGAAACCGTGCGCCGTAAAGCGATTGACGATTTTAATTCAGATGCGTTATTAGCCGATGAGCCACATGGCGAATTAGCCGATGTGTTTGTGCCTATCTACTTGCTGACTCGTTATCAAATCGACGCCGCAGCGAAGTGGATCGGCGGAACAGATTACAGTTATCAACAAGTCGGCGCAGGTGTACGTTGGAATTATATTCGCCCTGAAATGCAATTTGCTGCACTCGATACCTTGTTGACGAGTTTGCAAACCAAGAGTTTATTAGTGCCGAATAATGTGTTGCAAGCTTTGGTACCTAAAGCGGGAAACTATGCTAAAACCCGCGAAAGTTTTGGATCAAACTTAGGTGTGATTACCGATCCCGCTGCGATGGCTGAAGTCATGAGCCGTCATATTGTGACCCAACTATTAGCGCCAGAGCGTTTAAATCGAGTCAGTCAGGCCTATATGGGTGATAGTCAGCAGCTGTCGGTGGTTAAATTAATTGATAAACTTGTTGGCGCAACCTTGTACCAAGATTTACCTAGTGGACAAGGCTTAGCAGAGCAAATGCGGGTGAACACTGTGGTGATTGATGGTCTATTAGCGACGTATCATAATCCTAAAACAGCCCCTGAAGTGAAAGCCCAGTTGGCGGCAAGAGTTGATTATATTATCAAGCAGCTTAAACGCCGCAGTAATCGTGGTAGCGATTATCAATCAGCACATTATGATTGGTTATTTCAAGGGATAACCAAAGGTATGGATTACTCAAGTTATCGACTTATTACTAAGCCTGTGGACATGCCACCTGGCTCGCCGATTTAACATAGCCCATTATTTTTACGGCAAATATTTTTAACGGCTAATAAAACGCGACCCTATCGGGTCGCGTTTTAGCTTGTGGCAGCTTTAAAACATGCTTGTTATGTGGTTAAAAATATTAAAGTGGATGCCGGCATATAGTTTCATCACTCATTATGCGCAACTTGATGATCAATCACTTTAGGGTTTTTAGGATAGAAGTTATCTGCTTTACGATCGATATGGCTAAATTGACGGGTATTCTTGTAGGGCAGTTTCATGAAGCCTGAAATCCCATGACCTTGAATTTTATTGGCATGAGCGATAATACGATCTAAACAGGCCCGAAACGAAGCTTGTTTACGTGGATTTAATAACCGTAAATAGCTATGAATTTTTAAGTGGTTTGGTAGCGCTTCAAAAATAATACAACCTGTGTGATGTATTTGGTTTAACCAGCCAAGTTCTGTCATGATTTCTGCTGGTAGTTCTAAGTTTTCTTCTGGATCTTTACCGTCTTCAAAATATGAATGCAGCCGAGATTTGTCTTCTAAAGTGGGCACATCACCGACTTCAAAAGGCATTTGCAGTTCACCGGTTATTTTATATTGGTGCTCAGTGCTTTTTCGCTCAAGATGTAAGGTATCTTTAGCATTGAAGAAACAAGCTTTAAATACTCCGATTCGTTTAATTCCCCGCGCCATAGTGACCATGTTATTCACCGCTAATATTAACGGTGCTTTGCTGTCGGGATCGTAAATGGCTAAATTGGAGTCAATAAATACCCCTGATTCTTGCCAATGGATCACGAGACCACCGACAATCGGATACTGTGCTAAACGGCCTACTGCAGCAATAAAGCCTTTTTCGGTATCAGCCATACCGGCCATAAAGTTACGATAATATTTATCCAGTTGCACATCATCCATTTTAGCAATGGGATCTTGAGTATTGTGCTCTTTTAAAAATGATTTTCGTGAACTATAACTCACGGTTTCAACCGTTTTTGAGCGCGGTTGGGCCCACACTGGAATGTCGGGGGTTAACGGCGGAGTCGATAATATCGGTAAATGCATTCTATGGCTGTGACGCAAACTTTTGAGGAAGTAATCACCAGCAAGATTGCGCCGTTCTACATCATCACTGAGCATTGCATCGAGTGTTTTTGCCAGTTCTATGGGCAATCCTATGCTGGTGGCTGGAATGACTTTGGTGCCGAAACGACTGATTTGGCCTGACGCGAGTGCATACAGGGTTGCCGCTGCGCCTTGCTCGTCAAATCTTGGTGTTGATAATGCGCCACTCAGTTGCTCGTGACCAATAAAGTAAACATCTCCCATGCGAGCATTGGTATGCTGCTGATCGCTGGATAATAAGGACATAACATTGTCATCAACCGCGCGGTTGTGTTCATCTCGCTGAGCAAATACCGCAGACCCCCAATCGATTAATGATAGCTTGTCGGTTTCAATATCATAAACTAAGTTCGATGGCTTAATATCGCCGTGTACTAGAGGCTTGCCTTTGCGCAGATAATATAAAATATTAGCCAATTGCCTGGCAATACTCACCACCATTACTGGAGGCAAGGCACCTAATCGCTGACAAATTTTGTCTAAATCTTCGCCTTGAGCCCGCTCCATGACTAATATTCCCTGCTTACCTACGCGTTCAAATTTAATTGCTCCAGGCACGTTAGGATGATGCACTTGGCTGAGCATATAGGCTTCTTCTTCCAGCCTATCTTGAACACTTTGGGGTAAATTTACTCTTGAGAATTTAAACACATGCGACTGGTTAAACTCATTGACTCCTGCAAACACAAAACCATAAGCGCCTTTACCAATAAATTCAATTTGTTGATATCCCAGCTTGCTAAGCTGTTGCTTACACAGACGAACCCAGGCTTTATGCTTACGGGCGTCATTAGCGCTTAGCAGGTAGATAGACTGCTCTTCGTTAATATAAAAGTGCTGCAGCTGCGGTGTTTGCAAAGGTTAGCCTCCATTGACTGTTAACTCATTAAACCTTGATTAACCTTACGACGGCAAGTGCTGTTATTTAAAACATGCGATTCCATTGATATATCAATAAAGTCTATTTAACCTTTTTAGCTGCAAATCACTCAAAGAGCCTATATCAGTCGCTATTTTTAACTGATTAACAGCGGCTTCCTATCTAAAAAAATCCGATATGTAAACCTTGACCTATATCAAATCAAAATGAATCAACACTGGGTATTATGGTTGCAGCAGTTAATGAATGTTTTTTGTGAGAGGTTATATGCATAATATAAATAAAGCTGAATTAATTCAGTTGTTTAATTTTCCTCGGCAGCGAATTTTACAGTCTATGGAAGTGACCCATTGTCCTCATGCGGTATTTTTTAATCAAAGTGATGAGCAATGCATAACATGTCATCAGGGTGAAGAATGTGTGTGGATTAATCATAATGATGAAATGGTCGCACTTGAGTTGAAGTCAATCGACGAATTAAAGCAGCAATTATTAATCGCAGTTGATTACATCGATTCTAATTTAAGCCCACACCATATGTCGCGAAGAAAGTGCCAATGTGAAAACTGTCGTTGGTTAAGGCAAGTACAAATGACTCTAGACGGCAAAGCCTAGGTCGCATATTGCTAAATCAGTAACGGCAGTTGCATCCCTTTTTTTTAGTCTTTAAAGTAGCCTGCACAACACTAGCAACTTGACTGAAGAATAGCATTATGGAACCCAGCTTTTGGCATGAAAAATGGCAATTACAACAAATCGGTTTTCATCTAAACCAAGTGAACCCATTTTTAGTAAAATATTGGCCGCATTTGGGCTTACCTGAAAATAGTGAGGTGTTTGTTCCTTTATGTGGTAAATCGTTAGATATGTTTTATTTGGCCGAACAGCGTCATACGGTGTTAGGCTGTGAATTAAGCTTAATCGCGGTAAAAGATTTTTTTACTGATAACGATATAGTGTATCAAGAGTCTCGTATTAATGATCACGCGGTATTCTCTGCCGAGCAAGTGACCTTATATCAAGGTGATATTTTTACTCTACCTTCCCAATTAACATCATCGATTAGCGGCTTTTATGATCGCGCGGCACTGATTGCTTGGCCTGAAGAAATGCGCCAACAGTATGTTCATACACTAGCTGCACTAGTGCCTGCTGATGTTAGTGGTTTACTCATTACCCTTGATTATCCACAAGAAACCCTAAAAGGACCACCGTTTGCTGTGAGTCCAACCTGGATTGAAACCTACTTAACAGCTTATTTTACGGTCGAGTTACTTGAGTGTGCTGACGTGTTGGCCGATAACTCTAGGTTTGTTTATAAACAGGTGCCTTGGCTTAATGAAGCTGTGTATAAATTGACTCGAAAATCATAACAATGCCCCCAAAAACCTACCGATATACTCTGTAGGTTTTTTAGGTTCAATAGTTTGTTAAGCCATTGTAGTGGAGAGCATAAGGGTTATGCTCTCAGCGTTATCAGTGGACACAAATCGATTTCAGCGTCGGCATAAATTGCCGCTAAATTTGCCAGTTCACGGACCGAGTCTAGCTGTACAGGTAGAGTAAGAGCATAAATAACGCCAAATCAAGGGTTAATAGTAACAGGCTAAGTCAGCTATTTTCTGTAGGCTACCACATGAATAATCAAAGGATCCGCAATGAATTTCAGTGATAAACCTGACCGCAGATGGTCAAAAGCCCATAAATGGGAAAAATACAAAGGTACAGATATATTGCCTATGTGGATTGCTGATACTGAGTTTCGCTGTGCAGAACCTATTTTGTCTGCCTTACATCAGCGCATTGATGATGGCCTGTTCGGTTATACCTCACCGGCTCACGATACCGATGCCTGTGAGGCCGTTGTGGCGTGGTGTCAACGTCAATATAACTGGAAGATTGATCCCAGTTGGCTAGTGTGGACTCCGGGTGTAGTGCCGGCGTTTAATGTGGCTATAAAAGCATATTGCCAAGCAGGGGATACGGTTATCGTACAAACACCCAATTATCCTCCTATATTAGCTGCAGCGGGTATTAATCATCTCAACCGAAACTGTATAGGCTCGATAAAAGTGGCAGGGCGCTGGACACTCGATTTTAATGCCTTAGAAGCGGCGGCCGCGGATCCTAAAGCCAGCTTATTTATTATGTGTAATCCAATGAATCCGCTTGGAACAGTCTTAAACCAAGCAGAACTCGACACAATTGCAGCAATATGCACAAAGCATGGCGTCATGCTGTGTTCGGATGAAATACACTGTGATTTAATTTTAGATGACGTGCCACATTTACCCGCCAGTGCGCACCCAGAGTTGGCTGAGCATTCAGTGACATTGATGGCCGCGAGTAAAACTTTCAATATTGCGGGATTAGGTACGTCTTTTGCTATTATTCCCAACGCAAAATTAAGAGCAGCCTTTAACCATGCCGCCCGTGGAATTATGCCATCGGTCACTGTGACAGGCCTTACTGCCACCAATGCAGCCTTCAGACATTGTGATGAGTGGCATCAACAACAAGTGGCTTATTTAACAGAAAATCGCGATTATTTAGTCACTGAAATTAACAAAATCGACGGTTTAAAAGCTATCGCACCCGCGGCGACTTTTTTACTCTGGGTTGATGCCAGCGGGTTGCAAGTTACCGATACGCAAGCCTGGTGTGAAGCCAAAGGTGTCGGCCCATCAGCGGGCAAAGACTTTGGTGATAAAGACTGTTTTCGCTTGAACTTCGGCTGTTCACGAGATTATTTAGTCGAAGCCATTAAAAAACTGCAGGGCAGAGACGTTTAACCGCCGGCAAAACTTTTGTTTTTTTACGGGTAATATCAATATAAAGTAAAAAAATTGACCCTTCATCCAGTAGTTACTCGTATAAATGTAGAATAAGAATTAAGGGAACGTGTTCCACGATGACATTACCTATACAAAACGCTCAAGAAATGGCTAAACGATCGACAACGTTTGTTGACTCTGGATCATTGCGCAGAACCCCTAAGCTCAACAGTGGCACCGTGGATGATAAGCGCCAAGAAATAGCGCTTTACTTCACCAACACCTTTGATACCTATACGCAACTGTTTGATTGTTTGCGCGATGATGCCGGTTTTTATCAAAAACCTATCCCCTTGCGCCACCCGCTTATTTTCTATCTTGGGCATACGGCCACTTTTTTCATCAACAAGCTACTATTGGCAAAACTGATACCCGATAGGATTAATCCTCATATGGAATCAATTTTTGCGGTGGGTGTTGATGAAATGAGCTGGGATGATCTGTCTGAAGACAGTTATGACTGGCCCAGTGTTGCTGCGGTAAAAGACTATCGCGCTAAAGTACGTGCCACAGTATTAACATTAATTGATACCTTGGACCTGGTGCTACCCATTGATTGGGACAACACCTGGTGGCCTATCGTCATGGGTATTGAGCATGAGCGTATCCACCTTGAGACGTCATCGGTACTCATTCGCCAACATGAATTGGCCAAAGTCCAGCCATTACCTCAATGGCAAGCTTGCAAAGATACTGGCCAAGCTCCAAAAAATAAACTTATCAGCGTTGCCGCTGGCTCAGTAAATCTTGGCAAATCACTTGATAGTGGCTTCTATGGCTGGGACAACGAATATGGCCAACATCAGGCCGAGGTCGCTGAATTTAAAGCCAGCCAATATTTAGTCAGTAATCAGGAGTTTCTCGAGTTTGTTGAGGACGGTGGATATGAGCAAAATCGTTTCTGGAGCGATGAAGGCCTGGCTTGGCGGCAATTTACTGAGGCGAAACACCCAGCATTTTGGCGTTGGCATAATGGCTGGTATTTGCGCTTGATGACGGAAGAAGTTGATATGGCTTGGGATTGGCCTGCTGAAGTTAACTACCATGAAGCGAAAGCGTTTTGTGAATGGAAAACAGTAGTAACGGGGCAACAAATTCGCATGCCAACTGAAGACGAATGGTATCGCTTGTGCACACAAGCGGGCGTCGAAGAGTTGGGGAATAGTGCTGCCAATGCTAACTTGCATCTTGACCATTTTGCCTCATGCTGCCCGGTAACGCGCTATCAACATGGTAATTGGTTTGATGTGGTGGGCAATGTATGGCAATGGACCGAAACGCCGATTTACCCGTTCGATAACTTTAAAGTACACCCATTGTATGACGATTTCACCACGCCGACTTTTGATGGCAAACACAACCTGATCAAAGGTGGTTCATGGATTTCAAGTGGTAATGAAGCACGCCTTAGTGCACGTTATGCATTTAGGCGTCACTTTTTGCAGCATGCAGGATTTCGCTATATTGCCTCTGAAGTGGAGGCAACGTCTCATAAGGCTTACTACGAAAGTGACCAGTTGCTGTCAGAATATGCAGAGTTTCACTTTGGTGACACCTGGTATGGCGTAGATAATTTCCCTAAAGCCTTAGCTGATATTGCACTTGAGGCAATGAAGGGTAAACCCACTGTTAAAGCCCTTGATCTAGGCTGTGCCTGTGGCCGAGCAAGTTTTGAGTTGGCGCGTGAGTTCGATGAAGTAGACGGTATTGATTTTTCTGCCAACTTTACTCGCCTAGCGGCTAAAATGGCACAGCAAGGCGCAGTGCGTTATGCCCGAGCGGAAGAAGGCGAATTAGTGAGCTATCATACTCGAACCCTGCAAGAACTAGGGTTGGAAGCTTATGCAAACCGTGTCGCATTTCATCAAGGTGATGCCTGTAACCTCAAACCCCAATTCACTGCTTATGATTTAGTGCTAGCAGCTAATTTGATTGATAGGCTCTACCAGCCAAGCCGTTTTTTGGCGGATATGGCACAGCGCATCAATGATGGCGGTTTGCTTATTATTGCATCGCCTTACACTTGGCTGGAAGAACATACACCCAAGGCAGAATGGATAGGGGGTTTCAAAAAAGATGGTGAAAACTACAGCACGTTAGATGGCTTGAAAGATCAACTATCAAGCCACTTTAAGTTGATCGGTGAGCCGCGCAAAGTGCCGTTTGTGATCCGTGAAACTCAGCACAAGTTTCAGCATACCTTGTCTGAACTTACGGTTTGGGAGCGCTTGCCTCGCTGATAAGCGCCTCAATTTCCTCTGCAATCAATTTGTGGTCTACCAGTTGTTCAAACCAACTGGTGGCCACAATATCGCTTTGCAATCCAAGCAAGGTTCCCAGCACTATGCCGCGATGTACGTTGTCGCCGCCTAAGTTAGTATTCACTCGCAGTGCTTGCCAAGGATCATGTTGGTATTTACAGGCCAGATACAAGACCACAGGCCAAGAATCTGAAATATAACATGCCCTTGAAAACACTTGGCCTACGACCTGATTGTCGGGCACGTTACGTTTTAACAGACCAGCTAAATGAGTACTCGTTAAGCCTTTACTTGCTTCAAGTAAAAGTGCTTTCGCGCTGGCCTCATCGGGCCCTTCCATCAGAGCACATAAGAGTTGTACGTAGCTATCACACACCTGCATTAAGGATTCATCAGGATGGGTTAAGGCCAGATGCGCTCGGCAGGTAATCTTTATTTCGGCTTCGCTTATGCCCTTAAGTCGTTCTGAAAACACCAAAGGCGCTATGGTTACCAATGCACCAATGGATGCAGTGTCGTGAGTTATCATCCCACAATTTTCAGGCTTGCGTCCCTGTGCTAAGTTAGCAAAAAATCCTCTATGGTAGGACTCTGCATAAGTATCGGGATGAGAGGCGGGAGTCATTGTCATAAAGTCAATGTAGGCATTAACAAATGCTTGTCGGTCGTAGCGTTGTGGCGAACTCGCCAGAGTACGCATCAGTACGCGAGCGCAATGGGCGTTAAGGGTATTTTCACCCGCCTGCATGCCTTGATGATAATGCACATTCGGTCTGTCCCAAAACTGAGCTTTATCTTTTAAAATAATATCGCCTATTACTTGCGGCGGCTGATTGTGAGCATCATGTCCCTTAGACGACCGATCATTGGATTGTCGCCCTCCTTTGTGTTTTGAGTGCAATGACATAATAGATGAAGGGTGAAACTCAGGTGCGGCTTCAAAGCGCTGAATACCACCAGTAAAAGCACGCTCGATTTCCATTGGTTGATAATACCAATGCACTGGCATGGCTAAAGCATCAGCAATAAAGCTTGTTTTAAGTGCCCAGGTAACGCGAAGTGGCTGAGAAGGGTTGTGATTCATGGTAATGCCTCTTTCACATGGTATAAAAGCACTCGCATCTAGATTAGATACAGCAACAATGGATAACCAATAGATAATTTTTACGACGTGAATATTGATTAAAAACGTCTGTGTTTATATTTGATACGTGATTTATACAAAACTAGACGTTTTTTTAAGGCAATAGGTTAAATTTATTTCGTAAGCGTAATCTTCACCCCGACAAGTACAACCGCTTTTTGAGTGTGTGGAAGATATAGATGACGTAACAGATTATGTACAGCAATCTATGATGATATATCTGTTGATTTGGCTTTTGCATCGGGGCTAAACCATTGCTGATAAAAGATGAAAGGTTTATTTTTGATATCCTGCTTGTTTATAGTTTACCCAATTATCTGTACTGATATACTCAGCTTTATCTCAATTGTTACCATAATGTGTGCCAATGTCTGTAATCACTCCCAACTTACCCCGTAGCCCTAGTTTTTTGCAGTCTCTTATCTGTTTTAGCGTGATTATCATCACCATTGCAGGTGGGCTTTTTGGTCTAGGGATCAGCTTGCATACATTGATGTTCCTGTGTCTGTTGTGGGTAGGACTCAACGCTTTTAGTCTTGGTTACGGCTATATACATATACGTGAGTTGATGACTAACGCCCTCACCAGAGCCATGCCTGCCATCTATATATTTATATTGATCGGCATGGTGATTGCCAGTTTTATGCACAGTGGAACCATCGCCACGCTGATTTATTATGGCCTTAGTTGGCTGAGTCCGAGTTTGTTTCTGGCTGTCGGTTTATTACTGTGCGCCTTGATGTCGCTAGCAACTGGAACATCTTGGGGTACCGTCGGCACCTTAGGCGTGGTTTTTATTGGCATCGGTTCTGCCATGAATATTCCCCTGCCTTTGGTTGCAGGTATGATTGTCTGCGGTGCCACCTTCGGTGATAAAATGTCGCCGATTTCAGATACCACAAACCTCGCCGCTATGAGTGCTGGCACCGATCTTTATCGACATATTTATGCCATGCTGTTCACCACAACGCCGACCTTTATCCTCACTTTCTTAATATTTTTAGTGATCGGATTGAACTATGGCGAGCAAAATATAGACTTGGCAGAGGTCACTTCAATTCAAACAGCACTTGCTAACAATTACAGCCTTACGCCGCTGATCACCTTATTACCCCTGATTTTACTCGCGGTACTGAGCATTAAAAAAGTGCCCGCTGAAGTGACTATGTCATGCAGTATTATACTTGCTGTGTTAATTGCGATTTTTTATCAGCAACAAAGTGCTATCTCTGTGCTAAATGCGCTGTGGGAAAATACGCCCGAATCAACCGGTATTGCCAGTTTAGATGCTTTGCTTGGTCGCGGTGGCATTAGCAGCATGAGCTGGACCTTACTGCTGGCGTTATTGGCTATCGCGCTAGGCGGAATTTTGCATGGCGCGGGATTTCTCAGCGCACTATTGGCCGGTATTATAAAAAGAGTGCAGCGCACCGCTACCCTTATTGCGACGACAATTATGTCCGGCTTCTTAGGTAACATTGCTATGGGCGAAGCCTATATTTCGATTATTCTAAGTTGCCAACTGTTTAAACCCAAATATGAGCAACAAAATGTAGAGGCAGCGATTCTTTCGCGCTCAGTAGAAGAAGGGGCCACTATGACCACAGGCCTTATTCCGTGGACCACGGCCGGTGCCTTTTATACTGCCACGCTAGGGGTAAACGTACTTGACTACGCACCCTATGCTTTTTTCAACTACCTTAATGCCATCATAGCAGTGGCAATGGCCGCCTTTGGCATTGGTCTTCTCAAACCAAAAACCAAACCTACGCTGACGTAAAGGAGATTAATCTTATATCAGTCAGTAGGGCTTTTAGGGTTAATACTGTAAATCTGGTCAATGCTTGAGTTGAATCGACCGCTGGGGTGTTTAACATGTATTGTAGAGAATATGGATTATTCCTCTTAAGCGTCACAGTGGCCTTTTTAATATAAAAGGCCTATTTTACGTTTGAAATATACAGGCTAAATAGTCAAACTCAGTTAACGTTAAGAGTGAGTTGTCTTACCTCTCTAGTTGTTTGCCCACTGTTTTAATGATGTTCACATACCCAATAAAATGACGTTAATCCATAACCGAAGAGTTAAATATTAGCGTTTAATTAACGTCACAATGCTAATTCTATCTCTGTCTTTCATGCGGTTTTATGAATCCAACTTAACTCAATAAAGCCTAAAATATCCTCTGTTAAGCACAAGTTTGATTTTGCATAATATGGGTATTTTATAATGTTTATTTCTAATGCTACTAGCTAGACTTCGTCTTCAAAAATGCTTTCAATGGGTAAGTTAAACAATCTGGCTGCTTTAAAGGCTAATGGTAAACTGGGATCAAACTTACCGGTTTCGATCGCATTAATGGTTTGCCTAGAAACATTAAGTAAATCAGCTAGCTGTGCTTGGGTAAAGCCTTGCTCTGCTCGGAGCACTTTTAAGCGATTTTTCATTGGTACTTCCTATGACCTAGAATTATGCCAACTAAATAGCTTAGGCTCATGATAATGACCAAATGTGAAATCTCAGCATGACCGCTTATTAGGTTAGTGGTGTCTAAATTTGAGTAGCTTAAACCAACTATTAACCCCACCCCTAGACTGAGTCCCATCGCATGTAATTGAATTTTTTGCTGTAGCTCATCTAGGCCAAGTAGTTGGCGGCGGTTGGCCATAATCATCCCAATACCAATTATAAAGTTAATCCCAATGGCCAGAGCTGTGATGGCTTGTTGTTGCCACAGATATATTGGGCCAAAGTTTGCTATGGCCATAGTGATCACCCAAGCGAAGGTCCACTTTGCTAAGCGAGCAGTGTTTTGTTTGTTGGCGTTTTTCCAGTCTCGTGGATCTGATTGTGATGACATGATTAATACTCCTTTGGTCGTGTTTGTTTGTCATTAAGTAAAGTAAGCTTGACTTAAGTTAACGCAACCTCACAATAAATGTCAAGCACGCTTTACTTTTAGTCGTGGCTTAAATTGATGATAGAAGCAAAACCCTTAACTAATCGTGTTAGTGCATCACCTTATGACATTCGATTTATTAATGAACTTACTTATGGTTTTTAGCGAATGAATAAATGAGTGATTAAATATGAATGTAAGCGCATAACTGAGGGCACTTTTAGTTGCAAGTTTAGGCGATATCACACTTACATCATGATGATTTTTGTATAGTGCTAAGTCACTCATGAGCCTCTGTGTATTTATATTGGGCTAAAGTGTTGGCTATCTTGTTGATATACATAGAAGTGTCTATGAGTATAATCGCCAAATAGCCAGTAAAAATCATTTTAATCAATTCACCTAAATTGAGTAGGACAGCTATCCCCATGATAACTAAAATTATATTAGACACAGATCCCGGTATTGATGATGTTTTTGCGATTCTATTTGCCCAAGCGCATCCAGCAATTGAACTAAAAGCGATCACCACGGTTTATGGCAATGTGACCATTGAAAATGCGACCCATAATGCGCTTTATCTTAAGCAAAAATATCAGTTACAGGCTGATATTGTCACAGGTGCGAGTAAACCTATCGTACGATCTCCGCTAGGACCTACGGTAGTTGTTCATGGCGAAGGTGGTTTTGGTGATGTCATGGTTCCTTCTGAGGTCGAAGGGCAAGCGGATCCTCGTCCTGCATATCAATATATTATCGATACAGTAAAAGCCGAGCCAGGTGAAATTACCTTGGTAGCTATCGGTCCGTTAACTAACCTTGCACTCGCGCTTCAGGCTGATCCCACGATTGTTGATTTAGTTAAACAAGTGGTCATCATGGGTGGGGCCTTTGGTGAGAACAATCACAGTGGCAATGTGACTCCATTTGCTGAAGCCAATATTCATGATGACCCTCATGCGGCTGATATGGTTTTAACCGCCTCTTGGCCTGTGGTAGTGATTGGTTTAGATGTCACCGAGCAAAGTTTCTTTACCCGAGAGTATCTTGATAAGTTGCGCGATGATGCTGGTGAGGTAGGCCAGTTTATTTGGGATATTAGCCGGTTCTATTTACGGTTTTACAGTGAAAAAGTTGGCCTCGAGGCTTGCCATGTACACGATCCATCAGCGATTGCCTATGTGATTAATCCAGCGCTTTTTACTCTCAGAGAAGGGCCAATACGGGTCGTGACCGATGGAGTCGCTGAAGGAATGACTATTCAGAAATTAGATAACCGTGTGTATCTGCATGATGAATGGATGAGTAAGCCCTCACAAAAGGTTGGTGTTGCAGTAAAAAATCTCGAGTTGTTGGAGTTATACCGCAGCAGTATCATCGAATATGCCGCACGCTTGAAACCATCCAGTTAGTGAATTAACGTAAAAGTGCAGTTGTATTTACTCAGATAACGGCGCTGTTATTGGCTGTTTTGTGCCGGCTGAACCACTGCGATGTAAAAATTGCATAGCATGCAGACTCGTTATATTGGGTGTAACCCTCGCGACTTTTAGTTAGACGTTAGCTTATGCTGTAATGAGGGAGGCTAAGTGTTATGTGCTGGCCTCCATAGCGCTGAAGACTAACCGCCCAAATGCTAATACTAGCGCTGTAAATGAATTTCCTTCACAGGACAAGGGATAGTAATGTTTGCTGCCGTTAGCGCCTTCATAATAGCTAAGTTAGTGTGATATTTTTCTTCATAGTAACGTTGTGTTGGCACCCAATAGCGTACGCCAATCTCAATACCGATAGCATTAAAGCCATTGATGCCGACCAAGGGTTTCTTTTCTTGATAAATCGCAGGTGAGGCGGCTAGTACAGCGTTTATTAATTGGATAATGTGATCGGCATCGGCTTGATAATCAATATTGAATTTATTCTCAACCAGCTTATAAGCGAATGAGTTATGTAAAATCTCGCCAATAATATGTTTGTTGGGGATGCTGATCTGCTCACCTTCTTCATTAGTTAAAATGGTTTGGCCTAATTTTATTGTCTCAACAACACCACTAACATCCTTAATTTCAATGGTATTGCCCACCACAAAAGGGCGGGTAACAATAATCGTAACGCCAGCAGCATAATTAGCTAGCATGCCCTGTAATGCCAAGCCAGCACCGAGAGAGGCGGCACCAATTGCAGCCACCATAGGTGTTACGCTAATTCCCAGTTTGCCTAAACAAATTACCGCGACCATTACGATAATGATTATTCTGACTAAGTTTGAGGCAAAATTACTGAGGGTGATATCAATGTTATGTTTTTGCAGTTGAGCGGCGACTATGCTGGCAGCTTTACTGGCAAGCCAAAGCCCCAATAAGAAAATAATAATTGCGCCTGCGATTTGAAAGCTATATTCAATGACAAACTCAGTGATGAGACTATAAACATTTTGCAGTTGTTGGAGCTCTTGATCTAAACTGGGTTCGTTCATTTAATGTTCCTTATTGAAGATCATTGAGTTGATATCAACCTAGATAATAACAACTTTTCATACTCAGGGCTAAATCTGAGGCGAGTGTAAAAGCCATCATAGTGAAATATTTTACCGGCTTCATGCGCATTATCTTCACGAATGACTATACTTTTAGGCACAAAAGCGAATCAATAATGCGGATAAGTGGGTTGGCAATTTAGACATTTTGATTAAATTGCTTTAAAGAATAAAAAACTACACTTCCTGCATAAAAATTCGTTGCGTAATGATTAGAAATATCGTTTACTGCGCATGTTTTTACACAATAGCATTGACACTTTTTTCGCCCAACTAACAGGAGGCACTGGCCTAATGAGCCAATTTCAATCGATTGATGTTGCAGATTATTATGACAAGGACACGTTTGACCGCATTAAGGCATTTGCTGAAGATAAGCCAACGCCATTTGTCGTTATTGACACCCAAATCGTTGCGAAACAATACGATGATATGGTTACCAATTTTCCTTTCGCAAATATTTATTATGCGGTTAAGGCAAATCCGGCCAAAGAGATTTTAACTTTATTGCGAGATAAAGGTTCAAACTTTGATATTGCATCCATTTACGAACTTGAAATGGTGACGTCGATAGGCGTTTCTACTGATCGTGTTAGCTACGGCAACACTATTAAGAAACGTGTAGATGTTCGTTCTTTCTATAAGCAAGGCGTTCGTATGTTCGCTTCAGATTCTGAAGCTGATTTACGTATGATTGCTGAAGAAGCCCCAGGTTCAAAAGTATATGTACGTATTTTAACTGAAGGTACCCACACCGCTGACTGGCCTTTATCGCGTAAGTTTGGTTGCCAAAATGAAATGGCTTATGACTTATTAGTGTTAGCAAAAGAGTTAGGCTTACAACCTCATGGTATTTCGTTCCATGTTGGTTCACAACAACGTGATATCGGTGCGTGGGATTCTGCTATCGGCAAAGTAAAAAGTATTTATGACCGTTTAAAAGAAGAACATGGCATCGTACTTAAAATGATTAACTTAGGTGGTGGTTTTCCTGCTAACTACATGGATAAAACTAATGAGTTAGGCATTTATGCACAGCAGATTAAGCATTTCCTAGAAGAAGACTTTGGTGATGAATTGCCTGAAATCATTTTAGAACCGGGTCGTTCATTACTTTCAAATGCCGGCGTATTGGTGTCTGAAGTGGTGTTGATTTCACGTAAGTCGCACACCGCTTTAGAGCGTTGGGTATTTACTGATGTGGGTAAATTCTCTGGTTTAATTGAAACCATGGACGAAGCCATTAAATTCCCTATCTATACTGACCGCAGAGGGGAGCTAGATAAGTGTGTGATTGCCGGACCAACCTGTGATAGCGCTGATATTATGTACGAGCATTACAGTTATGGTTTACCGGTTGATCTTGCTATTGGTGACCGCATGTATTGGTTAACTGCAGGTGCTTACACCACCACATACTCGGCAGTCTGTTTTAACGGTTTTCCGCCACTTAAAGATTATTACCTTTAACTGATTGGTTTTAGATATCATTCTTTGTAAGACAAAAGGACGCTAGTGCGTCCTTTATTTTTATCTGTGACCTGAGCTTAGTTTTATTCCTGATGGCTTTTTAACATCTCAAATATTTGTTCTTTAAGATGTAATCGCTTAGTTTTCATTAGTTTTAGCTCTGGTGTAGCATCGCTGCTACTGTGTTTTTCTAATTCGATAATTTCTGCATCAAGCTGATTATGTTCATTAAATTTTTTTAAAAAATGATTATCAGTTGTTTTAAGTGTTGTAATTAAATCTCGGTACTCTGGAAACATACGTGACTCCTTATAAGTTAAGTTGACAATGCCGATCTCATATCGAACAAATTAATGGCATTATGGTAATTGACATTGATTGTATAAAATCATGAGTCCCTGCAGCAGTATCAACAGCTCTTCCAAAGATGGCATATATTAAAGCGACTATTGTATGCGCGTGACACTCTGTGATGGTGGTTAGCTTCAGCCTAGAATCATTGCTGTTAGGTTAACTTGATGTAAATCACGTTAATGCTTTTTGGGTTAGATAAATAGATTGTTGTTTATGCCTGTCCTCCATTATGCTGAAGTCCATGTATTTGGTGGGTTATGGTCATTTATTAGTAATAATTTAACGAATCAATATTATCTATTATGAATTTATATGTGATCAAGTTAACCTTATCGTTCGAAAGACTAGGTTAAAGTCTGTGATATAAGAATTTAATATTCAAAAATGAAAGGGGTTTTCATAATGTCCGATGTATTTCACTTAGGATTAACTAAAAAAATGTTAGATGGCGCAACCTTAGCAATCGTTCCTGGTGATCCAGAACGTGTTAAGCGAATTGCCGAGCTAATGGACAATGCAACATTCTTAGCAAGTCATCGTGAATATACTAGCTATTTAGCTTATATCGATGGCAAAGCTGTGGTTGTTTGTTCAACAGGTATCGGCGGACCATCAACGTCTATTGCAGTTGAAGAATTAGCACAACTAGGTGTAAGAACATTCTTGCGCGTAGGTACCACTGGCGCCATTCAACCAAACGTCAATGTAGGTGATGTTATTGTCACCCAAGCTTCTGTACGTTTAGATGGTGCGAGTTTACATTTTGCACCGCTTGAGTTCCCAGCTGCAGCAAACTTTGAATGTACTACAGCTATGGTAGCAGCATGTCGTGATGCAGGTGTAGAACCACATGTTGGTATCACTGCTTCTTCTGACACCTTCTATCCAGGTCAAGAGCGTTACGATACTGTGTCTGGTCGCATTACTCAGCGTTTTGTTGGTTCGATGAAAGAATGGCAATCAATGGGCGTGCTGAACTATGAAATGGAATCAGCAACACTATTTACTATGTGTGCGACTCAAGGTTGGCGTGCAGCATGTGTTGCGGGTGTTATTGTTAACCGTACACAGCAAGAAATTCCTGATGAAGCAACAATGAAGAAAACTGAAGTGAGTGCCGTTTCTATTGTTGTCGCAGCAGCGAAAAAATTGCTAGCGTAAGTTAACGCTTTTAATCAGCGATTACGTAAAAATACGTATTAAAAAAGGTGCCCTAGGCACCTTTTTTGTTAGCTGATTATTATCAATTGCTACGCGGATTAGAAATGATATTGTGCAATGATTGAATAGGTATTTTGATCAATACCAGCAACACCATATTTACTCTGCCAGTAATCATATTCAAAACCGACTAGCAGCTGGTTTTGTTTGTGATCACCAAATAAACTTTTGCCTAAGTCATATTTGATTTGCGGATTAATGTGTAGGTTTTCGTCATAGCCGTTATTGTCGGCAGAAAATACCCAATCAATAAAACCATCAACAATTATATTGGCATTACCGATAGGCATGTCGATTCTAAATACCGGGGTGAATTGCCAACCATCACTGATATTGCCATTGCTTATGGCATCACGACGGTAGGTGTTTAGCTGTAAGTAGCTAAAAAATGGTACGTCAATGTCTAAACCAATACCATAAAGCATGCTGTTAACTGGGCCTTCACCTTCTTCGAAAGTCAGTGCTAAAGAGACATCTTTTATCGCACCAAAGCCAACTGGCTGACCTAATATTTTGCTCGCACTAAAACGCGGTGAAATTTCGCCATAAGTGGTGCTATCAACACCGTTATTATTGCCATTAAAATTAATAAAATCTTGGAAGACAAACCAATCGCCATATTTCCAGCCACCAGCGGTTTCCAGCGTAATAGTGGTTTGCCTTTCTGATGGTGCTAAGTCATAGTTTTCGCCATGCAAGACAGTTGCGCTAACATCCCACCATTGCACTAAATCATCAGCAAAAACATTTTGAGAAAGTATAAGTGTTGCTAATAGGCAGATTTTTTTCATTTTTCTTCCGGTTAGTTAAGTGGCCAAGTACGCCACAATGGAGCATTTTAGAGTTAATTGTAGCTCGCTTGAGTGTAAATTTGTGAGCTATTATTTCTATTGGTGCACAATGGGGCGCAATATATTCAATATTGTGATAAATCACAATTAAAACTGAGCCAAATATACAGATTTCATTGTTTTCGTGGTTAATATAATAATGTAATGCTTAATAACACTGCCAATATGATGTGACACACAGCGATGATATGTTTGCACTGTTATGGTGAAGGGGACGTGTTATTTTTATACTGGTCACTGAGGCTTAATTCACTAGCTATATAAGTTAATGTTTTTCGTTTATCTGCAGGCAATGTTGAGTTGATGAGGTGCGTATCATATTTAATAAAACAAGTTAATTTGACATAATATGTCGCAATGATTCATAAAGCTGTTATAGTAAATTTAAGGTCATTCTCATTGTATGGAGGATAATATGGAACTTTCAAATCCCATTGCAGTCTGGCTAGTACTTGGGCTGTTATTAATGCTCTCGGAAATTGTCATTCCTGGGGGCATTGTTATTTTATTGGGTGCGGCTTGTGTTATCGTCGCATCAGCACTGGCTATTGGTATTGTCGAAGGCATGGTGCAAAGTCTGACACTATGGTTTATGGCCTCTATGGTGCTGTTATTGAGTTTTCGTCATGTGACCCAACGTTTGGTCGGAGGGGATTCTCATGTGGATAATACCGACGAAGAAGTGGACCTCTATAACCAGGTCGCTATCGTAAAGCAAGCCATAGGCCCAGGTCAAAAGACCGGTAGAATTAGCTGCTTAGGCTCTAATTGGACTGCATTAGGTGATGGTACTCTGATAAAAAAGGGCACCAAAGTTAGGATTATTTGTCGAGATAATATTGCTTTTGTTGTTGAGCCTATAATTGATTCAGTATAGTGATTTTGAGTATTGTGATTTGTACTTAACCAACATTTTTATTTAATAAACTAATAATATAGTGCTGTGATAGCTATTAAGCGTCATCTAGGAAAGTCAGATTAAAAGGGAGCAGATATGTTTGTGTTAACCATTGTTTTTTTATTTGTATTATTCATTTTGTACAAATTAATGTTAATCGTGCCAATGCGAGAAGTACATGTCATTGAGCGTTTAGGTAAGTTCCGTACCGTACTCGAGCCAGGGTTTCATTTTCTTGTTCCGTTTGTCGATCGCGTTGCTTATCGACACGACACGCGTGAAGAAGTGCTTGATGTGCCACCACAAAGTTGTATTTCAAAAGATAACACCCAATTAGAGGTTGATGGCTTGGTCTACCTTAAGGTGATGGACGGTAAGCTTGCCAGTTATGGTATTGAAAATTATCGCCGTGCAGCAGTTAACTTAGCGCAAACCACTATGCGTTCAGAAATTGGTAAGCTGACATTGACACAAACGTTTTCAGAGCGTGACAGTTTAAATGAATCGATTGTGCGTGAAATTGATAAAGCATCCGATCCTTGGGGGATCAAAGTCTTACGCTATGAAATAAAGAATATCTCACCTTCGCAAAAAGTGATTCATACCCTTGAAAAACAAATGGAAGCTGAGCGTCGTAAGCGAGCTGAAATCACCTTAGCCAATGCTGAAAAAGCGGCAATGATTAATATGTCGCAAGGTGAACGCCAAGAAGCGATTAATTTATCCGAAGGTCAAAAACAGAAACGTATTAATGAGGCTTTAGGTACCGGACAAGAAATTTCGATTATTGCTAATGCCAAGGCTGAAGGCATGGAAATGATCTGTAAATCTTTAACGGTTAATGGTGGCAATGATGCAATGAATATGCTGTTAAAAGAGCAGTTTATTGGTCAAGTTGGTAAGATTTTATCTGAAGCTCAAGTCTCAGTGGTGCCTGCAGAAATGGCTAAGTTAGAAGGCTTTTTTGAAGGCATGGAACAAGTGACTCATGCCGTATCCAATTCATCAGAAAAAGGAGCACGCTAATGTCGTTTAATGGAATTGATACCGATCTTATCGTGATGGCGATTTGGGGCATTATTTTTGCTATCTTTGTGCTGAAATTATTTCAATCTATTTGCCTGGTTCCGACAAAATCAGCTTATATTGTTGAGCGTTTAGGTAAATATCACAGTACTTTAGATGCAGGCTTCCATGCTCTGATCCCCTTCTTTGATAAAGTGGCTTATATCCACGACTTAAAGGAAGAAACCATTGATGTACCGCCGCAAGAGTGTTTTTCCAGTGATGAAGTGAATGTTGAAGTGGATGGGGTGATTTATATTTCGGTTACCGATCCCGTTAAAGCCAGTTATGGCATTACTGATTACCGTTATGCTGCTATTCAGCTAGCCCAAACAACAACACGTTCAGTGATCGGAACTCTAGATCTTGATCGCACCTTTGAAGAGCGTGATGTGATTTCAGCTAAAGTGGTGGAAGTGCTCGATGAAGCTGGTTCTATGTGGGGGATTCGCGTTCACCGTTATGAGATTAAAAATATTACCCCACCTGAAACGGTTAAAAATGCCATGGAAATGCAGGTGAATGCCGAACGTGAGCGTCGGGCATTGCTGGCTAAAAGTGAAGGTGATAAGCAAAGCAAAATTAACCGTTCAGAAGGTGTGATGGCGGAAACCATTAACCGCTCTGAAGGTGAAATGCAACGCCGTATCAATGAGGCCGAAGGTAAAGCTCAAGAGATTTTGACGTTAGCTAAAGCGACGGCTGAATCAATTGAGCGCTTAGCTGTGGTGATTTCATCTGAAGGTGGGCAAAGTGCCTTGCGGATGCAACTCGGTGAGCAATATATGAGACAACTCGATGGCTTAAGCAAACCTGATAGCCGCATTGTGTTACCGGGTAACTTAGTGAATTTTGAATACTGGATGGACAGTATTGGCTTGAAAGACGATCAGAAATAGTGATCTCGGTTAAGCGCTGTTGATCGCAGGGCAGTGAACATTGATACAAAAAAGGTTAGCAAATTCGCTAACCTTTTTTTTATGGCTTATTACATATTACCGTGAGTTGTTTAGTACTCTAATTCGCCGCCATTTCGGTAAACAAATGCTCGCAAAAGGCTTTGGCCACGGAAGATTGAGGGCTTTTGGTGGAGTATACCAAGCTGATATCAGCAAAGCCGATGCTGTGTTGCGGTAAAATGTTAATCAATTGCCCCAGCTCGACAGCTTCATCCGCGATCACATGTGGCAACAATGCGATACCTGCTCCCGCTAAACAGAAGTGATACAGGGAGTTAAAATCACTGCAAATAACTTTGTAGTGCGTGGGCACATTAGCGTGTTGAAAATGCCAAGTTTGCTCAAGTTGGCCATGGGCATCTCTAAAGCCCAATAAAGAGTGGTATTGCAGATCATCGGTATTCTCTATCAGTGATGATTTTTCTAAATAACCAGGGCTAGCATAGATTTTACGCTCGAAGGTTGTCAGTTTATGAACCGCAAGGTTGGCCCCATTGACCTCATTAGCATCAATAATCACATCGAGTCCTAAGCGATTGAGCTCTTTGCTGCCAGCGGAGACAATTAATACTTCTAATTGCACTTGCGGATAAGCATGAATGAAACGAGCGATATATTTATCCATAAGCTTGTCGACAAACGGCAGTAAGCCAATGCGCAACTTGCCTTGCACTTCATCATGACGATGTTTGAACACATAACCAGCATGATTTAATTGATTCACTAAAGGTTCGATTTGAGCAAGGTATTGCTGACCCGCGGTGGTTAAAGTCATTACTCTTGTGGTGCGGGTAAATAAAGGTGCCCCGAGCTGTTTTTCTATTTCCCCAATACGACGACTGACTAATGCTCTGCGAGTATCAAATGATTTTGCAGCTTTAGAAAAACTGCCTAACTTTGCTACCGCAATGAATAACTCTAAATCTTTGATATCCAATATGACAACCTATACAGCGCATGCTGTGGGTAATAAATGCATTTTTAATCGGCTTGAGTATTAACAAGGATAGTAAACAGGTTACTTAAAATAAATGGTCCTAAACAAGCACAATTACCCAGCTTATTTACCACAAGTATAAAAAATCAATCTACTGTTTTTAGTCATCTATTTAGTGCGTTTTAGCAACTATCAGAGCTATTGGCTAATACTAAAATTAATTAACACCTTTATTTGTATAGTAATTTTCGCTTACGACTTTGTCAATTTAGGCCTCATTGTCGCAGTTAAACATCACAACCCGATGATTTTAGTGGCTTTGATATTACTCCGCTGACTAGATTATCTCAGCCAGCGCAGTGAATTGTTGTTATAAAATAGCTGAAGTATTGCACGCCATTAAGCCGCTATTTAAGATATAATGTCCCGCAGATTTCTGGGAGGAAGAATGGACGTATCATCATTATTAGACGGCCTAAACGATAAGCAGCGTGAGGCAGTCGGCGCGCCACTTTCAAATATGTTGGTGTTAGCGGGTGCCGGTAGCGGTAAAACCCGTGTATTAACTCATCGTATTGCGTGGTTAATGCAAGTAGAACAACAAAGTCCATATTCTATTTTGGCAGTGACCTTTACCAATAAAGCCGCGGCAGAAATGCGTGAACGGGTTGAAAAGGTTGTGGGCACAAACATGGGGCGCATGTGGATAGGTACATTCCACGGTTTAGCTCACCGCTTACTTCGCACTCACTATCAAGATGCCAATTTACCGCAAAGCTTTCAGATTATCGATTCAGACGATCAATTGCGTTTATTAAAACGTATTCTTAAAAGCCTTAATTTAGACGAGAAGCAATATCCTCCTCGTCAGGCCCAAGGCTATATTAACGGTAAAAAAGACCAAGGTTTACGCCCTAAGCATATTGATGCGGGTGGTTTTCCGATTGAGCAAAATTTACTGAATATTTATAAGGTTTACCAAGAGTCTTGCGATCGCGCGGGCTTGGTCGACTTTGCTGAAATTTTATTGCGTGCTCACGAGTTATGGCTCAATAAGCCACACTTACTGGCCCATTACCAAGAGCGCTTCCGTCATATTTTAGTCGATGAGTTTCAAGATACTAACGCGATTCAATATGCGTGGATCCGGGTGTTAGCCGGTAATACTGCCAATGTGATGATAGTTGGTGATGACGATCAGTCTATTTACGGCTGGCGTGGTGCGCAAATAGAAAACTTACATCGTTTCTTAAAAGATTTTTCCGGTGCGACTACCATTCGTTTAGAGCAAAATTATCGTTCAACCGCGAATATTTTGAATGCTTCTAACGCGGTTATCTCTAATAACCCTGACCGTCTGGGCAAAGAGTTATGGACCGAAGATAAAGATGGTGAGCCGATTTCAGTTTATTGCGCCTTTAATGAGATGGATGAAGCCAAGTTTATTGTCGGTCGCATTAGCGACTGGCATGACAAAGGCGGTAGTTTGAGCGAATGTGCTATTTTATATCGTTCAAATGCGCAATCACGGGTATTAGAAGAGGCTTTTTTACACAAAGGGTTAGCGTACCGTATTTACGGTGGTTTACGCTTTTTCGAGCGCCAAGAAATTAAAGATGCGATGGGCTATATGCGTCTGATTAATAACCAAAATGATGATGCGGCATTTGAGCGTGTGGTGAATACCCCAGCTCGTGGTATCGGCGATCGTACTTTGGATATTATCCGCTCAACCGCAAGACAGCATGAGCTGACTCTGTGGCAAGCTTGTGTGAGTTTAATTGCAGAAAAGGTCCTTGCTGGACGTGCGGCTAATGCCATCAATGGCTTTATGGAACTGATTATTGCAATGCGTACGGATACGGCAGATATGTTGCTGTACCGCATGGCAGATAGCGTGATTGATCGTTCTGGCTTGCGTACCATGTACGAGGCTGAAAAAGGCGAGAAAGCCCAAGCGCGAATTGAAAACTTAAATGAATTAGTCACAGCCGCGCGCAGTTTCGAAATGCCTGAAGAGCTTGAAGACATGGGCGAGTTAAATGCCTTTTTGTCTCATGCTGCATTAGAAGCTGGCGAAGGTCAGGCTGACGCCTTTACCGATGCCGTTCAGTTGATGACTTTGCATTCTGCTAAAGGACTTGAGTTTCCAATGGTGTTTATGGCGGGCGTTGAAGAAGGATTATTCCCGAGCAAGATGGCATTAGACGAAGGCGATCGTTTAGATGAAGAACGCCGTTTGTGTTATGTCGGAATGACCCGTGCCATGAAAAAACTGTATATCAGTTATGCTGAATCTCGTCGTATTTACGGTCGTGAAGATTATGCCAGCCCATCGCGGTTCATTAATGAGATTCCTGAGAAATTTGTTGAGCAAATTCGCATTCGTGCGCAGGTCACGCCATCAATTAGTCAGCGTTTCCCTGCTCGTGCAGCAGCGGTTACTGTGACTAAAAAACCTCATGGTTTTAATGATACAGGCCATAAAGTGGGTTCTAAAGTGAAGCACTTTAAGTTTGGCGAAGGGGTTGTGACTAGCTTTGAAGGTTCTGGTGAAAAAGGCCGTGTACAAGTTAATTTTGTCGATTTTGGCAGTAAATGGCTGTTAGTGTCATTAGCAAAATTAGAGCGTTGTTAAGGTGTTTCGCTGGCAAAATCAGGGAGAGATGAAACCAATGTTATTGCAAGACAAGCTGCATGCTTATGCGCGACTGATGCGGATTGATAGACCTATTGGCACCTTACTTCTGCTTTGGCCATGTTTAATGGCCTTAGTGTTAGCTGCTCAAGGGTTACCAGATATTAAGGTACTGGTGATTTTTGTGGTTGGCGTAGTCATTATGCGTGCTAATGGCTGCATTATTAATGATTTTGCTGATCGCAATTTAGATGCTCATGTTGAGCGCACCAGTATGCGTCCTTTAGTATCGGGCGAAGTGTCTGTTAAAGAGGCGCTGAGCTTATTTACTGTCTTAGGTTTGGTTGCGTTTAGCTTAGTGTTATTACTCAATCCATTAGTCGTGCAGTTATCTGTGGTCGGGATTGTGCTAACAGTGATGTATCCGTTTATGAAACGGGTGACCAACATGCCACAGATGTTTTTAGGTATTGTGTGGAGTTGGTCTATTCCGATGGCCTATGCCGCTCAACTTGGTGAAGTGCCAGTGGAAGCTTGGTGGTTATTTATGGCGAATTGGTGTTGGACGGTAGCGTACGACACTATGTATGCCATAGTCGATCGTGACGATGACTTAAAAGTCGGCATTAAATCAACCGCCATCTTGTTTGGTCGCTTTGATCGACAGATTATCGGCATATTTCAACTTGCTGCCCTAGGGTGTTTTGTTATGGCTGGGCTGGTGGCCGATCGTGGGGTTATTTATGGCTTGGGCATTATCAGCTTCATTGGGTTTGGTGTGTACCAGCAACGATTAATCTTTGGTCGTGAACGTGCACCATGTTTTAAAGCCTTTTTAAATAATAACTGGGCAGGCATGGTAGTGTTTATTGCACTTGCACTGGATTATATGATTTAAGGTTTGTGGTTTATTATCTTGTGGCAGGGATGCATGAAAACAACTGTTTGGTTAATCGTCGCGATAATGTGTTGTTGGTTATCCCTCGCCAGTGCGTCAACTCACAATGATGCTGTACTGGCTGGCTTACCAAACAACACTGCTGATGTGCATTCTTCTGCTGCGCTAGTTAATATTCCTCGTACCCGTCAATTTGTGCTTGAAGATGGTGATCGCCACTATCAAGTGATGATCAAATTGCCAAAAGATTATCGCCACAATAGCACTCATCGTTACCCTGTCGTCTATATGACGGATTCTATGTATAGCTTGCAAGTGGTGTCTGGTGCGACGCGATTTCCAATGAACACCAATATGATGCAGCAAGCTATTTTGGTCGCTATTGGCTATCAGAGGCCAAGTAAAGGTTCGGCGAGTCGGATCCGCGACTATACCCCAAGTCACGATGCGAGTTGGAAACTACCTACTGGCGAGGCTAAGCGCCATGTTGCCTTTATCAGCCAGGTTGTTATGCCCTTTATTGAAAAAAACTATCGAGTCGACACCCAACAAAACACCTTTGTGGGTAATTCGTTAGGCGGGTTACTCGGCGCATATATTTTATTAGAAAAGCCAAAGCTATTTGCGTATTACGTGTTGGGTAGCCCATCTCTATGGTTCGATAATAAACAATTATTGCAGCAGTTTGCTCAGCGTTTCCAGCAAACGTCAGCAATATCTGCCAAGGTGTTTATTGGCATTGGCGAATTAGAAAAACCACCTTACACCCATGATGGTCATCAGATGGTTACCGATGCGCGCGCTTTTTTTAAACTACTCCAATCTCACCCTTCTGCTCAAGCAGGTACATTACAGCTTAAATTTTTGCTCATCCCTGAAGCAGACCATTCAATGGCTTTTCCAACCACGGCAATACACGGTTTATCTTGGTTGTTTAAACGAAGCATCTAGCTAAGATCCACAGTCGATCCTTTATACCCTGTAATCATTTCCTGTAACCATTTTTGTGGCAATCAATCTGCGTACAATGCCTTTTTGCTGATATGTTAATAACTTGTTTTATTTTTATTTACCCCCATATCAATTTCTACAGCGCAGCATTAATTAAACTGAGATTACCCAAGGATGAGTATTGAATGAGAGCAACAGTTAAGTACCGGTTAGTTTTTTTAGTGTTAATGCTATGCAGTTTTTTCTTAGGCGTTCAGTTAACCCCAGCGTCGTTAACGAGCCATGCTGACAAGTTGACGCTGGGTATTATTTCAGCGCTTTATTTTGTGTTGCTACCACTGTGTTATTGGTATTGCATTATTAAAATGGGCGCCCAGAAACTGTGGAAAATAATTGTTATTTTCAGTTTAAGCAGCTTGGTTGCACGGCTAAGTTTTCCTGCAGAAATTGCCCATTACTTTGAGTTTGTGGCCTGGCTGCGCTACCCAATTATTGCCGTGTTATTAGTGATCCAACTGTACTTAATTGTCAGCGTCGCTCGTGGCTTGATTAAGGTACGAAAGTTAAAGGGCGATCCTCGAGTTGGGGCGGTGGAAACCTATCGAGATGGTGATGATAAAAGCTTAACTATCGCGCTTATTATGGCCAGTGAAGCGACTAACTGGTTTTATTCTATCCCATGGTTTTCACGTCATCATCCACCAGTAATTGCCAATATCAATCTTGTTAGCGCTACACGCTGGCATGTGTGGTTAATGCTTATCGGTTGTGTTGGTGCGTCGAGTCTGAGTTACGTATTACTGGCATCGTGGAGTGAGTGGGTGGCGATTATTGTCTCAAGCATCATTGCCTATACCTTGATGTCTATCGTGGCTAACCATCGACTGTCACGCTATTACTCTTTATATTTTATGCGAGACAACCTAGTTATCAATAACTCCTTGTGGGGATTTATGGTGATAAGCATGACCGATATAGCCAGTGTGACGTATCAAGAATCAATCGAATTAAATAAAGATCAAGCAGAAACGATTATGATTGGCCGCGGGCAATGTAATGTCATTATTACTCTAAACCGTGCGGTTATTTATCATGGTGGTATGGGTCAGTTACCTGAACCCATGAAAACGGTGTATTTGAGTGTGGATAGTCCGCAGCGGTTCATTCAGGCGCTTAACAATAGTAGAGTTACTGTGGCTGAGTAATCTTCAAAAACACATAAAAAATGCGCTGATGAAAGCGCATTTTTTTGTGAGTAAATCAGTACTGGCTAACTAAGCCCACGAGCTAATTTGTCGATTAGTCTCGCACTAATGTGGTTAAGTCAGCCGGGCGGTAATAAACTGACTTTAATACCTTACCTTGACGAACCACTTTACCGGCCATATCAACGTCTTTAGCGCATTTAGCGATAATAAACTCACCTTTAGTACTACCAACAATTTCAACACCTTGTTTGGCATAGTGGGCAATGGTTTCAGCTAATTCTTGCTGGTTGCGGCACACTTTGCTCATGTTGCTTGAATGCACTTCATTCCAACATTTAATAAAGTCTATTTCACGGTTCTTAGCCACGTTAAGCAATAAATCGACAAGATAGCTTATCTCTAAACGATCGCTTACCTGAGTCGCTCCTAAGTGCACTAAACGGCCCATTAACACGTAGACAGAATCAACAATAGCATCAGCTTGTTCAATACGAGAATCCGCTTCGGCAAGCTCGGTCATTTCTTCGATAATCAGTGATGTATGCAAAGTGTCTGCTTTGTGATCAAGACTGGTCTCGTCGTTGACGGGTAAGTCAAATGTGCTGCGAAACTCAAAGATATCGCGGTATAAGTGATCGTAAATCGGTTGAGTTAATTGGCTGAGTTGCATGGGCTTACCTGCGAAAAATAATGTAAGCTAATTTTAAAGAATTGATCAGCAGAATACAAAAAATTGCCTAATGTTTTTTGCAGTAGGCAATCATTTTTTTATACTCTGAAAGTATGGCGGAGTTCTTTGGCTTTATCTGCGTGAGTTTTAATATTTAATGCAGCAACTTCAATCACATTTAAGCTTGCCAAGTTACTGTGGCTTAATTCTGTAATCGTATGGATATTATGGGTTACCTCTGCGGTAACCCGTTTTTGTTGCTCTGCTGCAACAGTATTTTGTTGTGTAAACTGGTTTATCTCATTCACGCTTTGATAGATATCTTCAAATTTTGTCGAGGCAAATCCAATGTCCCTTGCGCATGTATCAGCCTGAAGTTTACTGGCTTGCATTTCGTCGGTCCAATTAATAAGCATAGCATGCATAGATTGCACGCTTTTAGAGATGAGCTCTGTTGAGAGCTGAGTTCTACTTGATAAGGTTCGAACTTCATCTGCTACGACGGCAAATCCACGCCCCTGCTCGCCAGCACGTGCGGCTTCAATGGCAGCATTAAGTGCAAGCAAATTAGTTTGCTCAGCAATGCTTTGAATTTCTTGCATGGCATTAGAGACATTATCTGCTTCTTTATTTAATAAGTGCGCATTCGATGCAGCTGCCGAAACTGAAGTCGCTAATCGCTCAATACTATTACGGTTAGCGTGCATTTCCGTTCTACTTTCAAGACACACTTGCTGTGCCTTGTTTACATGATCTGAGGTTGATATCGCATGTTGGGCTATCTCTGCAACAGAGGAGTTCATCGCTTCAATTGCGCTGGCGATTTCATCAATTTTATTTTTTTGTTGCTCAATACTATGATTAGCTTCTTGAGCAGAATGAACCAGTTCATTGGCGATATGATGTAAGTTGTTACCTTGATCTTGTGAGCGGCCAAGTACCCCTTGCATTTTCGCCTGATTCAGAACCTGTTGAAATTCCAATACTGAAATACTGTCGTTACCACAATAGACTAATCGACTAACTGAATCATATTGTTGTTGATATTGGTTGATCTTATTCGGCAGTGAAAAGAGTTCTTTGGTAAATAATAGTGTATTAACCAGTGCTAAAGAGAAGAGCACTGCTGCCATGGTCCAATTAAAAACTACACCACAGCCAATGATTGCAGCCAAGGTTATTGACGCGCCTAACCAGCGTTTATGTTGGCTAGTCATGACATAACTGGCCGTTTTTCCTTGTTTTATTTGGCTGTAAAGTTTTTGGGCATTAGTAATGTATTCTGGTTTTGCTTTAATGCGTACCGATTGGTATCCAGTAATTTGGCCCTTTTCATACAGGGGAGAGACAAAGGCATCAACCCAATAGTAACTCCCGTCTTTACAGCGATTTTTAACAATTCCACGCCACGATTCACCAGCTTTGAGTTTATCCCATAATTCTTTGAAAGCTTCTGCTGGCATGTCGGGATGTCTGACAATATTGTGATTATGAGTGACGAGTTCTTGCTCACTGAACCCTGAGATTTTAATGAACGTCTCATTGGCGTAAGTAATGATGCCGCGTTTGTCTGTAATTGATACCAGCTCGTCATTAGCATTAAGACTGACTTCTTTATCGATTACGTCCTTGTTTCTCATGGGCATACTTCCATTATTGTCCGACTTTTAACGGGAAAGTCATTGTGCTGCTTTCCTCACAATTATAGTGGTTATCAAGATATAGATCATATTAGTAAATAGCTATTATCATTACCAGAGATTAAATAAATATTTAATTTGGCAATAAAAAAACCGACATCTATGTCGGTTTTAGTATTGAGCTATGGATTCAATTTTGCATAAATGTTGGTATTGAAATTAAGCCTATTTTATAAATGCGAAAGCATCACCATACAAATGGGCTTCTTCAATCCCAAGCTCACGGAACAACTCTCGTGCCGTGCCAACCATATCAAAACGGCCAGCAATGTAGATGTCGTAGCCATTCAAACTGACAAAGTCCTGCTTAATCTGCTCGAGTAAATTGGCTTTTTTACCTTCCCAGTTACCGTCAGCAAGTTCTACTACTGGAATAAACTCTAACCAAGAATGCTCGGCATGCCATTGACGGGCGATGTCTTGATAGTACATGGCTTCTTCGTTACGGCAGCCCCAATACAATTTAGTCTGAATGGTTTCGCCGTTGGCAATCTGTGCTTCAACGATACTTTTGATATATGAAAATCCAGTACCACCCGCAATTAAGATCCGCGGTCTGTGGCTTTCGCTACGTAAAAATGCGTCGCCAGCAGGTGCTTCAATATCAATATGGCTTGCCGTTTGTAGTCGTTCAACGACTTGCATGGGATAACTTTCACTCACAGCAGCACCAATATGCAATTCTATTAAGGCAGCATTTGGGGCAGAAGCAATGGAAAAAGGACGTTTGTCTTTTTCACCCATGACCACAGATAAGTATTGGCCAGCTTTAAAATCAAAGGCTGCTTCGGGTTTAAGGAACACTTGATATACAGCGTCATTAAACGGGGTGACTTTTTCAATCTGACAACGAATGGTTTTCATCTAACGTCCTTTAAACCCTTTTATAATTTTTTATCAATCAGTTAATTATAGCTATTTACGACCTAACCGGATCACTATGGTTACAATGTTGGCACATCTTCTATGCCGAGATCATCCCAAATTTGGTCGATTCTTTGTTTTGTTGTCTCATCCATCACAATGGGAGTACCCCATTCTCTGGTGGTTTCGCCTGGCCATTTATTGGTGGCATCTAAACCCATTTTCGATCCTAAACCGGCAACGGGTGATGCAAAGTCAAGGTAATCGATAGGGGTATTATCCACCATCATGGTATCGCGAGTAGGATCCATCCGTGTGGTAATAGCCCAAATAACATCCTGCCAATTACGGCAATTGACATCCTCATCAACCACAACAATAAATTTGGTGTACATAAATTGGCGAAGGAATGACCATGCTCCCATCATCACACGCTTGGCATGACCCGGATATTGTTTACGGATTGAAATGATTGCCATACGATAAGAGCAGCCTTCAGGCGGCAGATAAAAGTCAATAATTTCAGGGTATTGTTTACGTAGGATAGGAACAAATACTTCATTTAATGCCACGCCTAACATAGCCGGTTCATCTGGTGGACGGCCGGTATAGGTACTATGATATATGGCATCTTTACGGTGAGTAATATGGGTCACGGTAAATACTGGGAATGAGTCTGTTTCGTTATAGTAACCCGTGTGATCGCCGTATGGACCTTCTACTGCGGTTTCATCAGGATCGATATAGCCTTCAAGAATAATTTCGCTGGTGGCTGGTACTTCAAGATCGCAGCTAATGGCTTTACAGACCTCGGTACGTTCGCCGCGCAACAAGCCTGCAAAGGCATATTCACTCATCGAATCTGGCACTGGGGTTACAGCACCCAAAATAGTCACAGGATCGCTACCTAATGCCACTACGACAGGATAACGTTCACCTGGATGAAGCTGTTTAAAGTCTTTAAAGTCTAGGGCTCCGCCACGGTGGTCCAGCCAGCGCATGATCAGTTTATTTTTACTTAATAACTGTTGGCGATAAATACCTAGATTTTGTCTTTTTTGTCGCGGCCCTTTGGTGATGGTTAATCCCCAGGTGACTAATGGTGCCACATCGCCTGGCCAGCAGTGCTGGATTGGCAACGCGGTTAAGTCGACATCATCACCGCTTTTGACTATTTGCTGACAAGGTGGATTGCGCACTGTTTTCGGCGGCATATTTAACGCTTGCCTAAACATTGGTATTTTAGCTATGGCATCTTTAAAGCCACTCGGTGGTTCTGGTTCTTTTAAGAATGCTAATAATTCACCGACTTCACGTAATGCTAAAGGGTCATCTTTTCCCAATGCCAAAGCAACACGTTTAGGCGTACCAAATAAGTTAACCAGTACCGGCATGGTATGGTTGGTCGGATTTTCAAATAACAGCGCGGGGCCACCTGATCGTAAAACTCGATCAGCAATCTCTGTCATCTCTAAATGAGGATCAACAGGATAGCTAATGCGCTTTAACTCTCCATTTGCTTCTAAATGATCGATGAAGCTGCGTAAATCTTTAAAACTCATGTTTACCGCCTGTAAATCAAATCCAAACCACTATGGCGCGCACTATAGCATTTTTCTAATATAGGGTTAAGCCATTTGATAGACCTATATTGTTGATATCGACTTTAGTGATACTTAGCGTAAACTGGATGTTGTGAACCAGATTGTGGAGGTGACTTATGTGGGTGAACAAACCGTGGGTTTTGATGCCGTTATTAGGGATTAGTGCAAGTGTAACCTTAACTGTGATGAGTTTGGTCAGTGCTCAGCCGCTGTTAGCGAACGAGTATTCTCAGCGTGTTTCTCATTCTGTCGGCTCTCAACATAATAACCATCGTCAACATTATAATCATTATCGACATCGTGACCCTTGGCGTTGGGGGATCGGTTGGGATCAAGGCTGGAGAGGTAACCAATATTGGGGACCGAGTATTGGCGTTAGTTGGAGCAATGCTAATAACTTGCGATACAATTCGGTTTGGAGAAATAATGATTATCCTAGTCGCCAATCTGGTTTTTACCCCTATGAAAATCAGTTGAACGCAGTCTACCAGCCACAAGCTATCGAGGTTTTAGAGCCTGTTGCAGTCGCGCCACGGCAACAAACTACAACTAGCATTCAATATGCTCAAGGTTTGAATCATTTACCCGAAAATGCCAAAGTGATTCAGCGTGACAATGGCACTGTTTATGAGTGGCAAGGGGTAGAATATTATTTTGATTGGAATACTCAAACCTATGAAGTAGCCAAAGCGGATACTCGATGATCATCAGTATAGAAACAAAATTCAGTCCTGTGGTCAGCCTTAGCTTGATACATAGCTGTATCAGCCGCACTGATAAGTTCACGACTGTTTAAACCATCATCAGGCAGTACACTAATACCAATACTCGCCCCAACTTGTAAAGTGTGCTCGCCGATCGTTATGGGTTGCTTAATACTGCTCAATAATTGGTTTATTTTGTTTTTGATATCGATAGGTTCGGTGATCATATCGAGCCAAATGATAAACTCATCGCCTCCCAATCTGCCGACAATATCAGTAGTACGCAGATTATTAACCAAACGATTAGCGATGGTCATGATCACTTCGTCACCAATGCTATGACCCAGAGAATCATTAATCTCTTTAAATTTATTAAGATCTATAAACAGTAATGCAGCTTGCTGTTCTCCGCGTAAATCACGTGCTATTGCGGCATCAATTTGCTTAATAAATGCGCGGCGATTATAAATCCCCGTGAGTTCGTCATGTTCGGCTAAAAAAATAAGCTTATCTTGCTGTTCAATTAATTTGCGGGTTTGAATATCAACTTCTTGTTTCAATTTTTCTTTTTTTATCGTGATTTGGGCTAATGATTGTTTCATTTCATTAAAATCATCAGCGAGTGCAGATAATTCATCGGTATCAAAAGAATTAATTTGACTGACGAGATCGCCTGCTGCGAGCGCTTCCATACCGATCTTGAGTGAGGCGAGCCCTTTCTTAAACCTAATTAGTGTCATAATAGACCAAGCTGTTACCATAATCGCTAACAGAAATAAGACCATTCCGACCATTAATAATAATGTTTGTTGTTTTTGACTCGCTTTTTTTATCGAGAATTGATGAAGCCGAAACATTTCTTCGGTCATTTCTTCAATAATCATGCTGTATTTCGCTTTGAATAATCGTTCAGCAGTCAGTGTTGATGCCACATTAACTTGTTTGCTGTGGAAGTCATGTTGAGTATTAATCAGTGATCTTATATTGGTATTTAATCTATTGATGTTGCTAATGATGAGTTTTTGCTGTGTCGCCCACTGAATATCTTCTGAGAGATCTTTGGCCAATTCGGCTTGGCGCAGATTAAGCTCTGAAAGCCCTCGATCATCGCTATACTCTTGGTAAAGCCATAGCTGACTGCGAAGACTATCAATGCTAACTTGCAATTTCATTGAGTAATTGAGTTGCCGGTATATTTGTTGTTGATAATGGTGAGCTTGTATCAGCGATAAGCCGACGATCAATGTCAGTAATGAGCAAAGTGCAGCGGTTAGTTTAAGACGCTTAGATAACATCATAACTTACCATCCTGCCTCTAAGCTCATGAAGGTTTCAAATAATTTTCGATCGAAAATCTGTCTAAAATCGACACTGTTTTCTTTATCGACCAGTTGATTATCAATAGCCCATTGGCTTTGAGTTTGGATGTTAGAAAATAGCGCATTGCTGAGTGATAATCTAAAAGTATAGTCATTCCATGAGTAACGGAGTTGCGATGGATCGATATTCAAAATACGACTAATATTTTGCTGAGCAAGTTCTGGGTTAGTATGGATATAGTCAGTTGCATCACTAATTGATTTAAGTATAGCCAACCTTTCGGTGGTGGATAACGTCGTCTCTTTAAGCTCAATTAAGTTAAAGGATAAGTGATATAGGCCGCGGCTATTAATGACGCTGGTATCTGAGGTTACTTGTTGTGTTAATAAATAACTTAATGGCTCCCAAGCTGAAATAATATCAACCTCATTATTTAATAATGCTGGAATAAGTTCATCTGACCGCAAATATACTCGGGTGATAGGCTGTGCCGTTTTATTGTACATGATCAGTAAACTATCAAAGAAAAACTCACTAGCGCTGTCTTTGACTATGCCTATTCTGGCGTGCTGCAGGTTATTCAGCCGATGATATTTTTGTGGCGTTAAACTGAGTAATTTAAGATCATTATCTGATTCCACAAAGCTAGTTAATACTGAAAAGTTGCTTTGTTTAAAGCTATTAAACATGACGACAGTTTCCGAGGCGGTAGCCATGTCGACTTGCTTATCATTAAGGGCGTTAAAGCATTTTACCCCGCTGTCGTATTTAACTAATTCAACGTTAACACCATTCGCTTCAAAGTAACCAAGTTGTTTGGCAATAAAAACAGGCGACGAAAGTGGCGTGCTAGAAACCGCAATTTTAATGGATGCTTTATATGTAGGTGAAATCTTAGTGGATTGATGTGTTCTCTGTTCGCAACTGATGATGCTGGTTATGATAAAGATAAAAAAACAAATGCTTAACACCTTGGCCATAGGGACACTTCAATAATGAGTTAATGATACTAAGTGTAGTGAATTTATAACTATTTGATTGGGAATGTGACAAAAAAAGCCGTTTTTTTATCGTATCAGTCGATAGTTTTACTTTTTTAGTTTTAACGATAAGTGACAATTAAGAGGTATGTTGTGAACGGGTAAGGGAATATTTTCTTTTTTTAATCTTTATTTTTTAATTCAATAAGTTATTACATCTAAATTCAAGATGAATTTATGGGGCAGACAACTCAGCTAAAATCAGCATATTTAGCCGATTCTATATCAAAGTGCTCATTTTCCGTTCGTAATAGGCTGCGGTATAAATCGCTAATCGAGTACACGTTATTGTAATGATATTAGTTTTTAAGTTAGCGTTTTATATGATTATGAAGTTATTTTAAGCTTGTTTGGCTAAGTCTGGGTCATCCTATATGAAAAGGCCCCATTGCATCCTTTGCTTTGGGGCCTTTGTTTGCATTGTCTGTTATTGTTTTTATGTTTGCTGTTGTAAAACCAACCCTGAGTTGGAGATTATTATTCTTTTGAGCTTGTCAGCCACAGGGTGGAATAAAAATGACGTTATTGGATAATAGAGTCTGGGGACCCAATAACGCCTTAACTGTAATGTTAGCCAATATCCTTAATGGCTAACGGTGAAACAATAAAGCGGCAAGGATGCAAGTATTTTGCGCTTATTATTAGAATGATTGTTGCTGTGATAACAACTTGCTGGGGGACGAGTTGTTATCATGGTCAAACATCCTTGCCAAAACGGTTTTGATCGTTAGCTCTGCTAATGGTTGCAGAAGCGCCGTCAATGGCGAAAGCTAAAAACCTGGATAAAAATGACGTTATTGGATAATAGAGTCTGGGGACCCAATAACGCCTTAACTGTAATGTTAGCCAATGTCCTTAACGGCTAACGGTGAAACAATAAAGCGGCAAGGATGCAAGTATTTTGCGCTTATTATTAGAATGATTGTTGCTGTGTTAACAACTTGCTGGGGGACGAGTTGTTAGCATGGTCAAACATCCTTGCCAAAACGGTTAACTGAATTTCAATTATTGTTTAAGATCGTTCCAACACTTTCTTAAACATGGATCCTTAGCTTGCTATAGCATGTAGTTGCTGATTTAACTGGGCAATCTTTTGTTGCAAATAGGCTATTTCTGATACGATTGCGCCCTTACTTTCTGTCTGGCGAACTTGGTTACTTCTGACCCACTGGTATACGGTTTTTGCCGATACACCATATTGTTTTGCTACGTCAGATAATAATCTTTGATTATTTTTGACTTCATTAATCACTTCTTTTTGTAAGTCCACTGGGTACTGTCTCGTATTTGACATATTCATGAAATAATCTCCTGCCAATTTACTTATGTTTACTAGAGCGAGTTTCCACTTCATCCCACTGGCTACAACCGAGATGTGCTAAGAAAAAAATGTTCTGGCGGCATTGTGAAATGATATTATTTACCATGACATTTATTGACTTAATGCTACGACTTCCGGTTATTTTATTCATTGCTATCTCCTACATCTACCAAGGACTACTTGTAAAATCACACTATCACTTAGTGGGTATGTGTTCTTATATGGAAAGCTTGTGCCAACTTTGATAAATATTTTTATCTTTTATTTATCAGTGTCTTATTTAAAACCTTTAACCTAGGTACTTTTTACCGACAGATTAGTTTGGTGCAATTGCACTAACTTGGTGAATAAGTTCTGCAGATGAATCGCTATCAAACTTATCGCTAGGTCGCAGTTTAGATGACAAATATGGCAGAAAAAGGTGACCTCAATGACAAAATAAAGATGGCGTTATATTGAATTTAATATTTACATGGATGATTTGAACATGATCAGAAGGGGGAGGTGAGTGCTGAGTTAACAGACTGACAATCTGTGGCTAGCGTGACCATTTGAGAGTCCGCCGCCCACAAAAGAGTCCTAAAGTAGACTGTTTTATAGACGGCATATTATTTAACCCAACTCGGGTTAAGAGATAAGAGCAATACTCTAGTGCATTAAATACAGCGTCGCTAAGCCTAAAAATGCAAATAGACCAACCACATCAGTGACTGTGGTTAATACCATTCCTCCAGCAAGAGCTGGGTCGATATTGAGCTTTTTGAGCATGATTGGAATAGTGGCACCAGCAAAGCCGGCAACTGTCATGTTAATTAGCATAGCACTGCCAATTAATCCGCCTAACGCAATGTCGTCTTTCCACAGCCACACAGCAAAAAAGACCAACACAGACCACATAATGCCGTTTAATAATCCAATGCCGAGTTCTTTGCCGATTAACCAACGTGAATTACTTTGGCCAATATGACCAAGTGCAATACCGCGGATCACCAGCGCTAAGGTTTGATTACCGGCAACGCCGCCCATGCTCGGCACAATGGTCATTAAAATTGCGATGGTAGCAAATTGCTCTAAGGTGCCTTCAAACATATTACTGACAGATGATGCTAGTAATGCGGCAAATAGATTGATGGTTAGCCATAGAGAGCGTCTTAGAGTACTTTTAAGCACTGGGCCGAAGGTATCTTCATCATCATCCATGCCTGCCATCCCCATCATGGAATGCTCGGCATCTTCACGGATCACATCGATAACGTCATCAATGGTTATTCGTCCAAGTAATTTTGCTTGGCTGTCTACGACTGGGGCAGATATCCAATCGAGTCGTTCAAATTTTTGCGCAACATCTTTATCAGACATCTCTACCGGAATACTTTCTAGCTCGGTGTCCATAATGCTGCGAACTGTGACGCTCGGATCGCATGTGAGTAAGTCGACTAATCTGACGCCACCTAAAACATGGTCATGGCGATCGACAACATATAATGTATCAGTGGTATCTGGTAAATTACCGCGTTGACGTAAATAGCGTAACACTACTTCGATATTAACATCGGGTCTTAGGGTAACCGTATCTGTGTTCATTATGCTGCCGGCAGTATCATCCGGGTAGCGCAGTGCTTGCTCTACTCTATCTCTGTCCTGGCTTCGCATCGACTTGAGTACTTTCTTATAAACCGCATCGGGCAAGCTGCGAAGAATATAAGCAAGATCATCGGTGTCCATTCCTATCGTGGCCTGGGCGAGTTTCTCTGGTGTCATGCTGCTGATGAGCGAATCTTTCAGTTCTTCACCTAATTCATCCAGGATCTCACCAGCATATTGTTGATCAATTAATTGCCATAAGACTTGTCGATTTTTTGGTGGTGATGATTCGAGAATGAGGGCGACATCGTTGGGTGACATTGCATGTAACATATTGCGAGCATGAACAAACAATCCACTGTCTAACGCTTGAGCGAGTTGATTGAGTCGTTGTTCTGTTATTTCATTATCTAGGTACTCTTTACCCATATATCAACTTCCTATTTGTCATACGAATATGATTCTGTATGTAATGATTTTGGGCAGTTTCAGTTTCTCTGTTTGGCATATTGATGCAAGAATTGTTATCTGCGGGCAAGAAATGAAATGCAGCAATAAAATCGTTGAGTGACTTGCGCCGAACGAAAGTCTGAACTGCTGATGTTGCTTTACACAAAAATTAACGTCCGATTACATCGGTGTTTGGTCAAGCGAGAACCGTGATTGAAATTGGCTACAACGCTAATCTCTCTTAAGAGAATGAATACTTAATCAGCTGGGGATCCGCCGCGCGTTTCAATATAAAGGCTAATATTATCGAGGAACTGATCGTTAACCTTCGAACAGCAATATCGTGGCAGTTTGGTTAGTATGACGACTTCATTTAAAGATGGAAATAAATAAGTGATGATGGCTTAACGATCAGTAATTAGTGAAAGTATCACTAAACAATTTAGCAAGACTCATCAAATTTAGCATTAATCAGATCACATACGGCATTTAATGCCACTTCAGCATCTGGGCCTTGGGCTGTTACTGTGATCATTTTACCTATGCCACTTTCAAGCATTAATAACCCAAGTACACTTGCTGCACTGGCGTTTTTATCGCCTTGAGTTAACGTGATACTGGCATCAAAATCACCCGCTAAAACAGCAAGTTTTGTTGCAGCTCGAGCATGTAACCCTAATTTATTTGAAATGGTTACTTGGCGTTCAAGTTTGATCATTGGCGCGATCCTATGCTCAGTTAGCTGTCAGTATCAGTTAAATTTAATTCTCTGTGGCGAGCATTAACTGTATGTTTACTGCCATGTCTAAACCTTTTTGCTAATTGATCGGCTATATATACCGAGCGATGCTGGCCACCGGTGCAACCAATGGCGATAGTCAGATAGCTGCGGTTATTACGTTCTAAATGCGGCATCCAGGTTTCAAATAAGTTTTCAATTTGCCAGATAAACTTATTCACTAGAGGTTGCCGACCTAAAAACTCTTGTACCGGTTCGTCTAAACCTGTGAGTGGTCGTAGTGCTATTTCCCAATGCGGATTAGGTAAAAAGCGCACATCAAACATAAAATCAGCTTCTGTTGGCATACCGTGTTTAAAGCCAAAAGACTCAAAGTTAATCACTAACTCTTTATCGACACTACCTAACAAGATTTGCCTGACTTGGTCGCTTAATTCGTAAATATTCAGGGCAGAGGTGTCAATATAATGATCAACAATTTTTGCGATAGGCTCAAGTAAACGGCCTTCTAATATGATCGCTTCTTGCAGTGAAATATGATTTTTAGATAACGGGTGTAATCGACGCGTTTCGCTATAGCGTTTGAGTAGCACTTTATCATTAGAATTCAAAAAGAAGCTAACAATTTCAGTGTCATGTTCAAGTAAGGCAAGTTGATCTTGAAGGACTTTACCTTGCTCGGCAATGTTGCGTACATCAACACTAATTGCCACTAGATCGTTATTACCTTTGAGCTGAGCCAGTAATATGCCAATCAGTGGTAAAGGCAAATTATCAACACAATAATACCCTAGATCTTCTAATACTCTTAGAGCAACAGATTTTCCTGAGCCTGAACGTCCCGATACTATGACAAGTTTCATGCAGTAATAACCCGATAAAGTTCTGTTGAGTCGTGAGTTTTACGAAGCTGTTTCAATATTTGCTTATCGCTTAATTTTTGAGCCACGCTTGATAGCGTGCTTAAATGCTGTTGGCACTGATCTGCAGGTACTAACAAAGCAAATAAAATATCCACGGGCTGTTTATCGATTGCATCAAAGGCAATGGCTTCTTCACATTTAATAAATATTGCGATCGGATGTTCTATGGTCGTTAATCTACCATGAGGTATCGCAATGCCATTTCCTATACCTGTGCTACCCATTTTCTCTCTCGCTAATAGGCTTTCAAAAACCTCTTGCGAAGATAGGGGTGGGTACTGGGCAGCGACTAAATTGCTGATGAGTTCCAGTACTTTTTTCTTACTGCCCGGTGTGGCACAGGTAGTGCATTCCGGCTGCAGAATGGTACAAAGTTCCATCGTTAGTGTTTTGTATACTTCTCTTTGTGTTTAATTACCTGACGGTCGAGTTTATCGATCAGGGCGTCTATTGCAGCATACATATCAGTGCTTTCTGACATGGCAAAAATCTCTGCACCATTAAGGTTGATTTTAGCTTCTGCTTTTTGTTGTAATTTTTCTACATTGAGCACAACGTGTACATTATTGATCTGATCGAAGTGTCGTTCAAGCTTTGAAAATTTACCTTGAACGTATTCACGTAAAGATTCGGTAATGTCGATATTTCTACCTGTCATATTGATAAGCATAAAAATCCTCCGTTGCCTTGTAGGTTATAAACTCTTACGTTGGTTTGAGGGCGGAATGAGCATCGCTTCGCGGTATTTTGCAATCGTACGACGCGCAACGTTGATCCCCTGATCTGCCAGCAGTTGGGCCATTTTGCTGTCACTTAATGGCTTTTGCTGGTTTTCTGCTGCAACCAGTTTTTTGATAAAAGCACGAATAGCGGTAGATGAGCATTCTCCGCCATCGTCGGTGCTGACATGGCTAGAGAAAAAGTACTTTAATTCAAATAGCCCACGTGGTGTGTGCATATATTTTTGAGTGGTAACCCGTGAAATAGTTGATTCATGCATTTCTACTGCTTCAGCAATATCATTGAGCACCATAGGTTTCATGGCTTCTTCACCATATTCAAAGAAACCTTGCTGAAATTGCACAATACAATTGGCGACTTTCAATAAGGTCTCATTGCGGCTTTCGATACTCTTGATGAACCATTTAGCTTCTTGTAAATGACCGCGAATAAATTGGCTATCGGCAGAGTTTTTACTGCTTCTAGCCATGGCTGCATATTGTTGATTAACGCCAATTTTAGGCATATTGTCTGGGTTTAACTCTACAACCCAACGGCCATTCTTCTTTAGTACGGTTACATCAGGAATAACATATTCGTCATCAATAGCGGTGACTAACAAGCCCGGGCGAGGGTTAAGTGACTGGATTAAGGTGATTGCGTCACGCAACTCGTTTTCTTTGAGCTTGGTTTTGCGCATCAATAATCTAAAATCGCGCCCAGCAATTAAATCTAAATAGTCTTTAATGAGCAGACGGGCATTGTCTATATGTGGGGTTGTGTCGGCATATTGGGCTAATTGAATGAATAAACATTCGCTTAAATCTCGTGCGGCAACACCTACGGGATCAAAGTGTTGAATACGTTTTAATACCGCTTCAACTTCATCTAGTTCAACACTTTCATCACCCATGGCTTCGAGAATATCTTCAGTGCTTTGGGTTAAATAGCCGCGTTCATCAATGGCATCAATAATCGCGGTAGCAATCGCTCGATCAGTGTCAGAAAATGGCGTGAGATTTTTTTGCCACTCTAAATGTTCATATAAGCCTTCAGTCGTTTCACCTTGGAATGGCATATCATCATCGCGCATGCTAGCGCTGCCTGAACCTGACATTGGAGAGGCGGTGTACACTTCATCCCATGTGGTATCCATAGCTAAATCGTCCATGGTTTCTTTGGTCATGGATTCTGCTGTGTCGACTGTTGAGGTGTCTTTTTCTATATTGACCACGCTGTTGTCACTAAAGTCGGTGTCCGATTGGTCGCGACTTTCTTTTACTGAGTCTTTTGCTTGAGAAAACTCATCTTCTATTTCAAGCAATGGGTTTGAGTCCAATGCTTGTTGGATTTCTTGCTGTAGCTCCAATGACGATAATTGCAGTAAGCGGATCGCTTGCTGCAATTGAGGGGTCATGGTTAAGTGTTGACCCATTTTGAGTTGGAGTGACGCTTTCATTTACCGCTTATCCCTAGATGATTTCCATAAAAATGACAATCTCGAAAACTGTAATCGATTGTCACATACATCAATGACATTTAACGCTATTTAGATATCGTTCAATGAAATGAGTTAGATAGACTAAAAGGCCAGTAAAGTAACTATAGCTTGAATTGTTCACCTAAGTACACAGCCCGAACTTGTTGATTACTCAATATCTCATCAGGTGTGCCTTCGGCAATTAAATTACCCTGGCTGACAATATAAGCGCGCTCACAGACGTCTAAGGTTTCACGTACGTTATGATCGGTAATTAATACCCCTAAGCCGCGGTTTTTAAGCTGTTGAATGATTTTTTTTATGTCGATGACAGAAATAGGGTCAACCCCCGCAAAAGGCTCATCGAGCAAAATAAATTTAGGATTAGCGGCCAGCGCGCGCGCTATCTCTACTCGACGACGTTCCCCACCAGACAACGACATGCCTTGGCTGTCGCGAATATGAGTGATATGGAATTCTTCTAATAAATGCTCTACCTGCTCAATCCGTTGGTCGCTAGTGAGTTCTTTGCGAGTCTGCAATACGGCCATAATATTGTCGTATACGGTCAGTTTGCGAAAAATACTGGCTTCTTGCGGCAAGTAACCAATCCCTTTGCGAGCTCTAAGATGCATTGGGTCGGCGGTTAAGTCGTCATCATCAATTAAGATCCGACCTTTATCGCTTTGCACTAAGCCGACAACCATATAAAACGTGGTTGTTTTACCTGCACCATTGGGGCCTAAAAGACCGACAATTTGGCCTGTTTTAACGGTTAAACTCACATCTTTAACAACCTGACGAGTTTTATAGCTTTTAGCTAAATTTTCAGCCGTTAGGGTTATTTGGGTCATGGTTTGATCTGCTTTTTAACAGGAATTTCAGGGAGATTTTGCTTTGGTGCAGTCTCGTCTTGGAAATTCTCAGGTTGAATAATAGTAATAACGCGATCTTTTCCTGTACCAGTACTTTCAGCAATTAGCTCTTGAGCGTTAATGTTGTACTTAATACGGTTACCGGTTACTTGGCTACCAGATTGATCCAGTTTGGCATTACCTGTCAATGTCAGTGTAGTGGTAGCAAGATCATAGCTTATTTCGTTGGCACTGGCGGTACCAATTTGACCGTCGTCTAACTCTTGTGAAAACGTTGCAGGGTTACCTATAGCGATGAGTTTTTTACTGGTGCTATTTTCGGGAGTAAACGCCCGTAACTCATCAGCATTAATGTTAATAGTGCCTTGGGTAACGGTAACAGGACCATTAAAAACAATTTGATTATTTTTAATGTCAGCAGACTGGCTTACTGAGGCAATTTTCAACTCTTGTTGAAGATCACCTTGTTTCGCTATGGTAGGTAAACTCAGCAGGCAAAATATGCTGCCAAATAACATAACATTGGCGTGAGTGTTGAGGCGATTAATGTGGCTCATATGTTCCTTCTACCTGGCTGAGTAGCGATAATTTTTGCGAATTCAAGTCAGCATGTAGACCTAAACCTTGAATAATAAACCCTTTACCTTTGATGTACACCATCTCTTGTGAGGTGCCTATCATAGTGGTTAAATCCACCGAAACAGCTTGGGTACTGAGTGACTGCAGGGGTTCTTCTATATTAATGGCATCAATAATAACATTATTTTCTAATATGACTTGGCTGGTATTTTTATTCAATTGGCCTCTATCTGCGCTTAATTGCCATTGCGCTTGGCCGTTTTCAGGGTAAATGAGGTAAACAGGTTTAGTAAAGTGAGTAATGTCACTTGAGGCGTAATGCTCCATGTGTTCGGCACTGACTCGACTAGCAATTAAACCGAGTTTATTAAATTCTGTGGTGCGTAGGTTATCCGCTACAAAGTCTGGACGTTCAATACCACGAACTTTCACAGCATCCATTTCACTGCGTTTTATTTGCGCTTGCCAGTAGAGGAAAAAAGCAAGTCCAAAAAAAGCCACAATACCTAGAGTGATTCTATTCATATACTCATACCATGAGCACTGGCAAATTTATCTTGGCTTAAAAGCAGTAAATCAGTGAGTTCTCGTAATGCGCCATGGCCACCATTAAGAGAGGTGGTCATATGGCAATGTTGCTTAACAAATGGGTGCCCGTCACCGACACACACGGCAAGACCAACTGCTTTCATAACCGGGAGATCTACCATATCATCGCCAATATAAGCGACTTCGTCTGCGCTGACATTATACAGTGATAGGAGTTGTTCAAATGGCTCAAACTTGTTATCAATACCTTGATAAATATGTTTAATACCTAATGCGGTCATGCGAGTTTCGACAATCTTTGATTTGCGGCCAGTAATGACGGCAACATGCATTCCGCTTGTTAGGATAGATCGAACACCATAACCATCACGAGTATGAAATGCTTTGAGTTCTTCGCCAGCATTGCTGAGATAAATTCGACCATCTGAAAATACCCCATCGACATCACAGATTAACAGTTTGATTTTTTGAGCGCGTTGCCAAATATGATTGCTGATAGGGCCGTAAAATCCTTGGTGGCTAGTGGTTGATTCTGACATGATTAAATGACTCCCGCTTTAACCATATCGAGCATGTTTAATGCCCCGATCGGTTGATGTTTTTCATTGACTACAATCAGTCCGTTGATACTTTTTTCATCCATAATTTGCAGTGCTTGTGCCGCTAGAATACCGCTAGGGCAGGTGACACAATTCTGGGTCATTACCTGAGCTATCGGAGTGGTGCGAAGGTTGACTTCGGCGTCGATAACTCGGCGCAAATCGCCATCAGTAAAAATACCAACCAGTGTTGTTTCGCTGTCGACAACAGCTGTCATACCAAGGCCTTTTTTGGATATTTCATACAGCGTTTCAGTAATACAAATATCATTATGCACTATGGGTAAATCATCGCCTTTATGCATAACATCATCGACTTTTAATAATAATTTTCGTCCCAGAGATCCACCAGGGTGTGACAAAGCAAAATCATCTCGAGTAAAGCCTTTGGCTTGCAATAAGGCAATGGCTAATGCATCACCCATTGCTAAAGTTGCTGTGGTACTCGAGGTTGGTGCCAACCCTAACGGGCATGCTTCTTCTTGTACTTCAATGCACAAATGGATTTTAGATAAACGCGCCATATTAGAGTCTGGTTTACCTGTTACTGCGATAACCGGTACGCCCATTCGCTGTATTACTGGCATTAATGTCAGTATTTCACTCGATTCACCTGAATTAGAAATGGCAAGCACAATATCGTTTTTAGCCAATGCGCCTAAATCACCATGACTTGCTTCACCTGGATGAACAAAAAATGCCGGTGTACCAGTGCTGGCAAAGGTCGCGGATATTTTATTACCAATATGCCCCGATTTCCCCATGCCCATAACAATCACTTTGCCTTTGCACTGCAAGATGAGCTCACATGCTTGACCAAACTCAACTGAGTCTACATATTGATATAAATTATCTAGGGCAGCCTTTTCAATATCAATGACTTTACGGCCCCACTGACGAAATTGAGTTTGATTTACCATACGGTTCTCTCTTTTAGCTGAATACTTTACCTTCATGCCCCAATCTAGTGAGATTGAAATACAATCACTTGGTACGCAATAAAGGTGATTAATAATAGTGTGCCATGCCAACGAGTCAGTTGTTGCTTAGCGCCACTGGATAATACTAAAACGGCTAATGCTGCACTGGTGCCTAATACCATGTAGAAGTCTCTGCCGCTGGCCGATGTATCGATTTCCCCGGGGGAAATTAACCCTGGCAATGCCAACACAGCAAGAATATTAAATAAGTTCGATCCAACGATATTACCAATGACAAGATCGTGTTCTTTTTTTAACACGCCAGCAATGCAGGCTGCTAATTCTGGTAGGCTTGTCCCTACAGCAATAATGGTTAAACCGATGACAAGATCGGACAAACCATAAAACTTTGCAATACCCACGGCACCATCGACCATCCAACCAGCTGATAGCGGGAGTAATATAATACCGACTGTAAGCCAAATGATAGCATGAAAGGTTGGTACATCTTTAGGGATCTCAGAGTCCATTTCAGTATCTAAGCTGTCGGTGGTTTTATCATGAGTTGCTTGCCAAATAAAATATCCCATTAACCCTAAAAGGGTTACAAGCAGCATGATACCTTCTACTCGTGTTAATACATTATCATGCAAGGTAAAGCCTGCAAATACAGTAGCTGCGAGCATAATAGGTATTTCACGTTTTAAGGTTTGTGATCCTACGCTAATCGCACCCAGTAATGCGGTTAATCCTAAAATTAAGGTAATGTTAGCTATGTTAGAACCTAGGACGTTACCAATCGCGGTGTCACGCATGCCATCCATTGAGGCTGTGGCAGCAACAAACATTTCAGGAGCAGAACTCCCCATCGCAACAATAGTGAGTCCAATTAACATGGGAGGTAAGCCTAAATTACGCGCAAATGCGGCAGCGCCATAAACAAATCTATCCGCACTCCAGACTAAAACTGCAAGGCCGACGACTAACATTAGGATATTAACTAGCATGTGATTCCGATAGTGGTAATTAATTGACGAGCATTTTCGCTGGATTTGTATCAAATTGAAAGCATTGCCCAGTAATTGTACTGACAATCATATGTGCTTATATGGATATAGTTGTCGCTTAATCGACAATTACAGTACAATTTGCGCTTAAACTTAATGCAAGGAAGGCTGTTATCTCCTCAACGCCAATGTCTGATATGAGTAAATCGAATAATAAACCTTTGGTCGAAGTTAACCATTTGGCCTTTAGTCATGGTTCGCGCGTTATCTATGAAGATATTTCTTTGTCGATCCCCAAAGGTAAAGTAACAGCAATCATGGGGCCTAGTGGTATTGGTAAAACGACCCTATTAAAATTAATTGGTGGGCAGCTAATTCCCGATAGCGGGCAAGTATTGTTCGATGGCCATGATATACATCAGCTTAAGCGTAAGGATCTTTTTCAACTGCGAAAGCGCATGAGCATGCTATTTCAAAGTGGTGCATTATTTACCGATCTTAACGTATTCGATAATGTGGCCTTTGCCTTGAGAGAACATTCTGGACTTCCAGAAGATGTTATCCGTTCAATTGTATTGATGAAGCTGCAAGCTGTCGGTCTTCGCGGCGCAGCATATATGATGCCAAACGAGTTATCTGGTGGCATGCAGCGAAGAGCCGCATTAGCTCGGGCGATTGCACTTGAACCTGAAATGGTGATGTATGATGAGCCATTTGCAGGACAAGACCCCATTTCCATGGGTATGTTAGTTAAACTTATTCGTGAGTTGTCGGACTCATTAAAACTCACTTCGGTGGTTGTGTCTCACGATGTTGATGAAGTATTGGGTATAGCAGATTATGTTTATGTGATTGCAGACAAAAAAGTCATTGCTCATGGTACACCAGAGCAATTACGTCAATCTGATAATCCACAACTAGTTCAGTTTATTCAAGGCGCGCCAGATGGCCCCGTGCCATTCCATTATCCTGCAGAGGATTATCAAGAGGAGCTACTTCGTGGGCGCAACTGATTATATTGCCGATATCGGCAAATATGCACTGCAAATAGTGTTGGGCTATGGCCGAGCGGGCATTATGTTATGGCGCGCGATTGTACGTGTGCCTAATTTTAAAAAAGGCATGCCACTTCTGGTTAGACAAGTTTATGTGCTTGGTGTCCGTTCCATGGTGATCATTTTAGTGTCTGGCTTGTTCATTGGCATGGTATTAGCGCTACAGGGATACAATATTCTTGTTGGGTTTGGTACTGAGGAAAGTTTAGGGCCTATGGTGGCACTAAGCTTATTACGTGAACTCGGGCCAGTGGTTGCCGCGTTATTATTTGCTGGCCGAGCAGGTTCTGCTTTAACGGCTGAAATTGGCTTAATGAAATCGACTGAGCAGTTGTCGAGTCTAGAAATGATGGCGATAGATCCGTTAAGACAAATCATTGCACCGCGTTTTTGGGCAGGCGTCATCAGCATGCCATTGCTAGCGTTAATGTTTAGTTTAGTCGGTATTTTTGGTGGCCATTTAGTCGGGGTAGAATGGAAAGGCATTGATAGTGGTGCATTTTGGTCTATTCTTCAAGCATCGGTTGAATGGCGACAAGACATAGTTAATTGTTTGATTAAAAGTACTATTTTTGGTGTGGTGGTGACATGGATTGCCTTGTACAGAGGTTATGAAGTCCAACCTAATCCAGAAGGTATCAGCCGTGCGACAACTTCAACGGTTGTGCAGGCAAGCTTAGCTGTTCTAGCGCTGGACTTTTTGCTTACGGCAATCATGTTTGGAAATTAAGATTTTTTCATTGTTTAGATTAATTTAAGTGGTTTAATAGTATGTTGACACGGAAAATAGAGTTATTGGTAGGCGTGTTTTTATTGTCAGGTTTGTTGGCTTTTTGCATCTTAGTATTCAATGTTGCTAATGTTCAAGTCAAGTCCAATGATCAGACTTATAACTTGGTCGCTGAATTTAATAATATTGGCGGCTTAAAAGTACGTTCGCCAGTAAAAGTGGGTGGTGTGGTGGTTGGTCGTGTAACCAATATTACTCTCGATACCCATAAGTTGGTGCCAATAGTGACATTAACAATGGATAAGCGCTTTGATCAATTTCCGGAAACAAGCAGCTTAGCTATTTTGACTTCAGGACTCCTTGGCGAGCAATTTATTGGTTTAACGCCTGGGTTTATGGACGATGATATTTCGATGCTTGCCGATGGCGATAAAGTACATGACACACGTGGTGCATTGATTTTAGAAGATTTAATTGGTCAGCTTTTATATAGCATGTCATCTAAAGATAAATAGGATCCCAATTATGAAAACATTTTTCAATCATGTTATGGCGCTATGCCTAATAGGCAGTGCGGTTATCAGCCAAGGTGCAATGGCTGCTAATGATGAGGTCAATACCCGTGATCCTTATGAGATGATCAAACAAGTCGCCAATATGACTTTTGATCGCTTTAAAGCAGATAAAGCTTTAATTAATGATGATTTAAGTCATTTAAAAGTTATTGTTCGTGAAGAGCTTATGCCTTACGTCGATTATAAATATGCTGCTTATAAAGTGATGGGGCAGTATTTAAGTGATACGACCGTCGATCAACGTAATCGTTTTGTGGATGCCTTTGAAGGTTATTTAGTGGCAACCTATGCACAAGCATTAACCGAATATACTGATCAAAAAGTGGCTTTTGACCCGCCGAGTGATTTCAGCAATGAAAAAATAGTAGAAGTGAATGTTCAAATCCTTGAGCAAGGTCGTCCACCGATTAAAATTCAATTTAAAGCGCGTCGTTTAAAAGACGATACGTGGAAAGCGTTCGATTTAGTGGCAGAAGGTGTGAGTTTATTGGCTTCTAAACAGTCTGAAATCTCTAATTTAATCCGCCAGCAAGGTATTGAAGCGGTGATTACCATGCTGAATGATAAAACCCAACAGACTATTGATCGCCAACCAGCAAAAGAAGCTGCAGCTGCGTGATTACCTTTAATCAACAAGATCAACGTTGCATCGTCAGCGGTCGCTTAACCCAAGATGAAGTAAAACAATTGTGGCCAAAACGCCATGAATTGTTTACTGCATCAACTCAAGTGGTAGACTTGTCAGCATTAGAATACGTCGACAGTGCGGGTGTTGCACTGTTATTAGCGTTAATCAAACTACATGCGACAAGTAGCCCAGAAACAAGTGTGATACATCAGTTGGTTAATCCAAGTGAACAGCTCAAAAAAATGATTGAGCTTTATGATTTAGATGCTTTTTTCAGCCAAAAATAGAAACGAATAGTAAAGGTAATTGATTCCATGGAATGCAATGTTATAGAACAAATTTTAACCGAGGCGTTGTCGCTCACTGAAGCGCACGTTACCTCTGATGGCAGTCACTACAAAGTCGTCGCCGTAGGTGAGTGTTTTGATGGTATGAGCCGGGTAAAACAACAGCAAGCAATTTACAGTCCTTTAGCTGAGCAGATTGCCAGTGGTGAATTGCATGCGTTAACAATTAAAACTTTTACGCCGACTCAGTGGAAGCGTGAAAAACTTTTCAATATGTAACAACAGAGATTCACAGTGGATAAATTAACTATTAAAGCCAGCAAGCCTTTAGCTGGTGAAGTCGTGATCTCTGGTGCAAAAAATGCGGCACTCCCCATTTTAATGGCTGGCGTATTAGCCGAAACAGATTTTATTGTCTCAAATGTTCCCAACTTACGCGACGTGATCACCAGTTGTGAATTATTACGTTGTTTAGGTGCCGAAGTTGAAGACCTCGGCGGTAGCCGCATTCGTATTTCTACCTCTAACTTAAACGAATATTGCGCACCTTATGACTTAGTCAAAACAATGCGTGCATCGATTCTTATTTTAGGCCCACTGCTTGCCCGTTATGGTACTGCAGATGTTTCTTTACCTGGCGGTTGTGCCATTGGTGCTCGTCCGGTGAACCTGCATTTACATGGCTTAGAGTTAATGGGTGCCAAAATTGAAGTCAAGGAAGGCTACATTAAAGCGCGTGTTGATGGCCGTTTAAAAGGCGCTCATATCTTTATGGATATGGTCAGTGTCGGCGCAACAGAAAACTTGCTGATGGCTGCAGCATTAGCTGATGGCACGACAGTCATTGAAAATGCGGCCCGTGAACCTGAAGTGACTGACTTAGCTCATTGCTTAATTGCCATGGGAGCAAAAATCACTGGTGTTGGTTCTGCCACGTTGACGATTGAAGGTGTGGAACGTCTATCGGGTTGTGAATACCGCGTCATGCCAGATCGTATCGAAACCGGTTCATTCTTGGTTGCCGCAGCCGTTACTCGCGGTAAGATTCGTTGTGTATCAGCCGATCCTAAAACCTTAGAAGCGGTATTATCTAAGCTTGAAGATGCCGGTGCTGAGATCACAACTGGCGAAGATTGGATTGAGCTTGACATGAAAGGCCAACGTCCAAAGTCTGTTAATATTAAAACCGCACCTTATCCTGCGTTTCCAACCGATATGCAAGCGCAATTTTGTGTGTTGAATGCACTTGCTCAAGGCACAGGTCGTGTTACTGAGACTATCTTTGAGAATCGCTTCATGCACGTTCCTGAATTAAGCCGCATGGGCGCAGACATAGAGCAAGAAGGTAATACTTGTATCATCCATGGTACTGAGCGTTTAAACGGTGCCCAAGTGATGGCGACAGATTTACGCGCCTCTGCCAGCTTAGTGATTGCAGGCTTAATGGCTGATGGCTTAACTACAGTCGATCGTATATATCACCTTGACCGTGGTTACGAGCATATTGAAGCCAAGTTTCAAGGTTTAGGTGCTGAAGTTGTTCGCGTGAAGAACTCTTAGGTTTATCTCGCTCAGCAGAAAATACCTCATAAAAAAGCCATTCATTTGAATGGCTTTTTTATAACGTTGATTTAATGAGTAATAGGTATTACTCAGGCGCTGTGGCTTTTTCTGCAATAATGACTGGCAGTATTTGACGCTTACCCTCACGTATAATGGTCATGTTGACTTTAGTTCCTGGAGGGGTCTCTGCAATTCTGTCCATCAACATTTCAACCCCCGGGACATCTTCATCATTATATTGGGTAATGACATCTCTTGGCGTTAAGCGCGCACGAGCCGCTGGTCCGTCAGGATCGATACCCGTCACTAACACACCTTTTAAATCGGGTAGGTTGAGTATCTGTGCCATTACCGGATTAAGTGGTTCACCTGAAATACCTAGAGCACCACGGATAACTCGGCCATGTTTAATCAACTTATCCATAATGCTGTGGGCTAACTTAATGGGGATAGCGAAACTAATCCCATTACCGCCACTATCATTACCCACTTGGAATGCCGCGGTATTGATACCGATTAATTCACCGCCGGTATCGATTAATGCTCCGCCTGAGTTACCAGCATTAATGGCTGCGTCTGTTTGTAAAAAGTCGAGGTAACCTGAACTTAAGCCATTACGTCCTGTTGCACTAATAATACCCTGAGTAATTGTTTGGCCAATATTGTATGGATTACCAATGGCTAGCACCACATCGCCTACTTGGGCTAGTTTATCGAGATTAATCGGTACTATAGGTAAATTATCGCCTTCAATTTTAAGTACTGCTAAATCTGTCTCTTGATCAGAACCAACTACTTCAGCAGTAAATTTACGCCCATCTTGTAGCGCAATAACAATCTCGTCGGCTTTTTTTATCACATGATAATTTGTGAGCACATAGCCTTCTTTACTCATTATCACGCCAGAGCCAAGGCCTTGAAGTGAGCTTGAATTGAGCGGATTACGTTGATCAATGCTAAGGCTATAAATATTGGCCACTGCAGGTGCGGCTCGACGAACGGCTTTAGCGAAAGATAATTCTGAGCCACTATTGCTGACATTTGTGAGGCTATTGTTGAATGAGGAATTTTGCATTAACGCTGTTATGGCTAAAAAAACAGCAGCCATAATTAGACCAAATACCACAGCTTTAGTTATATAGATGCAAGTGTCTTTTAGGTTCATGGCTTGAATAATTGTTAAAAAAAATGGCTGTTATATTAACATAGCTCAAATAAATAAGCACCGACCAAAAGTTGGCCGATGCTTCATTCTTGAACGGGTATCACAGACTATAACCTGATGATTCTTATAGCTGTGATGAGGTAAATTAAGTGTCAACTATGTTAGCGTCAACTGCATTAGCGTAAAACAAGGTAGAGTAAGTTATTGTCACGTAATATCTTCAGTGCCACAGAGTTCTTATTGTCTTTTAGCATTTCTTTTAATGCTTTAAGGCTGGTCACTTTACTGCGATTAAGCCCCACAATTAAGTCTCCTTTGACTAAGCCACTCATTGCTGCTGGTGAACCTTGAGCAATATCAGTGATCTCAATACCTTTTTTACTGTCCTCAAGTGTCGCGCCTTGTAACATAGGATGTACGCTACCGGCTTCAGCCTCAACTTTGTCTGCTTCACCTAGTGTCGCTTTAATCTTCTTCGTATCGCCATCACGAATAATTCCGAATTCAACCTCGGCACCAGCACCCATAGTGGCTACTTTTGCGCGTAATTCCTGGAAGGTTTTAATACTCCGCCCATTGAGGCTGACAATAATATCACCCGCTTTTAATCCTGCTTTATCAGCAGCACTTTTTGGCATCACTTCATTAACGAAACCGCCGTGCTGGGTATCTAAACCAAACGCTTTGGCAAGTTCATTATCAAGATCGCGACCTGATACCCCTAATACGCCGCGTCGTACTTCACCATGCTCAATAATCTGTTCAACAAGGTTGTTAACCATATTGGCTGGGATAGCGAAACCAATACCAACGTTACCGCCATTTGGGGCGACAATCGCAGTATTAATACCGATGAGTTCACCTTTTAAGTTAACTAATGCACCGCCAGAGTTACCACTATTTATCGCGGCATCAGTTTGGATAAAGTTTTCTAGCATTTCAATGCCTAAACCACTGCGGCCGAGTGCGCTGACTATTCCTGACGTTACAGTTTGTCCAAGCCCAAATGGGTTACCGATGGCAACTGCAAAATCACCAACGCGGATGTCGTCAGAATCAGTTTGCTTAATCGCGACTAAGTTTTTCGCTTCAATTTGCAGCAGGGCAATATCAGACTCTTTATCTGCGCCAATGAGTTTAGCCGTGACTTCGCGACCATCATGTAAACCCACTTTAATATCGTCAGCGCCGTTAATAACGTGGTTATTAGTAATGATATAGCCTTTATCAGCATCGATAATGACCCCTGAGCCTAACCCTCTAAAAGGACGTTCTTGAACTTGCTCTTGTGGAGCGTTTGGACCAAAGAAGTAGCGAAATACATCAGGGACGCGTTGTTTTGATACTTGAGTACCAGATACTGCTACTGATACCACCGCAGGTGTAGTGCGTTCTAGCATTGGCGCTAAACTAGGAATAGCTTGGCCGTCAACCGCTTGTGGAATGGCAGCGAGCGATAGTGTTGGTGCTATGGCTAACGATGCCGTTAATAACGCAGCAGAAAGTAAACTTAATTTGGTTTTCATCTATGGATAGCTCCTGTATGCATTCAAGCTTTATGACATTAAAATATGTGGTTTGATGACATAAAATATGTGGCTTGAGGGCATTATTTTAAAGTTAAATATCGTTAATCATTTATATTAGTGCTGTTGCGAGCCCGTTTTGAAATGGTGAGCTAATCAGTTCGTTTGCAATAACAAGTCAGTAAAAAATAAGTCAGTTGACGATAATCAATCAGAGTAGTGCTCATCTGGTTAGTTGCATTTTTATTAACAAAGGTTAATTTGATCCTTTGAAGCCATTACTCGTATTTGTTGTTTAATGTTATTATTCGCAGCAATTATTTGATGTAAGAGAGTCGTAATCGTGTCGCAGTTAACCCCTTGGCAGCATTATCAGCAAGACCTTACCCGAGAAGATTTTTCACATGATGCCGCACAAGAAAAAGCGGTAAAATCATTACAACGCGTTTACGATGAATTAATGGTCGCGGCTAAACCGATATCTGGTATTAATAAATTGTTTGCTGCCGTTGGGGTTAAATCAACACCTGCAGCGGTAAAAGGCTTGTATTTATGGGGCGGCGTTGGTCGTGGTAAAAGCTATTTAATGGATACTTTTTTTGACTCATTGCCTATTGAGCAAAAATTACGAGCTCATTTTCATCGGTTTATGCATCAAATCCATCATGACTTAGGCGAGTTAAAAGGTGTACAAGATCCGCTATTGTCTATAGCCAAGAAGATGGCGTCGCAATATAAAATTATTTGTTTTGATGAGTTTTTTGTCTCAGATATTACCGATGCCATGTTATTGGGGACTCTATTTCAAGCATTGTTCAAAGAAGGGGTTGCACTCGTGGCTACCTCAAACATCATCCCCGATGAATTATATAAAAACGGTCTACAGCGAGCGCGTTTTTTACCTGCGATTGCGTTGATTAATCAACAATGTGAAATTCTCAATGTCGATTCAGGTATTGATTACCGTCTTCGCACCTTAGAGCAGGCTGAGATTTATCATCATCCACTCGATGAACAAGCAGACATCAACTTGTTGCATTACTTTGATCAACTCGCGACCGAATCAGAAAGACTTACTGCACCGATAGAAATTGATGGCCGTGCCATTCGCATTCGTCAACAGTCACAAGGTGTACTGTTAATTAATTTTCGTGATCTCTGCGATGGCCCTCGTTCACAGCGAGATTACATGGAAATGGCATGCCTTTATCATACTGTGCTACTGAGTGGATTAGAGCAAATGGGTTCACAGCAAACTGGTGATGATATTGCCAGACGCTTTTTAGCCATGGTTGATGAGTTTTACGAGCGAAACGTGAAATTGATTATTTCTGCGCAAGTGGAATTAGAGCAGATTTATACCGATGGCCAGTTAACGTTTGAGTTCAGACGTTGTCGCTCAAGACTGATTGAAATGCAATCGAGAGAGTATCTGGCGCTGGAACATTTACCATAGGCTAGCCGTGAGATTTTTAAAAAAAGCAGACGGTTAATTATTCAGCCGAAATAGAGCAGTTTATTTAAAATATTATCAGAAATCAGGTGATCTTTGCTGTGGCTTTGCGTATAATCTGCGACCTGCCCGCGTTAATCCGCCAATTTGGGCGGAAGTTGTAAGCCAATATTCATGTTCGAAGGGGCAAGAATCGGTAATTTTGTGTTGATTGCAACCTGCAGTCGGCATGTGAGACAGAAAATTAACTTTGGGTTTTTGTAATAATGAAGACTTTTACTGCTACACCAGAAACTGTAACTCGTGACTGGTTTGTTGTTGACGCTGAAGGCAAAACTTTAGGCCGTATCGCAACTGAAATCGCAACTCGCTTACGTGGCAAGCATAAGCCAGAATACACTCCACACGTTGACACCGGTGATTACATCATCGTTATCAATGCTGAAAAAGTGACTGTAACTGGTAATAAAGCAGCCGGTAAGATCTACTACTCTCATTCAGGCTTCATTGGTGGCATTAAGCAAATCAGCTTTGAGAAGCTTCAAGCTCATAAGCCTGAAATGATCATCGAGAAAGCAGTTAAGGGTATGTTACCAAAAGGTCCTTTGGGCCGTGCCATGTTCCGTAAACTTAAAGTTTATGCTGGCACAGAACATAACCACGCTGCACAACAACCACAAGTTCTTGATATCTAAACGGGAGGAGTAAGCAAATGTCTGCAACTCAGTACTACGGCACTGGCCGTCGCAAAACATCTACAGCTCGCGTTTTCGCTAAAGCAGGTAGTGGCAATATCGTTGTAAACCAACGTCCTTTGGATGTTTATTTTGGTCGTGAAACTGCTCGTATGGTTGTTCGTCAACCATTAGAATTAGTTGAAATGACTGATAAATTAGACATCTATGTAACAGTTAAGGGCGGTGGTACTACTGGCCAAGCTGGTGCAATTCGTCACGGTATTACCCGTGCACTATTGCAACTAGACGAAGCTTTACGTCCTACTCTACGTACCGCTGGTTTTGTTACCCGTGATGCTCGTAAAGTTGAACGTAAGAAAGTTGGTCTACGTAAAGCACGTCGTAAGCCACAATTCTCTAAGCGTTAATTCGTTTTTTGGATTCAAAAAACCCAGCTTATGCTGGGTTTTTTATTGCCTAAATTTTATCACTTTACACTGCAGCAATTTTATTCATCAGCAGCTATCAAGCGCTCTTTTGTCCTGCGAGTTCAGCTCTTAATACACTGGATATTAACCTAGCCTGGAATAAGTCACTTCTCCTTACCCGTAAAACAAATGGCAAGTTTGATATGACATAGGCCGAAAGTGGTTATTTTACCTTACTTAGTTTCATCTCTTATACCAGCGCTTATTTCCCGTTCAGGTTAACTTTTTTGGCATTAGGTATTAGGCATGAGGTTTACAAGCTTGTGACTTATAAGGTCGAAATGCATTGAATAAAGATGTACTACTAATAGTGCTCACTAGATTGAACGTTTTGATTTAAGACAGCAGGGGACTTGGCGTATTAAGGTAATCTATTTACAAGGCAGATTAAACGCAGTTGCCAATCATGCTTAACGTCTTCTTAGGCTAATCAAGCAGATATTGAATATAATAAGGCTCAATAAAAGAGAGGCTAAAACATGAATATACCGTTATTAATGAGTGCATTTGGGTTAGTTTTAATCCTTGAAGGGCTAGGTCCATTACTTTTTCCTAACAAGTGGCAAAAATATTTATTAGAGCTTTCGACACAAAAGCAAAATGTTCTCAGACGCTTAGGTGGCTGCTTAGTAACAACAGGAGCCGTTTTATTGATCATTTTTCAATAAAATACTTGCCTATAACCCCCTAAAACCTGTTAAAATTCTATTTTATACCACAAGACGTTGCAGCTAATAATGGGCAAAAATGTAGTCGTACTCGGCACTCAATGGGGTGACGAAGGCAAAGGTAAGATTGTCGACCTTTTAACAGAACAGGCAAAATACGTAGTTCGTTACCAAGGCGGCCATAATGCTGGTCACACTTTGGTAATTGATGGTGAAAAAACCGTTCTTCATCTTATTCCGTCTGGGATTTTACGTGATAACGTAAAATGCATTATCGGTAATGGTGTGGTTGTTGCTCCTGATGCGTTGATGAAAGAAATCAACATGCTCAAAGGACGTGGCGTACCTGTAGAAGAGCGTTTATTAATTTCTGAAGCATGTCCGCTTATCCTTCCGTTCCATTGTGCATTGGATATTGCTCGCGAGAAAGCGCGCGGTAATCAAGCCATTGGTACAACTGGACGTGGTATTGGTCCTGCATATGAAGACAAAGTTTCTCGTCGCGGTTTACGCATCGGTGATTTGTTTAATGCAGAACTTTTCGCAACTAAGTTAAAAGAAGTGATGAAATATCATAACTTCATGCTAACTGAGTATTACAAAGTTGAAGCTGTTGATTATCAGCAAACACTTGATGATGCATTAGCGATTGCTGATTATCTGAAAAGTATGTGTACTGATGTCAGTGAAATGCTTGATGCTGCGCGTAAAGCGGGTGAGCCGATTCTATTTGAAGGCGCTCAAGGCACATTATTGGATATCGACCACGGTACTTATCCATTCGTGACGTCATCAAACACAACAGCTGGCGGTGTAGCGACAGGTTCAGGTTTTGGTCCTCGTCATTTAGACTATGTTTTAGGCATCATGAAAGCTTACACGACTCGCGTCGGTGCTGGTCCATTCCCAACAGAATTAGCCAACGAAATTGGCGATTATATTGGTGAGAAAGGCCAAGAGTTTGGTGCAACGACTGGTCGTAAACGTCGTCCAGGTTGGTTGGATGCAGTGGCCATGCGCCGTGCGGTTCAAATCAATAGCGTTAGTGGTTTTTGTTTAACTAAATTAGACGTTTTAGACGGTCTAAAAGAAGTTAAAATCTGTGTTGGCTATCAATATCCTGATGGAACTGTTTCTAAGGTAACTCCTTTGGCTGCAGAAGGTTATGATTTAGTTACGCCAATATACGAAACTATGCCTGGTTGGAGTGAAAACACTTTTGGTGCTACATCAATCGAGCAGTTGCCTACCGCGGCAATGAACTATATCAAACGTCTTGAAGAGTTATTAGAGACGCCTATTGATATTATCTCTACTGGGCCGGACAGAAATGAAACCATGATTTTGGTTAGTCCGTTCAAGTAAACTAAAGAGGCCGCGATAAGCGGCCTTTTTAATGAGCCTAATTAACGCTTGTAACAGTTTCTACTCAAGAAATACGCTATACTGCCGATGGATAAACCATGAAAGTGTCAGCGAGAATCCTTATGTTGCGTATCTGTTTATTGTTATTGAGTGTCGTTTCCATCAATGTATTTGCGGTGACAGAAGCCGTCGATATCTATAGCGATCAACAATTGATTTCGCTCATCCGCTCAAATCAATATTTACAACGCGTCAAAGCAGACGACTGTCAGTTGGTTCAAGATATTGAAGCCCGTGCTGAAGTATTAAAGCAACCCATGTATCAGTTTTTATGGGGTGAAATGCTTAATAACGGTGTGTGTGTCAAGGCTCATCCTTCTCGCGGTATGGCATTGCTGCAAACTTCTGCCGAGCAAGGCAGTGCTGAAGCGATGGTAAAATTGGCAGATTATTATTATCGCGGTAAACTAGTGGTTAAAGATCCCAATCGTGCAGTGCAATATGTGTTGCCTGCGGCAGCTAATGGGGATTTAACCGCAAGAATGACATTAGTTCGTTTGTTTGGTGAAGGCTATGGAAGTCCTGCCGATTATGAACTTGGCTATCATTGGTTATATAACAGTATATTTGATGACGATGCTCAACAGAAAAAAGCTTCGTCTTTATTACAGATGCTCGCTGCAAAAATGCCTGCCAGTATAGTGGCCAGGGCACAGCAGCCACAGCTGTACACACGTTAAAGGCTCCACAATATGGAGCGAATTATTTGGAAATTGAATGATCAACGATCCTCATTTTGAGAGAGAACAAGACAAGTACGACAATCCTATTCCTAGCCGTGAGTATATTTTAGAATACTTGCGTGCCCAAAAGTCTCCTGTTACCCGCGATAAAATAGCTGAAGCATTATCCATTACCGATGAAGTGCCATTAGAAGCACTTCGTCGTCGTTTACGTGCGATGGAACGTGATGGCCAGTTAGTCTTTACTCGCGGGCAAAGCTATGGCTTACCTGAGCGTATGGATTTATTGTCTGGTACCGTTTTAGGCCACCGCGATGGATTTGGCTTCTTTAAGCCTGATGAAGGCGGTGATGACTTATTTATCAGTAATCGCGATATGCTGATGTATTTCCATGGCGATAAAGTGCTAGCACAAAAAGCGGGAACTGATCGTCGTGGTCGTCGTGAAGCTCGAATTGTGCGCTTAGTTCATGAGCGAACCGCTGCCTTAGTTGGCCGTTACCACGTCGACGCCGGTATGGGCTTTGTGATTGCAGATGACAGACGCATCACCCAAGAAATATTAATCGCCAGTGAAGATACCCTTGGCGCCCGCGCCGGTGATGTGGTGGTGGTTGAGTTAACCCGTCGCCCTGGTCGTTTTGTTAAAGCGGCAGCGAAAGTGACCGAAGTCTTGGGTAAGACCATGGCACCGGGTATGGAAATTGAAATTGCCTTACGTAATTATGATTTACCCCACACTTGGTCAGCGATTATTGAGAAAAAACTCAAACGTATTCCTGACGAAGTCACCGAAGAAGATAAATTAGGTCGCGTCGATTTACGCCATTTACCCTTGGTCACTATTGATGGCGAAGATGCCCGTGATTTTGATGATGCGGTATATGCTGAAGCAAAACCAAGTGGCGGCTGGCGTTTATGGGTGGCGATAGCTGATGTGAGCCATTATGTACGTACTGATTCAGCATTAGATACTGAAGCGCGCGCACGTGGTAATTCGGTGTATTTCCCGTCGCAAGTTATTCCTATGCTGCCTGAGAAAATATCTAATGGCTTGTGTTCATTAAAGCCAAAAGTCGACCGTTTATGTATGGTTGCTGAGATGACAATTTCTGCAGCGGGTAAGTTATCGGGCACCAAGTTTTATCCAGCAGTAATGCATTCTCATGCTCGTTTTACCTATACCCAAGTTGCTGACATGCTAGAAGGTGGCCCAATAGCCCCTGAGCATGAAGCGCTATTCCCACATTTATTATGTTTGCAGTCGTTATATCTTACTTTAGATGAGCGTCGTGCTGAACGTGGTGCTATTGCATTTGAAACCTTAGAAACGCAGTTTATCTTTAATGAGCAGCGTAAAATTGACAAGATCGTCCCACGAGGCCGTAACCAAGCGCATAAAATCATTGAAGAATGTATGATTTTAGCTAACGTGGCTTCGGCAAAGTTTGTCAAAAAACACAAAGGTGAGGTGCTGTATCGTGTGCATGAAGCGCCGTCAGAACAAAAACTGGCTAACTTTAAAGAGTTTCTTGCTGAGCGCGGCTTAAGCATGGACGGTGGCTTAGAGCCAACCCCGACAGACTATCAAAATTTGATGTTAAAAATTGCTGACCGTCCTGACTTTGAGTTAATTCAGGTGATGTTATTGCGCTCAATGCGCCAAGCAGTTTACAGCCCAGATAATGAAGGTCATTTTGGTTTAGCATTAGAAGCGTATTCGCATTTCACTTCGCCAATTCGTCGTTACCCTGATTTGATTTTACATCGAGTGATTAAGTATTTACTCGCAAAAGAGCAGGGCGATGTCACTGACAAGTGGACTCAAGATGGCGGTTATCTTTATCAGCTTGAAGAATTAGATCTATTAGGTGAAGAATGTTCAACCACCGAGCGCCGCGCAGATGAAGCCACTCGCGATGTCAGTGATTGGTTAAAATGTGAATACATGCAAGATCACGTCGGTGATACCTTTGATGCCGTCATTGCTTCAGTCACTAGCTTTGGTCTGTTTGTTAGATTAAACGAATTATTTATTGATGGCTTAGTACACATATCAAGCCTTGCCAGCGACTACTACCAATTCGATCCAATGCGTCAACGACTGGTTGGTGAAAACACTCGCCAAGTGTATCAAGTGGGTGATGCTGTTACTGTTAAGGTTGCTGCGGTTAATCTTGATGATCGTCAAATTGACTTGTTGATGGTGGGTGACAATAGTAAAGGCGCAGGCAAATCGGCACGTAAAGGCAGCAAGCCTTCAACGGCTCGTGAACGAGTGAATGTTGAAGGGGCTAAAGCCGCACGTAAAGGTAAGTCGACAGATAAACCTAAGTCAGACAAATCTAAGTCGGATAAGCCTAAGGCCAGTAAACGTCGCTCAAGCAATAAAGCGTCATCGCCTGCGAGCAAGCCAGTGGCGGCAAAGAAGTCCACCGCGGCAGAGCAAAAAGCTGATACCACAAAACCGAATTCTAGCGTTAAGAAAACCCCTGCCAAGCGCAGCAAGAGAAAGTAATTAAATGAAAAAACAAGATACCATTTTTGGCATTCATGCCGTTGAAGCATTATTAAATCATAGCCCTGAACGTGTGATTGAACTTTGGCTGTTACAAGGCCGTGATGACGAACGCTTAACGCCATTGATTAATATCGCATCAACGTTTGGTACTACATTGCAACGTGCTGCACGTAAAGTGTTAGACGACAAAGCGGGTAGCTCACAACACCAAGGTATTGTCGCGCGTGTAAAAGCGGTAAAACCTTTGACAGAAACTGATTTAGACGCATTACTTGATAAAACAGAAGTGCCTTTTTTACTCATTTTAGACGGTGTAACCGACCCACATAATCTTGGTGCTTGCTTACGTAATGCCGATGCCGCTGGGGTACATGCGGTTATTGTACCTAAAGATAATTCAGTTGGATTAACCTCAACCGTCAGCAAAGTGGCTTGTGGCGCAGCAGAAACGGTACCGTTATTCCAAGTGACCAATCTTGCTCGTACCATGCGTCATCTTCAAGACAAAGGTGTTTGGATTGTCGGCACAGCAGGCGAAGCAGATGGTAATGTATATCAAGCGGACCTTAAGGGGCCTCTAGCGATTGCTATGGGTGCTGAAGATAAAGGTTTGCGTCGTTTATCTCGCGAAGGCTGTGATTCATTGGTTTCGATCCCAATGGCTGGCAGTGTGTCGAGCCTTAACGTGTCCGTTGCCACTGGGGTATGCTTATTTGAAGCCGTCAGGCAGCGTTTAGGTTAATTATTGCCTGCAGTAGAACGACATAAAAAAACGGCGATATTTATCGCCGTTTTTTATTATCTCGAGTTCAGCTTGTGTTAGGTTATTGATGGGTGTCAGTCTTTAGCTTTTACAATCAAAGCCAGAATAAACATTAGCGTCTGCCAATTTCGTTATCGACATCCTCGTCATCTAACTCCTCTGGTATCAAGGTTTCTTCGCTCACACTGGCATAAGAGGTATTATATTCAGCTTGCTCATCAGCATCATCAAACTCATCATTGGTTGATTCCGGTTGGACATCGAATGCATCTTCAGCGGGATTGATCATTTGTTCGTTGACCATTTCAATGTCAACACGTGGATCAAATGATGCTGCTAATGGCGAGCTGACTAAGTCGCCCCCGGCCATCATGTAATCTCCAGTACTTGTTTGCTCAGCTTTTTGACGCACATTAATCCACAGTAGCCTTGCCAGTAAGGTGAATGAGCACATCGCCATAAATCCATATAGCATTTGATCACCTAATGCTTGCATTAAGCCAGAAGCGACTAAAGGACCAATACTTGCGCCAATACCAAAGGTGACTAAGATTGTGGCAGATAGCCCAACCCGCTCATGTTGTTCAACGCGCGAATTGGCTAATGCAGTTGCTAATGGATACAAGGTAAACGCTAAAATACCAAATAAGCTGGTTAATATTAACGAAGACACTGCGTGGAATGGGATTATTGTAATGATCAACACTATGACGCCTAATAAAGCGCAGTTAATCCGAATTAATAAGCTACGAGAGATGACATCGGATAATTTACCCATTGGCCATTGGGCTAGCAATCCTGCAAAAATGGTACACGACATATAGAGCGCAACGTGCTCAGGATCAATGCCTTTAGCCGTGGCATAAGAGGGAGCCAAACCATAAAAACAGCCGACTATCATGCTTCCTAAGGCTATGGTTGTCAGAGCTTGGGGGGCTCTTTTCCAATAGAGTCCCATTTGTAATGGGGCTGGTGTTAACGGTTCGGGGTGAATTCTGCGCGTGATCGAAATCGGTACGATACATAAGGCAAAACAGATGGCAATCAACAGCAGTGGCTCTAAGCCTAAATCGGGATATAAACTAATGGCTCCTTGCCCAGCCATTAGCGCTAAATAAGATACGATCATGTAGCTCGCAAAAACAGTACCACGTTGGTTGTTTTCTGCCTGCTCGTTGAGCCAGCTTTCTAACACCATATATTGGCACATCATTCCCATACCCACTGCGAGGCGCAATACTAGCCAAATGGCTAAATTATCGATGAGGGCATGACCCAATGCGGAGGCAGTCACTATGCCCGCACAGGCAACAAAAGCACGAATATGACCGACTTGCGCAATCAGTTTATGGCCAACTTTAGAGCCGCAGACTAGGCCAATATAGTAAGCTGACATCATGCCACCAATCCATATTTGTGGCACCTGCATTGTGGTAAGACTTAGGCCTAAGTATGTGGTCAGTAGACCTGCAGCAAGCACCATCAAAAAGGTGGTGCTATATAATGAGGCAAAACTGCGTAGCGGGCTGTCCATAACTTGGCCTTTATTTTTTCAGTAAGGCCTCGTTTGCCTCATTGATTAATGGTCTTGTTTCGCTTCATTTAAGGTCAATAATTATTGAAACGTATACAACAAGTTGAATGTGGTGATGGTGTCAGTATTTTTACTGTCATCAGGAACCACTTCAGTGTACTTGATGTTCATACCTATTTTAAATGCCCAATCTTGAATAAAGGTGTTTTTATAACTCATATCAAGGGTTAAGGTATTATTAGTCTGACCTGTTTCAGCTGTCACATCAGCATTAAAGCTAGTGTACTCTTGCAGTTTAACTGTGTATTTGGCCGCCGAACGTAAAATAATATCGCGGTTTGCATCAGGATCGGGTTCTGCAACACTGCCTTGTGGTTGGTCGTAACGATAACCCGGACCAGCTTCAAGGCTCAGTTTTGTTCTATTGTTCTTAATTAAATCAAAACCATAACCTGTTGAAATAGTAGATATTCGAGTGTACGAACCAAATTGATCCCAAGTAAATTCACCACGGCCAAATATATAACCGCGCTCTAGCTTGTAGTTAGACTGTAAGTATAATTCGTAACGCTCAGCAGTAGACTCATTACCATCAGCCGCATAATAGGCCTTTAATGTTGCTTCTTGCTTAGTGTTCTTCGAATCATAAGTTAAATAAGTTCGACCGTTGAAGTTTTTAGTTTCGTTGTTACCGCTATTTAATTGCAAGCCTGCTTCTACCTCAGCATTAAAACTGCTGGGTGGTTCCTGATAATCAGGTGGAACTAAGGCCCATGCCGGAGCAGACAATAAAAAGAGGCAGCATGTTGTTACTATGTTTTTCATGGTCATCATTAAAGTGTTTTATTCTTGATGGCGTAAACGCGGTATTTCGGACTGCGGCCATCATACCTGTAATCAAGATTGCTGAAAAGAGTGAGTTAGTGCTTGAGTTTATCGTACACTTTATGTATCATCGCGCGCTCAAATCAGTCACTTTAATTCGTTCCTTGCCTCCACATTGGTCTGACTGAGCCAGAAAAGAGGCTACTTAACCGTAAGGAGCAATAAATGCGTCATTATGAAATCGTATTTATGGTTCACCCAGATCAAAGTGAACAAGTCCCAGGTATGATTGAGCGTTACACCGGTGTTATCACCGCTGCTAATGGTACAATTCACCGTTTAGAAGATTGGGGCCGTCGTCAATTGGCTTACCCGATCCAAGACCTACATAAAGCTCACTATGTTCTTTTGAACGTAGAAGCATCTGCAGAGTCTATCGAAGAACTAGAAACAGCTTTCCGTTTCAACGACGCTGTTCTGCGTAACATGGTAATGCGCACTAAAGTGGCCGTTACTGAAGCTTCTCCTATGGCAAAAGCAAGAGACGAACGTGATTCACGTCGTTCACCTTCTGATGACCGTAATGCAGAAGAAAGCGCTGAAGAAAACGCTGAATAATTTTTTGAATAATCACTTAGTGTTGTCTGGCACGATAACTCGTACAAGACGATTAGATAGCCCAAGCGGGATTGCCCATGTGGTGATAACGGTAGAGCATAAATCACAGCGGCAAGAAGTAGAAATGTTGAGAAACGTCTACTGTTTGATCCAAGTGATATTAAGTGGTCCGCGCTTTAATAGCGTAGCAAATAAATTACAAGCAGGTGTGCAAGTTGATGTTGAAGGGTTTCTTTCACTACAACAAGGGCGAAATGGACAAAACCGTTTAGTCTTGCATGCTGAAAATGTCGAATTGAAAACTTAGGAGACTGTCAAAATGGCACGTTATTTCCGTCGTCGCAAGTTCTGCCGCTTCACCGCTGAAGGTGTTGTGGAGATTGATTATAAAGATATCGTTACTTTAAAGAACTACATCACTGAAAGCGGCAAGATTGTTCCTAGCCGTATCACTGGTACCAGTGCTAGATATCAACGCCAACTAGCTCGCGCTATCAAGCGTGCTCGTTATCTTTCTCTACTGCCATATACTGATTTACATCAGTAATATTGCAGTATTAATTCCTAATAGAATATAGAGGATTTGATAATGAATGTTATTTTGCTAGATAAAGTTGCAAACTTAGGTAGCCTAGGCGACCAAGTTTCTGTTAAAGCTGGTTATGCTCGTAACTTCCTTTTACCTTATGGTAAAGCAGTTGTAGCAAACGCAGCAAACACTGAAGTATTTGAAACTCGTCGTGCTGAATTAGAAGCTAAAGTAGCTGCTGAATTAGCTGCTGCGACAGTTCGTGCTGAAAAATTAACTGCTTTAGAAGCTGTTGTTATTGCTTCTAAAGCAGGTGATGAAGGTAAATTATTCGGCTCAATTGGCAACCGTGATATCGCTGATGCAGTTACTGCAGCTGGCGTAGCACTTGCTAAATCTGAAGTTCGTTTACCTTTAGGTGCTTTACGCACTACTGGTAGCTTCGAAGTTGAAGTTCAAGTACACACTGAAGTTAAAGCAGTTGTTAAGATTTCTATCGTTGCAGAAGCTTAATTACGTTTTAGCTCCATAAAAAACACCGCCTCCGGGCGGTGTTTTTTTATGTGTATCATTTAATACTCATCGCACTTCCAACAACACTTCCATGCACTATCTGGTTATATCGCGGTCGTTTAAATGTGTTATCTAATGAATGTTAACCAAGTAAACATTGCTATAAGGTTCACTTGGTTATGGTTTATTTAAGCTCAATCCACCACAGTCGGTTTCTTTTCTGGTATGTCAGTGACGGCTTTAGTTACTGATCCAGTTGCGAGTTCAGCTTCTGCTTGTACTTCATTAGTTGCTTCGTTGATGACTTCAGCTTCTACTTCACTTGCTGCTGGAGATTTATTGGCGGTTTTATTTACGACCCCAGCAGCGGCTTCAGTTGTCGCTTGGTTAGGTAACTCAGCTTTATCTTCAATCTCTACTGTAGGGACCAATTTAGGTACTGATTCACTCGAGAGTTCAGATTCAATCGCGGCTTCAGTTGTCGCTTGGTTAGGTAACTCAGCTTTATCTTCAATATCTACGGTAGGGACCAATTTAGGTGCTGATTCACTCGAGAGTTCAGATTCAATCGCGGCTTCAGTTGTCGCTTGGTTAGGTAACTCAGCTTTATCTTCAATATCTACGGTAGGGACCAATTTAGGTGCTGATTCACTCGAGAGTTCTGTTGCTGCCTCTGCTTTATCAGTAGTTTCGTTGACGGCTTCAGTTGCTGCTTGAGGTTCATTGGTGGCTTCATTTACGACCCCAGCAGGGGCTTCAGTTGTCGCTTGGTTAGAGAACTCAAGTTGATCTTCAGTATCTAGTGTAGAGATTAATTTAGGTGCAGATTCACTCGCGAGTTCAGATTCAATCGCGACTTCAGTTGTCGCTTGGTTGGATAATTCAACTCTATCTTCAGTATCTACATCTTCAGTAACAGCATCTCCAATATCTTCTGTAGGGACTAATTCAGGCGCTGATTCATCACTGAGATCAGTTGTTGCTTGTGCTTCTGTCGCGGCTTCAATTGCTTGGTCAGAGAACTCAGCTTTATCTTCAGTATCTGCTGTGGTGGTTAATTTAGGTACTGACTCAGTGACTGTGTCATTCTCTAAATTGGTATTCGCTTCGATAGTGGCCTCAGTTGCTGTATCTGCTGGTATCTCGGTTTCTCCTGCAGTATTAGTCACTAAGGTTAATTCTTTTATCAAGTTATCAGCGTGATCGACTTTATCCATCATCCACAAAATATAACGAATATCGACATGCACGGCGCGAGTGATCGTGGGGTTAAAGAACCAGTCTTTAGTGATCGCTTCATAAGTTGAGTCGAAGTTAAGCCCAACTAATTCACCTTTACCATTAAATACCGGTGAGCCAGAGTTGCCGCCAGTGGTGTCGGCGCTGGATAAAAAATTAACCGGTACAGAGTTAAAATCAGCAGGCTTATCTAAACAAGACATAAACTGACAACTGCTTTGCTGTTTATAGACTGAAGTGACGCGATGTTTGCCTAAGTCGTCAGCTTTAATTGCATCTAACAGCTTAGTCGGGGCATTGTAGGGAGCTTCACCGGTGTTTTTAGCTAGAATGCCTGCTAAACGAGTAAATGGCTGCTTGTATAACGCATCTTTAGATTGGTAACCATCAACCATGCCATAAGTTATGCGTAGGGTACGGTTAGCATCAGGATATACAGGCCAGTTATTTGATTTGTAATAGTCAATAATCGCCTTCATGTATTCCGGACGAACAGATGAAAGCTTACCGTAAAGTAATTTTTCGCTCTTTTCCATAGCCATATTGGTATCGTAAATAGCCACAGCTAATCGAATAAATGGGTCTCCGCTAACTTCAAACTCCTCTGCTGTTTTACTCATCCATGCAAGGCGTTTAGCCTGATCAGTGAGCTCAGTGAGTGCATATAAGCCTTCAACCTTTGACTCTAGCTCTTCAAAATCATCTGAAATGCTTAAGGCATTATCAAACACTTCGTTTTTAAGTGGTTGGCTGATATAGGCTTGTAAGTCTTGTAACCACAAGATTTTATCAACCACCGGATCAAAGCTACTATCGATACGTTTAAGTGCCGCTTTAAACATTTTCATATCACGAAGCTGAAACCCAGATTCACGTTGATCATTGGGTTTCTTTCTTTCTTGAGCTAAACGGTAAAGCTTGCTCGCGGCGTGGAGCATTTCGCTAGATTGGGCATTTTTAAAGAAATAAGTAGTTTGCATTTGTTGATGTTGTTCGGCGAGTAACGCTTCAAGGTTATTGATTAACTCTTGGTTAGCGCCAGGATCTTTTTTAAGCCAAGCGAGAAAGTCATTTTCACGTTGCTGCTTAATGCCGACAATATCAGTTGCGCTGAAACCATCTAATAAGCCATTGAGTTTCTTCATCCGGTTAGCCATAGAGGCGATTGTACCGGCATATTTAAGCGCGATATCGTTATCGACATCACCCATTAAAGTGATGGTGTCAATTTGTAATTGGTAGCGTTTTGCGTAAGTTGGGTATATCCAATCACTGGCAAATTGTAGTTCACTGGTTAAATTGTAACGGCTGGTAGAACCTGGAAAACCGGCAACAAAGATACCATCGCCAGCTTTTACTCCATCGGCATTAATTTTTAGATAGCTTTTAGGCCGGTATGGCACGTTGTTTTTATTAAACGTTGCTGGCTTGCCGTCTTTACCCACGTAGGCGCGTAAAAAAGTAAAATCGCCAGAATGACGAGGGTATTCATAGTTGTCGATGTCGCCGCCAAATCCGCCAACACTCTTAGGTGGTGCATACACCAAACGCACGTCTCGAATAATTAACTGTTTTGTCAGATAATATTCTAATCCATGATGAAAGCTGTTAACCGAACATCGATAGTTGTCATCTGCTTCACAGAGTTTAATTAAGGCTTTACTATTAGTTTCTATGCCTTCAAAGCGAGCCATAGGTTCGGTGCTTAAGTTAGCCATTACTTCATCGGTCACATTGGTGACAGCTTGGGTAATGTATAAACGTTCATTTGGCCCTGCGGAAGGTTCCTCTGCTTGGGTGTTTGCTAAAAAGCCATTTGCGAGGTAATTATGTTCTTTTTTACTGTTATATTGTATGCCGCGATAAGCACAATGATGGTTTGTGACAACTAGGCCTTGGGGGGATACAAAACTGGCGGTACAATAGCCCAAACTGACGACTGCATTCATTGGGTACTGCCCTAAGTCGGCCAGTTGTGATGCGGGAATATCAATACCACGTTGCTGAAGTTTGTCTGCAATGGATGGCATTTGATATGGCTGCCATTGGCCTTCATCGGCCAAAGCTAGGCCAGATGTCAGCACCAGTGCTGCAACGAGTATGATACGCATGTTATTTTTCCTTAAATGATTATTTGCGTTTGACGAAGTTGTTATTTGAATTCGTAATGACAGCGAAATAAGCTACACCACGGTGTTATACCATATTTTATAAAGTCGTTGTAAATTGGGAGTGTTAATGTCACAGCAAGGTGCTTTTAAAGCAAGAAACAGGCAGAGAGATGTAGAAGTTAATGCCTTAAAATTGCCTCCTCACTCTATTGAAGCTGAACAATCCGTCTTAGGTGGATTGATGCTAGATGCTGAAGCGTGGGATCGTGTTTCTGAAGCGGTTGTGCCAGAAGATTTTTATTCTCGTTCTCATCGAATGATTTTTACGGCAATGCAACGTTTAATGGAATCTGGCCAACCGCTGGATTTGATTACCGTATCTGAACAACTCGAAATTGAAGACCAATTAGATGATGCTGGCGGCTTTGCTTACTTAGGCGAAATTGCCAAAAATACTCCCAGTGCCGGTAATATTTTATCTTATGCGGATATCGTGCGCGAACGTGCCGTGGTGCGAGACATGATTGCTGTAGCCCATGAAATTGCTGATGCAGGTTACAATCCTGAAGGGCGTGATTCTGGTGCATTATTAGATTTAGCCGAAACCAAAGTCTTTAAAATTGCTGAAATGCGAACCAATGCCAATGAAGGCCCGGAAAACATTAAAAGTATTCTTGAAAAAACCGTCGATAGGATTGAACAGCTTTATAACAATCCTCATAACGGGGTTACCGGCGTTTCAAGTGGTTTTAATGACTTAGATAAAATGACCGCCGGGTTTCAGTCTGGCGACCTAATTATTGTTGCCGCACGTCCTTCGATGGGTAAAACCACCTTCGCGATGAACTTGTGCGAACAAGCCGCCATGAATGAAGATAAGCCAGTGCTTATTTTTAGTCTCGAGATGCCTTCAGAACAGATCATGATGCGTATGCTGGCCTCACTCGGCCGGGTTGATCAAACCAAAATTCGTACCGGTCAATTAGATGATGAAGATTGGGCTCGCGTGTCATCAACCATGGGAATTATGCTTGAGCAAGGTAAAATGTACATCGATGATGGCTCAGGGTTAACCCCGACAGAAGTTCGCAGTCGTGCCAGACGGATTGCGCGTGAGCATGGCGGCTTATCAATGATCATGATCGATTACCTGCAGTTAATGCAGGTGCCAGCGTTAAAAGATAATCGTACTTTAGAAATTTCAGAAATCTCTCGTTCATTAAAAGCTTTAGCCAAAGAGTTAGAAGTGCCGGTGATTGCTTTATCACAGCTTAACCGCTCGCTAGAGCAACGTGCCGATAAGCGCCCAATTAACTCTGACTTGCGTGAATCGGGTGCGATTGAGCAAGATGCCGATTTGATCATGTTTATCTATCGTGACGAAGTGTATAACGACAGCTCAGAAGATAAAGGCACCGCTGAAATCATTATTGGTAAACAGCGTAACGGGCCGATTGGGCGAATTCGACTGGTATTCCAAGGTCAGTTCTCTCGTTTTGATAATTATGCTGGGCCGCAATTCGAAGAAGATTAATCATTGATTAGATTATATTTGTGTTTTTAGTATCGTTATTTATGATACGAGTTTATCTCTGTTAGTGAGGGGTTCTTTATGGCACTAAACCTCCTAACAGGCAGCAAGCCGCGCCATGTTATTTATTGTTAATTAAGGCAATCTATTGAAACCTTTTCCCCGTGCAGAAATCAGTCGTTACGCATTACAAAGTAACCTAGCACAACTGCGTCTTATTGCACCAGATAGCAAAATTATGGCTGTGGTTAAAGCCAATGGTTACGGCCATGGTCTGCTAAACGTTGCAGAAAGTGTTGGCATATTAAATTTTATAGAAAGTGCAGGTAAATATTACGGCGGCGCCGATGGCTTTGGTTTAGCAAGGCTGGAAGAAGCATTGGAGCTCAGAGACGGTGGCGTAAAAGGTAAGCTTCTATTATTAGAAGGTTTTTTCCGGCAGTCTGACTTGCCGTTGTTGGTCACCCATAATATCGACACTGTTGTGCATCATGAATCACAACTGCAAATGCTTGAAACCATTAAGCTCGATAATCCGGTCACCGTATGGATAAAAATCGATACCGGTATGCATCGTATCGGCTTTAGTTTAGAGCAGTTTTCCGGCATATATCAGCGTTTAATGGCTTGCCCACAAGTGGCTAAACCGATCCATTTGATGACCCATTTTGCCTGTGCAGACGAACCTGATAATCAGCTGACTCAAAAGCAGATGGATGCCTTTGAACAACTGACAAGTCACTTAGATGGCGATCGTACTTTAGCCAATTCAGCCGGAACATTATTTTGGCCATTAAGCCAAGCAGATTGGATAAGACCAGGCATCGCACTTTATGGTATATCTCCAGTTGTTGGCGACAAAGGGATTAACCATCAACTGATTCCGGCTATGGAACTGGTGTCTAATTTAATTGCTGTTCGTGAGCATAAAGCCGGTGATAGCGTGGGCTACGGCGCCGTGTGGACCGCGAAACATGATACCCGCTTAGGTGTGGTGGCTATGGGTTACGGTGATGGATATCCGCGTAATGCGCCAGAAGGTACACCGGTGTGGATTAATGGCCGCAGGGTGCCAATTGTTGGCCGAGTATCGATGGATATGCTAACGGTAGATCTGGGCGCAGATGCGCAAGATAAAGTTGGTGACAGCGTGCAGCTTTGGGGTAAAACCCTCGCGGTAGAGGAAGTGGCTGAGCATATTGGCACTATTGCTTATGAGTTAGTGACTAAATTAACCCCACGGGTAGTGGTTGAGTTACTTGACTAGCAACGTAACCATGCTGCGCTTTGCCCAATACGCTGTTGCGTCTTGGGCATTTTAGTTTATGCGGCACCATTTTAGCTGAAATATCATTCGTCTTTACAAGCTTATACATCTTCAAAACAAATTTCGATAAACACATTGCCGTGCTTATGGCTAAAGGGCATCATAATTTTTTTGCCGCGGGCTTTGTGGGAAATAGTATGATTTTTGCCAGAGACGACGGCCGGAGTGGCCATATCAAAATCATACCCTTTTTCACTTAATAAATTTTTAGCTCCACCCGTCACCATATTGGTTATTTCACCGACTAAATCGGTTATGTCCTCGTTAATGGATTCTGGTTTTTCCCCTAGCATATTGTTCATTATTTCAAGAATTAATGACTGTTCGAAGGTAATCGACAGCGAGCCGCGGGTTTTAGGACTTATCATGCCCATTAAGCCTGATACGTCACCTTTTGCAATATCATGATTTTTCAATTGTGGCTTACCAGGCGTTAACTCAATAGTTGCCATGGTTGAGATAACATTGATTAAAGAAACAAGGAATGGGTTAATGAATTCAACGTTCATAGGCTAAGCGATCCTTCTAGATTCAAAAATTGGCGATAGGTCATAGGCAGAGAATAGACAGAACATCACGTTACACGACCCTATCATGATAAACCATCATAGTTACTGATTTTTATAAATGCTTACTATATCAGCAAAATGGAATACAGCTTCAAGCTTAGAACACAAAAATGAAATTGAAAGAGACGTCAGTTGCAAAAACAAATATTAAGTTGAAATTGAGAGATTTACACATTGATAATGTATTTACATTACTGATTTCTTAAGCCTATCTTGTTGATAATTTAATCGTTTTGTATCAGTAATATGGTCAATCTAGGATGAGATAAATCAATAGCTTAAGCGGGTTAACTTATCGCTCGAGCCGTTCAATCAGCTTAATACGGAGAAATAGAGATTGATGAAAGTTGACGCTTTTTTGGTTAATTCCTTTACTGCCAATGGAAGCGGAGGAAACCCTGCAGGCGTAGTATTGCAGGCAGATAATTTGTCTAACGAACAAAAGTTAGCAATAGCACAGGTTGTTGGTTATTCAGAAACTGCTTTTGTATCTCAAGATGACGAAGTCGACTTTGGCTTGTCTTTTTTTACCATAACGGGTGAAGTTGACTTCTGTGGGCACGCTACCTTAGCTGCATTCTCAATAATGTATAAAAAAGGAATCATCACCGCAGGGCGATATGTCCAAAGGACTAAAGTCGGTTTACTTGCTGTGACAATAGCGTCTAATGGTCAAATAGTGATGGAGCAAAAGCTACCTAAATATCTTGGGGTTTTTGGGTCCGAGGCTATATCAGAGTTAATTGGCATTGACGTGAAAACGTTAGCGTCAACTCAATTACCAATCGAGGTTATTTCAACAGGCCTGCCTGATATTATGGTTCCAGTGCCATTTGGGTATCTTGATAAAATCCAGGTAAATGAACATTTACTCAGTGAATTCTGTAAAAAACATGATTTAGTTGGTCTGCATGCTTTTGAATTGTGCGAGGGAAAAAGCGGCCTGACAGCGAGTTGTCGTAACTTTGCGCCTTTGTTTGGCATACCAGAGGAATCAGCTACAGGGAGTGCTAGCGGAGCATTAGCATGCTACCTAAGTAAATACCTTAGTAGTGAACATATGACTGACTTTAGTTTCGAGCAAGGTAGGGCAATGAACTGTGTTTCAATCATTACAGCTTCAGTTGAGTCAAATGAATTAGCGACTCTCAAGGTGATGGTCGGAGGTTTTGCTCAAGAGATTGGACAGCAGCAAATTTTCGTTTAACAAATAAGGATAGCCGCGCGAAGTGGCGTTCTTATCTCAAGTGTGGAACCCGCCCAAATACTTGAGATGTACTCTTTATTAAGTTAATCATAGATAAAGAGTTTGATCTGTTTGGTGTGGTGTTAAACGGCCAGAGGTTATCAGTACGTCCGTTACATAAGCCGTTAGCACTCAAGGCGATGCAAAATATTCACACTACTCTGGACTATTTCAGCACTTTTCCCTGTCATATATGCAGTCGTGATGGCGCCTTCTTTAAGTAAACAGATAGCATTTATGAGATCCGGTGAAGCATTGTTTAGTTTGTTTTGAATAAGCTGGCGTACTTGTTCTTTGTGGTAACAGCAATAGCGAGAAATATCGCTTTCTGGGTTACTAAATTCTGCTGACGTATTGATGAAAAAGCATCCTCTAAAACCACCTAGTTCAGCTTCATTTCCACTAAACCAACTGTGTAACGATTGGAATAGAACATCGATTAACTCATGGTCGCTTGTTGTTTGTCCTAGCTTACGCTCTAGCCAGTTCATGAAGATTTGATGTCTTTGGTTTAACGCAGCCATGATCAAATCGTCTTTGCCGTTAAAGTGATTGTATAGAGTTTTTTTAGCTACTCCTGATACCTTAATGACTTCGTTAATTCCAATTGAGTTAATACCTTGTCGGTAAAAAAGATCTAGCGCTGTGTTTAACAGTAGCTCACGTTTCTTGCTCATCATGATTTCCATAAAACTAGTTGTCCTTATATTGACAAAAGTAGAACGACTTGTCTACAATTGCCGGTAGACAAGTCGTTCTACTTTTTGGGTGTTTATATGAATCGTTATTTGTTAGCTGTAATTGCTGGGATCGGGGCGTCATTTACCATTGGTTTATTGTCATTAATTGAAGCTAACATGGATAATGCTGTATTAATTATGGCTCCATTTGGAGCTACTGCAGTGCTTGTATTTGGTGTGCCAAGTAGTCCATTGGCTCAGCCAAAAAATGTTATTTTTGGACATTTGATAACGGCATTTATCGGAGTGTTTTTCTACCAATACATAGGCGTAACTCCGGTTACAGTCGCAATAGCGACGGGGTTAGGTGTTACCAGTATGTTGGTTTGCAAAACAACCCACCCACCTGCTGGAGCAAATCCAATTCTAATTATGCTTTCAGGGCAAGGATGGTTGTTTTTGGTTACCCCTGTATTAGTCGGTTCTGTTGTCATAGTTTTGATGGGTAAAGGGCTTCAAAAGCTTCAGGATTACCACTTTAAACCAGAATGCTAATAAAGCATTTAAGAATGGTTCCTAACATTTGGCATTATCAGCTAAAGGCTGGGTTTTATGTTTACGGTGTAATAGTTTCGGTGCTGGCGTTGCTCACACCTCATTACCGCGTTGAACTAAGCTGCTGCGCTGAGCTAAATGGAGCTTCAATGGAGTGTATTATCCTCATTGAATCAGCTAAACTAAAAACAGTGTGATGGAACACAGCAATAAAAAAGGGATTTCAATGAAAGACTTAAACACTTGTCAGTATCAATCTATTCAAACCTGCTTTGTAAGCGTGAGACCGCGCTCAAAAAACAAAACTCCTACAGTATAAAGCGTACCAACTAATCTGAACTCGGCAATGGCTAAGTCCAATAAGTGATTTATGCTTTGCAAACAGCGCAGTACACAAATACTAGAACGTTATGTAGCACAAGGATCAAGCAAGTGTCGAAATCTGTAGCGATCACCATAAACGATCAATTTTCACGAGTTGAGTTTCTCAAAGATAGAACGCCAGAAACCACTAATGAACAAGCAAAAAATGCTTTTGCACTGTTATCTGAGTATAGCGATGGTGGAGTATATATCGCTCATTATTCTGGGTTTAGTGAGTGGGAAAAGCATCCAAAAGGTGATGAGTTTGTTCAGGTTTTAGGTGGAGAAACTACATTAATCCTTTTGGATGGTAACGTAGAGCAACGTAACCTTTTATCGACGGGGCAAATGTTGGTTATCCCCAAAGATGTTTGGCACCGTTTTGAATCACCAAAAGGTGTTAAAGTCATGACCATAACACCGCAACCAACTGAGCATAGTATCGAGCAACCAAACGGCATATAACAAATAAAGATAGGTCGCGTGAGACTGAGTTAAGTGCCCGTAGGCGAGAGTTTTTCTATTTGGTTAAGCAAAAGTGCTATCGTGAAAACTGCCGTCTTGAAAAGTAGTAAGAAGATAAACCTTCGTTTTCTCTGCTTTTGTAACCTTAAACTATTGTTTTGGATTAGATTTCATAAATTTCAATTTGGTTTTGTTCAGAAATTATACCGTTGTACAATAAAAATAACTAAATAAGAGGTGTTCTATGGATGGAAAATCATTAATCGTTATTTTAATCATGGTGTCTGCTTCTGCTTCCGCAGAAGTATATAAGTGTGCGGATGGTAAATATCAAGCTGACCCGTGCGACGACCAAAGCGAACCGTTAGATTTAAGTAATGTAGGTAGCGTGGTTGCACCATCAAGAGGTTATCCTGAAAACCTAACTAACGAGACTACAGATGCAAGGCTGCAGGATACTAGTGTTAATCCGCGTGATAAAAAAGCTGAAATCGCTCAATACTTACGTAAACAAAAAATTGAACGTGAAATTAGAAACCTTGAAAAAGAAAGGAAAAAAGCGTTCAAAGATCGTGATGACAAGATCGAGCAATTGCGTACAACAGGTAAGCGAGCTAATAATAATTTAGCAGGGGCAACTTGGCAGCAAAGTTTAGCGCAAGAAATGACCGCTGTGATGCAACAGGGAAGTACAGAAGTCGAATCCATAGACCGTCAAATATCTGCGCTTAGGTCTGAATTAAAACAATTATAAACTAAACAAACTAAACAAACTAAACAATAACCGTTGCTACTAATAGATAGCCTTTTTTGCGAATTAAGCAACGGTACTTACTTGCACCATTAGCTTTGTCACTTTTTTGAATGCTATAAGACGTCATCACTTCTGGTTCTCCATTTCCATTTTCCCAATGCATTATGGTTCCTTGGCGTCTAAAAACGTTTAAAATAAACTCAAAATCTGAGAGCCGTTAATTCTTTAAATACAACGGAAAAGCTAGTCATACTAACGTATATGCTAGATCGCACCTTTATCTTTTCCTAAACCCAAATCCGTAGACACTTGTTTCTCGATGACGGGTTAATGATATAATTAGCCATTATTTAGGGCTGCCTAGTTGTATTTGCTTAATTTATAACTTTCTTACTGGCTCCTTGTGCATAACCGATTAACTAAATGCAGCTAAAAACGTGCATCAATACCGCAAATTATGAGTGTAAAAAATTCAGTGAATACAACGCCAAAGCTAGTCATACCAAAAGATACACTTGATCGCACCTTTTCCATAGCACCGATGCTAGATTGGACTGATCGCCACTATCGCTACTTTGCCCGCTTAATGTCGAGCAAGGCGTTGCTGTATACCGAGATGATCACCACGGGTGCCATATTACAAGGTAAGGGCGACTATTTAGCTTATAACGAGCAAGAGCATCCAGTGGCATTACAGTTGGGTGGCTCTAACGCGGTGGATTTAGCAGCGTGTGCTAAGTTAGCTGCTGAGCGCGGTTATGATGAAGTAAACCTCAATGTAGGCTGTCCATCTGATAGAGTGCAGAATGGTCGCTTTGGTGCGTGTTTAATGGCCGAGCCTGAGTTAGTTGCGCAATGTGTTGATGCCATGAAGCAAGTCACCGATATTCCGATCACGGTAAAAACCCGTATTGGAATTGACGAGCAAGACAGTTATCAGTTTTTAACTGATTTTATTGAAATTGTCAGCGCACGAGGCTGTAGTGCATTTACGATTCATGCGCGTAAAGCCTGGTTACAAGGGTTAAGCCCGAAAGAAAACCGTGAAATTCCGCCGTTAGATTATGAACGGGTTTATCAGTTAAAGCGTGATTATCCACACTTGAACATTAGCATTAACGGTGGCATTAAAACCCTTAAAGAATCTAAGCTGCATTTAGTCCAGCTAGATGGAGTGATGGTGGGGCGTGAAGCTTATCAAAATCCTTATATATTGGCGCAAGTGGATCAGCAGTTGTGTGGACTCGATACACCAGTGATTACTCGTCAGCAAGTGATTGAGCAAATGTTGCCGTATATTGAGGCTCATTTAGCCCAGGGCGGTCGTTTAAACCATATTACCCGTCACATGATTGGTTTATTCCAAGGGTTACCGGGTTCCCGTGGCTGGCGTCGTCATTTAAGTGAGAATGCCCATAAACCTAATGCTGATATTGGGGTTGTGTTAACCGCTGCTGAGTTTGTTGATGCAGAAGCCCTTAGCAGTGACCAAGCTATTTGATATCGCTTTGGTTATTTTACTAGAATATGTGGTGAAATAAACGCCCAAACGTACATGTTGAAAACTGCTATTGTCAGAGAAAAAGCGCCTATTGTTAGGCGCTTTTTCGTTTGTTCCTTTAAGTAACATCGTGGCAATAAACCCTTCACTTAAGGTGATGATTATTAGTGCTATTTTTAGCATAACTCTCAACAATCCTCCTACCCTTAAGCGGCCATCACTCATTAATTAATGGATTGTTACCACAGTAACCCTCGCAGATATCTGAACATTTATTGTCACACGTTATGGCGTGTATCACGGCGAATAAGTATCGGTGGTCATTTTTACTAACTATCTGGTGAATTTTACTACCTGTTGGTTTTTTGCTCACAGATTTAGTTCAGTTGATTAAATAATAATTAATTTATTTGTTTTTAAAATTATATGCTTATGACTATTTTTAAAAGTTGGCACGGCGTTTGTAATACCTATTGTGTAATCAACTAAGCGGGTGTTTAGTTGCAACAAACCAACACAAGAAAGGATGCCATTATGTTTACTTTAACCAACGTGATTCGCCGTAGTGTTCAATTATCAATTGCTGCAGCATTACTTGTCACTGCCAGTGCTTCGGCACAAGCTGATGAAATTTCAATTTCTAACACGGTTGCAGTGCTAGAGCAAAATATGACTCAAGTGAGCCAGGAGATGATTTCAAATGTGAAGCAAGAGTTAATGCTGTCGTTACAAACCCAAATTGCTGAACAAGTTTATGAAATTAATTCGGCATTAGAGTTTGCTAGTTTTGAACAGCCAAAAGTTAGTGCCACTGTTGCTGCTGAGAATAAGTAATGGATTGGCTGATAAATATAGGCTTGGTGCTGCCATTAATGTCGTTATTGTTATTGCCAGTTATCAGTTTTGCACTGTGTGCGACGTTAGTCAGCTGGCTGTTGTGGCCAAGCATTAATGACCAAGCTTAACCGATAAGTCATGACTTACAACAATAAACTTTGTTCAATACGTGAGGATAATATGAACCGTTTAATCAATAGATTACGAGATGAAACCCGAATTGTGTGTGGGGTCTCGGCTAAGTTAGCGAAACAATATGGCTGGTCATTACTTTGGACCCGAGTCGTAACGATAGGATTAGTATTAACAAACCCAAGTATCAGTTTGTTAGCGTACTTTGTGATTGCAGTGGTAATGAGTCAAAAAACATCTCGATTTTAAGGCTTACCCAGTGTTGGGTAAGCGGGGATAGTAGCTTCCCCGCAGAGAGATTATAGTGTCAATGGATTTATTTTTTTAAGAAAGCTTGGAAGCGCTGTTTTGCTTCATCGCTTTGTAGACGCTCTGCAAACTCAACTAATTCTAATTTCATCTGGGCTTTCACTTCAGCCAGGTTATGACGTAAAAGCCGTTTTGATGCTTGCATAGATAAGGGTGGCAGTGCAGCCAATTTTTTTGCCTGGGCTAAACTGAAGCTAATCAGCTCGTCTTGGGCCACCACGCGGTTAATAATATTTAAATCCGCCGCAGTTTGTGCATCGAAGGCTTCGCCAAGTAAAATGAGTTCGGCTGCTTTTTGTTGGCCAACAATTAATGGTAATAATATGCTCGAAGCGGCTTCTGGTACCAAGGCTAAATTAACAAAAGGCATTTGAAATTTAGCATTATTATCGGCGTACACTAAGTCACAATGCAGCAGCAAAGTTGTACCAATTCCCACCGCCGCCCCCGTTACCGCAGCGACCACAGGTTTTTTAAGATCTAATAAACAAAACAAGAATTTAACGGTTGGATGATTATCATCTAAGGCGCCACTTTGGAGGAAATCTACGATATCATTACCAGAGGTAAAACAGTTTTCTGTACCATGAAACATAAAGGCACGAATATCATTGTCTGCTTCACCTTGGATCAGGTATTCTGTAAATTGCTGATACATTTCTAGATTAAAGGCATTGCGCTTTTCTGGACGATTAAAACTGATGATACGTACGCCTTGATCATCTCTTACCTGAATATGATTCATTCGTAGTTTCCTTTAATGAACGCGAGTGGAATTGCATGGAGTTTAAGACATTGAAAGCAATATTCAAACATCTGTTTAACTTTTTAGTGTTATCATCAATATCATTCGCAGCCACAGCTAACGTAATGTTAGTTGATGGGTATGTTAGAGCCATGCCTGCGAGTGTGCCTAACACCGCTGCTTATTTTACCTTAGAAAATCACAACAATAGCGATGTTAAGCTTGTTGGCGTGAAGACAAGTGCGGCAAAAGTGGCACAGTTACACACAATTCTAAAAGAAGATGGCATGATTAAAATGCGCCAAGTTGAAGGGTTTACCATACCGTCTCACGGGGCGTTAACCTTGCAACCTACTGGTGACCATGTGATGTTGTTGTCGTTAATTGCGCCTTTGGCCGTAAATGATAATGTGGCTTTAGAATTAATTTTTGAAGATGGTCAGCAACTTATGATTGAGCTTCCCGTGCTTAAACAAGCCGCGACTCAACATGACGAAACTGCTGAACATCATCACCATCATTAAGGAGTTATATTGATGCAAGTAACAAGGAATAAGATTTTAGCCGTTGTTGGTGTGATTGGTTTAGTACTTTATTTTGTCAGTGTATGGTGGAGTATTGAACCGGATCCGATTAAACCGGCATCGCAGCAAACAGATAGTGGCAAGTTAATTGTGGGCTATGCTACAACAACGTCATTAATTGCCACCATGGAAACCTTGCTGGATAAACCAGGTGGTTGGCTGTCTAATGATATTATGCCTCCGTCGGTAATGATGGATAATATGCCTGCATTTGAATTTGGTGCATTAGAGCAAGTGCGCGATTTAGCGCTCATAATGCGTAAAGAGTTTAGTCGCTCACAGTCGCAGTCTTCTGCAGATAGTGATTTATTAGCGGCACACTCGAAATTAAACATCGATAACACCAGCTGGTTAGTGCCTAGTGCCGAAGGTGAATATCGTGATGCAATCAAATTGCTGAAACTTTATCGCGCTAAAATCAGCGATTCAGATAACAATAATGCCCAGTTTTATGCCCGTGCAGACAACTTGAATGAATGGCTTAAAGAAGTTCAGAAACGCTTAGGCAGCATGTCACAAAATTTATCTGCCAGTGTGGGTCAAGAGCGATTGAATACTGATTTAGCAGGTGATATCTCTGCTCGTCAATCGACTCCTGGTTTAACAAGTAATGAAGTTAAAACCAGTTGGTGGAAAATTGATGACGTATTTTATGAAAGTCGTGGTTCAGCTTGGGCATTATTGAACTTTATGCGTGCCATTGAAGTGGATTTTGCCGACGTATTAGAAAAGAAAAATGCTGAGGTCAGTTTACGTCAAATAATTCGTGAACTTGAAGCAACTCAGCAAACAGTTTGGAGCCCTTTGGTTCTTAATGGAAATGGTTTTGGTTTAGTGGCTAATCACTCGTTGGTGATGGCTAATTATATTTCGCGTGCAAATGCCGCGGTAATTGATTTAACTAACTTACTCTCACAAGGATAATGATGAAAAAGACTCTTCTTGCCACAGCAGTAGTGGGCCTATTAAGTGTGTCATCGGCGCATGCGGCAACTGTATTGGGTTTTAAAGTAGGCGCTGATTACTGGCAGGCTGACACCACAAACACATTTAATGATGATAGTGGTGTTGCTCACAGCTTTAATGATGATTCATCACAAGGTAGCGTGTGGATTGCCGTTGAGCATCCATTACCATTTGTGCCTAATGTTAAAATTCGTGAAAATCGTCTTGAGTCGAGCGCTGGTATTGCCAATGCCAATTTTAACTTTAACGGTCACAATTTTACTGGTGCAACATCGGTTACTAATGACTTAAGTAATACTGACTTTGTGTTGTATTATGAAATTCTTGATAACGATTTAGTGTCTGTTGATTTAGGCGCTGCCTATAAATTAATGAATGGTTCATTACGCATTAGTGATGCTGGCCACCCTGAAGAAGTCAATATCGACAGTGGTATTGTAATGGGATACGCCAGTGCACAAGTCGGTATGATTGGCTTAGGCTTATTTGGCTTTGCTGATGTGATGTTAGGTTTAGATGAATCTAATGTGTATGACTACGGCGCTGGTTTAGGATGGCAGTTTGACGGTTTAGCTGTTGATACTTCTGTTCGTGTTGGTTACCGCGAGTTTAATTTTGATGTGAATAACTTCTCTGGTGTGTCACAAAATACTCAGTTTAGTGGCGCATTTGCTGGTGTAGAATTAGTTTTTTAATTCGACATAGCGTTAAACCGTACTAGGGAATCAGCATAAAATTGATTAACAATATTATGCCAATAAAAAAACCGCCAATAGGCGGTTTTTTTATGTGCGGTTAATGGCTACTGAGCAATCAGTCCGCTGTTAATCGAGATAACATCATCTTCGTTTAACGTACCAGCCGCCTGTTTAAGGGCTAGTATTGAGTTAATGTAGCCATAACGTGCTTGAGATAGTTGGCGCTTTGAATCATATAAGTCACGTGTGCGGTTCAGTACATCAACAATTGTACGAGTACCGACTTCAAAACCCGCTTGAGTCGCTTTCAGTGCACTTTCAGACGAAATCACAGATTGCTCATACGCTTTAATTGAACTGATAGAAGCGGTAACGTTGTTAAAGTTATTACGCACGTTTTTAGTCACGCTGCGATGAGTTTGTTCTAGTTTCTCGCTAGCTTCAACATATCTGAATTGAGCTTGTTTCACTTGCGAAGTCACTTTAAAGCCTTCGAAAAGTGGAATGCTCAAGGTCACACCAATATTAGCATTGTCGTAATCTGGGCCTGGCGTTTGATCAACACCTTTGTTGTAACCAGCATTTAAGTTCAATGACGGCATATGACCTGCTTTGTACAATTTAATGGTTTCGTTGGCGATATCTTTAGCAATACGCTGAGTCATTAAATCGATGCTATTTGTTTCAGCCATTTTTAACCAACCAGCAGATGCTGCTGGGGCAGGAGAACCTGCTGAAAAACGGCTAGTATCAAGAATATTAATTGATTTGTGATCTATACCAGTAATTTCACGTAATGCTTCATAGCTGTTGTCTAAGGTGTTTTGCGCTTGAATCTCCAATGCTGAAGCTAAGTCATATTGTGCTTGTGCTTCATGAACATCAGTAATGGCGGTTAGACCGACGGCAAAGCGTTGTTTAGTTTGCTCAAGTTGACGTTCAATTGCCGCTTTCTCAGCACCTTGGAATTCATAGTTGTCTTTAGCGGTTAAAACATCAAAATACGCTTTCGTGACACGGGTAATGAGTGATTGTAATGTTGATGCATAAGCAGAATCTGCTTGAGATGCTGCCATTTCAGCAAGGTCTAAACCAACCCATGCACTGTGATCGTAGATAACTTGAGTTAAACTAACACCACCGGTTAAACCGTCGGTGTCTTCTAAAGGGTCATTCCACGCTTTAGCATAGCCAACGTTTGCACTTATTTTTGGTAATAACGGTGCACGATTCTCTTGAATGGTTTCGTATAACGCATCACGCTGTGCTTTGGCTTGTAAAACGATAGGGTCGCTAGTAAGTGCTTGCTGATATATTTGAAGTAAATCATCAGCTTGTGCTGCTGGTGCTGCGATAGCAAATGCTAATGCTGCGTATAATGAACCAATTTTGAATTTCATTTGCTGCCCTTTTTAGACAATGCCTCGGTATGCTGAGGTGTTAAGTAACTTATAAATTTGGTCATGCCCTTCATTAAGTGAATGAGTTAACATCATTCATCCTTAACGCGGCAATCTGCGTTAACTGACTTGTTTTATGGTTATGTACAATAATTTGCTAAAGATATCGTGGTTCAATATCGAGATTTATTGCTCATTATTAATGTTCACAATATGTTGTTCGCGATATGCTGATTATCGACATATTGTGCACTAGTTAATAATTGTGCACTACTATGCTCACGACTAATTGTGTACTACTTAATAGTAGTGATTTTTTCATTTTCAAGTCAAATTTGAAGTGTAACAGATTTTATTTTAATTCGGCCTATTTTTGCTTAGGCAAGCTTAAATGCTTAGTTATTAATTATGTTAATTTAAACTGTCAAAATGATAAGACTGTTTACGTTTTGATAGGCAAGGATAAATATGTTCGAGCAACCCGTGGTCCCAAGCTTTGACGCAGAGTCAGGTTTTAGTCTTATATCTAAAAAAGTATTGTATAAAGGTTTTTTTCAGTTAGACGAATACACCTTCAAACATAAGTTGTTTAAAGGTGGTTGGAGCGGTGAAGTTACCCGTGAAGTGTTTGAACGAGGTCATGCGGTGGTGGTACTGCCATATGATCCTGTTCGTGATGAAATTGTACTGATTGAACAAATTAGGGTTCCTGCATTAGCAACCACTAAATCAATCTGGCTTCTTGAGTTAGTGGCAGGTATGATTGAGCCTGGCGAATTACCAGAACAAGTCGCTGAACGTGAATTAGCCGAAGAAGCCGGATTAAGTTTATTAGGGTTAACACCTATAAACAGTTATTTAGTCAGTCCTGGTGGCACTTCTGAGCGTTTTCATTTGTTCTGGGGGCATGTTGATACAACCAAAGCTAGCGGTATACACGGTCTTGAGTGTGAAAATGAAGATATTCGAGTCCATGTTGTCAGTCGCGAACAAGCTTATGAGTGGGTTAATAATGGTCGTATTGACAATGCTTCGACGGTATTAGGTATCCAATGGTTGATGCTCAACTACCAAAGAATTCGTCAGGCACTTTAGTTATTGAACGTGATAATGATCAAGATAGGAACGATCGAGTGGCAGAGTTTAACCTCAAAAAAAAGCAAAAATATCAACCCAACATCAGTGCTTTTTTAGCAGTCTGTGGTCGAAATTATGCGCATATTTTAAAGTGGTTACCTGAACAAATTAACGTCAATGTGCCGTGGCAGGTTGACGGTGAGTTTGGCACTTTATCGATTAATCTTATTGAAAATACTAAGTATACTCAGTTAATCGAAATTTCGCGCCCGATACCAAATGGACATTTTTTTAAATCTCCAAAAGCCATTGTTCGTATCTATCATGATGCGCAATTAGCAGAAGTGTTAACTAGCCAACAGATTTATCGTTTAAAGCCAGTGTATGATTATCCTAATCTACATATGCATCATAGCGATGAAAAATTTCAAGTGAATGCATTCCTTGAGGAGCTGTTGAAGATTGGGTCTAGGAGAGTGAGTTTCCAATCATAGCTTTTTTATTCTTTTTACCATGTTAGGAATCTTTTGTGCTTAAAGACGCAGTGCATTATTCTGTTGCTGAAAATGAGCCTGTGCGATTAGTACAAGTTACTGATCCGCATCTTTTTGCTGATCCTGAAGGTCAATTATTGGGCGTTAACACGGCGCAAAGCCTTCAAGCCGTGTTAAATACCTTTATCGCCACTCAATATCCAGCCCATCTTTTATTGGCTACGGGTGATATTAGCCAAGATTATTCACCTGAATCTTATCAGCATTTTGTGCATAAGATTGAGATGTTAGATCTGCCTTGCCATTATTTACCTGGTAATCATGATGACCCTCGCTTAATGAGCTTGCGCATGCAAGGTGAAAAAGTGTTTGGTCAGCAAAGAATTATCATTGGCAACTGGTTGATACTTATGCTCGACTCCACTGTTTCTGGTAAGCCTGGTGGTTATATGGGCGAGCAGCAGTTTGCTTTAATCGACGCAGCTATCAAGGCTGAACCGAATAAGCATGTACTGTTAGTGATGCATCATAATCCTATTTTAATGCAGTGTGCCTGGTTAGATCAGCATTGCATGATGAATGGAGCAGACTTTTTACAACGAACAAGCCGTTATCCGCAGGTAAAAGGCATTCTGTGGGGACATGTTCATCAGCAAGTCGATAGAACTCATCTTGGGCCTCATGGCCATATTCCATTGATGGCGACACCATCAACGTGTATACAATTTAAGCCATTATCATCCTATTTCGCCTTAGATCATCTTCAACCTGGTTATCGTTTGCTGGAGTTGGCAGGCGATGGTAGCATTCGTACTAACGTATATCGCGTGCCTGGTAATCGTTTTGCGCCAGACAATGAGGCCAGCGGATACTAGTTTACTGCGTCATCTTATGTAAAATAGGAGGCGCTTAGTACTCATTAACCGTCTCGCGAGGGAATATGCTGCTCTATATACATGGTTTTAATAGTTCCCCGCGGTCAGACAAGGCCATGCAAACCGCACTGTATATTCAGCAACATTATCCACAAGTCGATTTTCAGCAACCACAATTACCGTCATCACCCACAGCCGCAATGATGTTACTGTGCAACATCACTGAGCAAGCTAAACAGCAAGGTCAGGTGTTGCGCTTTATTGGCTCGTCGTTAGGTGGCTATTTTGCCAGTTATTTGGCCGAAACCTATGGTGGCAGAGCGGTATTGATTAATCCGGCGGTAAAACCGTTCGAATTATTTGAAGAGTTTATCGGGCCTCAATATAATCCCTACACCAATGAGCATTATCAGGTGTTACCGCAGCATCAAGATGATGTTGCCTTGTATAATACTCACGTGATCCGTCACCCCGATCGTTTCCTGGTGCTGTTGCAAACTGGTGACGAAGTGTTAGATTATCGACAAGCACTGCATAAGTACCATAGCTGTGAATTACATTTAGAGCCTGATGGCGACCACAGTTTTGTCGGCTATGAACAACAATTAGATAAAATATGTAAATTTATTCAGTTGTAACGTAATACCGTTACATACAATGATCAATTTGAGCTAACTTTGGCTCTATTTAACTCCAAATGTGTGGACTATGAGCAACCAATATACTTCTGACGCTATTGAGGTCCTTAATGGACTTGACCCGGTAAAACGCCGTCCAGGTATGTATACCGACACCTCTAGACCTAATCACCTCGGGCAAGAAGTCATTGATAACAGTGTTGATGAAGCTCTGGCGGGGCACGCGACTAAAATTGAAGTTGTACTCCATAACGATAACTCCCTTGAAGTGACCGACGATGGACGTGGTATGCCGGTGGATATTCACCCTGAAGAAGGCATGCCTGGGGTTGAACTCATTCTGACCAAGTTGCACGCAGGTGGTAAGTTTTCCAATAAAAACTACCAGTTTTCGGGTGGTTTACATGGGGTGGGTATCTCTGTTGTTAACGCCTTATCCACTCGAGTTGAAATTAGCGTTCGCCGTGATGCACAGATATATGAAATGGCCTTTGAAAATGGCTTTAAGGTTGAAGAGCTTGTTGTAACCGGTACTTGTGGACGACGCAATACTGGTACTCGAGTCCATTTTTGGCCCGATGTGAGTTATTTTGATTCACCTAATTTTTCGGTCAGCAAGTTAATTTATATACTCAGAGCCAAAGCTGTATTGTGCCCCGGTTTACGTATTAAGTTCACTAATAAACACAATGGTGAAGCGCACGAATGGTTCTACGAAAGTGGCCTAACCGATTACCTCAAAGAAGCGATTAAAGACTCTATTTTACTACCTGAAGAGCCGTTTGTAGGCAGTTTTAAAGGTAAATTAGAGGCTGCTGAGTGGGCCATTACTTGGCTGCCAGAAGGTGGCGACAGTTTAAGTGAAAGTTATGTTAACTTAATTCCTACCCCACTTGGCGGAACCCATGTCAATGGCTTTAGGCAAGGTTTACTTGAGTCAATGCGCGAGTTTTGTGAGTTTCGCAATCTTGTGCCCCGAGGCATTAAGCTGTCGCCCGAAGATATTTGGGATCGTGCCGCATTTATCCTGTCGATAAAAATGCAAGACCCACAATTTGCTGGGCAAACTAAAGAGAAATTATCGAGTCGTCAAAGCTCTGCATTTGTTGCGGGTATCGCTAGAGATGCGTTTTCTTTATGGTTAAATTCCAATACTGAGTTAGCTGAACAACTAGCAGAATTGTGTATTGGTAATGCTCTGCGTCGTTTGAAAGCGGCTAAGAAAGTGGCACGTAAAAAGGTCACGTCTGGTCCAGCACTCCCAGGTAAGTTAACCGATTGCAGTGGTCAAGACCCAATGCGAGGTGAGTTATTTCTTGTCGAAGGTGATTCTGCTGGTGGTAGTGCTAAACAAGCTCGAGACCGTGAATTTCAAGCTATCATGCCGTTAAGAGGCAAGATATTAAATACTTGGGAAGTCGATTCTGGACAAGTGTTAGCGTCGCAAGAGGTTCATAATATTTCGATTGCGATAGGTTGCGATCCCGACAGCGATGATATTTCAGAATTACGTTATGGTAAAATTTGTATTTTAGCGGATGCCGACTCTGATGGACTGCATATTGCCACCTTATTGTGTGCTTTATTTTTAAAGCATTATCGTGTGTTAGTCGATAATGGTCATGTGTACATTGCAATGCCACCGCTATTTCGTATTGATATTGGTAAAGAAGTTTTTTACGCCCTTGATGAGGAAGAAAAAACAGCAATTTTAGACCGTATCGCTGCCGAGAATAAAAAAGGCAAAGTACAAGTCACTCGCTTTAAAGGTCTGGGTGAAATGAACCCGTTGCAACTGCGTGAAACTACGATGGATCCTAATACTAGACGCTTGGTGCAATTAACCATAGATGATGCGGATGAAACCGTGGCATTAATGGACATGTTACTTGCTAAAAAGCGTGCTCCTGATCGAAAGAGCTGGTTAGAAACTAAAGGTGACTTAGCGTTACTTTAGTCGTGTTTCTTAATGCCAATAATAAATAACATAAGGCGAAAGATAATTAACATGCATTATATTAGATTACGCTCTTACTCCAATTTTAGTGGGCGGTTAGCCTTCATTGGGGTGCTATTTTTCACCCTATTTTCTACTGCTGCCTCTGCGGCACAATCGGTAATGATCACAGTCACTAAGGGCTTTGGTTTAAGTCTATATGCTTCTGATTTAGGTGATATTAAACAATTAACTGTCGGCGATGAAGGTACTCTTTTTGTCGGTTCGCAAAAAAGTGGCACCGTGTATGCACTAGTTGATAGTGACCAAAATGGCCAAGTGGATAAACGTTATTTGATTGCCAGAGGTTTGGACTATCCGGAAGCATTAGCCTTTCATGATGGTGCGCTTTATGTCACAGAAGACGATCGCATTATTCGCTTTGAAGAAATTGAATCTCGTTTGCGCCGTCCGAGCCGTGCGCGTGAAGTGTATGCGAATTTGCCAAGCTTAGATAAAAAGTATTCTCGCTCAATGCATTTTGGACCCGATGGACGTTTATATATATCCATTGGTTCGCCATGCAATGTGTGTGAAGCCGCTTCACCCTTTGGCAGTATTTTGGCGATTAATGTCGATACCGGAGCCAGTGAACAAATTGCTTCTGGTCTTCGCAGTGTTATTGGTTTTGATTGGTCACCCGATACCAACAAATTATGGTTTGCCGATTTAGGTCGAGATTGGATGGGTGATAATCTTCCTGCTGATGAGATAAACCGTTTAGACGTTAAAGGCAGCCATTTTGGTTTTCCTTATTTACATGGCTCAGATGTAGTTGAACCCGCCTATGACAAGCCGGAAAATTTAAATATCACCTTGCCAGTATTTGAATTACCCGCTCACGTAGCGGCAACCGGATTAAGTTTTTACCGCGGCAAGCAATTCCCTCCGCGCTATCGTAATCAGCTGTTTGTTGCTGAAAATGGTTCGTGGAATCGGTCAAGTAAAGTCGGTTATCAAATTGTGATGCTTGATATTACAGATGGCAAAGTCAGTAAACGTGAAACCGTGGTGAGTTTTTTGGATGGAGAATTTCCGGTGGCACGTCCATTTGATGTAATTAATGCGCCCGATGGTGCCATGTACATTTCAGATGATCTAAAAGGTAATATTTACCGCTTGTTTTATAACGCACCCGAACAATCACAGGAAATGAAATAATGAGTGATGCGATTGAATTAAGCCTTGATGGTGTAGAGCAGATGCCGCTGAGGCGCTTTACTGAAGGGGCTTATTTAAATTATTCCATGTACGTGATTATGGATCGCGCCTTGCCGCATATTGGTGATGGTCTCAAGCCTGTACAGCGTCGTATTATTTATGCGATGAGCGAATTAGGATTATCAGCGCAATCTAAACACAAAAAATCAGCCCGTACTGTGGGTGACGTTTTAGGTAAGTATCATCCCCATGGTGATAGTGCGTGTTACGAAGCAATGGTGTTAATGGCTCAGCCATTTTCGTATCGATATCCATTGGTTGATGGTCAAGGTAACTGGGGTGCGCCAGATGACCCTAAGTCATTTGCTGCAATGCGTTATACCGAAGCCAGATTATCAAAGTTTTCTGAAGTATTATTGTCGGAGTTAGGTCAAGGTACTGTCGAATGGGGGGCTAACTTTGATGGCACCATGAAAGAGCCATTAACCTTACCAGCTCGATTACCGCATATATTATTAAATGGTATTACCGGTATTGCTGTGGGCATGGCAACCGATATTCCGCCGCACAACGTGCGCGAATTAGTCGCAGCTTGTATTGAGCTTATCGATAACCCTAAAACCGAATTAGCACGGTTAATGGAGTTAGTCCCTGGTCCTGATTATCCAACCGAAGCTGAAATTATCACTCCTAGAGCGGATATTGAGCGGATTTATGACACGGGCCGTGGTTCAATTAGAGCGCGTGCGGTTTACAGTGAAGAGCAGGGCGAGATTGTCATTACTTCATTGCCGCATCAAGCCAGTAGTGGCAAGATTTTAGAACAAATCGCTAATCAAATGCAGGCGAAAAAGTTGCCTATGGTGTCTGATTTGCGTGATGAGTCTGATCATGAAAACCCAGTGCGATTAATTATTGTACCGCGTTCAAATCGTGTCGACTGCGATCAGTTAATGACCCATTTATTTGCGACTACGGATCTGGAGAAAAGCTTCCGAGTTAACTTAAATGTGTTGGGGCTCGATGGCCGTCCTAAAGTGAAAGGGTTAAAAACGCTGTTAACGGAATGGTTAGAGTTCCGTATTACCACAGTTACCCGCCGCTTACAGTATCGTCTCGATAAAGTATTAGCGCGCTTGCACATTTTAGAAGCGTTAATGATTGCGTTTTTAAACATTGACGAAGTGATCGAGATTATTCGTTTTAACGATGAACCTAAAGCTGAGCTGATGTCTCGCTTTAGCTTGTCAGATAAACAAGCCGAATCAATTTTAGAATTAAAGTTACGCCATTTAGCCAAGCTTGAAGAATTTAAAATCACTGCAGAGCAAAACGAACTGGCAGCAGAACGCGATAAGTTAGAGTTATTGCTAAGCTCAGATCGTCGTTTAAAAACCTTAGTGAAAAAAGAGTTAGTTCAAGATGGTGAGACTTATGGTGACAATCGTCGTTCACCAATTATTGAGCGTATTGATGCCAAAGCACTAACTGAACAGGAGTTAACCCCAGCAGAGTCAGTCACTGTTGTCTTGTCTGATAAAGGCTGGGTACGTTGTGCTAAAGGCCATGACGTCGATGTAGAAGGTTTATCGTATAAGTCTGGCGACAGTTACCTGTGTAGTGTGATGGGTAAGAGTAATCAAGCGGCGGTATTTATTGATTCTACCGGTCGCGCATTTGCTACCGACAGTCATACGTTGCCGTCAGCCCGTAGCCAAGGAGAACCGATTACGACGCGCTTTAATATGGCACCGAGTGCGACAATGCGGCATGTATTGATGGGCGAGGATGAACAATTTTTCTTATTAGCAAGTGATGCCGGTTACGGCTTTATTTGCGCCTATCCAGATTTAGTCAGTCGTAATAAGGCCGGTAAGGCACTGCTAAGCCTGCCATCAAATGCGTGCGTTATGCAGCCAAAGTTAATTAATAAATCTGGCGATCAATCTTTGTTAGCGATTACCTCTGAAGGTCGGATGCTGATGTTTAGCTTGGATGCTTTACCGCAGTTATCAAAAGGTAAAGGCAATAAAATTATTGGTATTCCTAGCGATCGTGCTAAAAATCGCGAAGAGTTACTCTTGCATCTTGATGTAGTACCACATGATAAGGCTGTGACCTTATGGGCTGGTAAGCGCAAGCTAACCTTGAAGCCAAGTGATTTAGAGCATTATCGTGGTGAGCGTGGCCGTCGCGGGGCTAAATTACCACGAGGATTACAGCGCGTAGACAGTGTTGAAGTCGAGATGGGACCGCTTGACGAGAGTGCTCAAGACGATAATCTGGGCATATAAGCTTAATCGGGGATGAAAGCATTAAGCCGCTCCCCGGTTAATAAATTACCCCGTTTAAGCATAAAAAAAATGCTGCTCATATGAGCAGCATTTTTTTATACAAAAGTGGACGGGGGATTAGGCCACTTCATAAAAATTAGGTTCGTACTCTAGTTGAGTCTGAATAATTTGAGTTGCCATACGGGCACATTTGCCACATTGGTCTGCAACGCCAAGACGTTTCTTTACGTCAGCCAGTGAACTGTCACCTAAGCTAACGGCAGCTTTAATTTGAGTATCTGTAATGGCATGACAAAGACAAACGTACATAGAGAAAGCCTCTTCATTCAAAATGGACCAGGGCTAAGAAAGTAATCTAATTCTAAATGAAAACAGTTATCATTGGCAATAACTTTTTTCACAAAGAATGATTATTTTTAATACAGTTTGATCTGCTTCACTTTTTTATCAAAATGGCACGCTGTGATGAGATATTGAGATGGCATGAGAAAAATATGCTTGAATATTAATTAAATCAATTATCTAGGGTTTTGATGATTGTTGCTCAAGGTGTATTAATGTCATTATTAAGTGCGATCAAGTGGCGGGAATTTAAGTTACTTAGTCGAACTGGAATGATGATTTGATCTTTGACTCACAGAGCAAAGATCAAATCATGATAACTCGGCTATTTTTAATAGCCTTGATTAGCGTCGACGATATATTGTAATGGTTTAGATTGCTGCCAAAGACAATAATTTTCGGTGAATATTTGTACCACTTGTTGAGGAAAGCTTGGTGCAGCAATATGTGGTGTAATGGTGACGTTATCGCAATGCCACAGGGGATGATTAGCTGGTAAAGGCTCTTGCTCGAATACATCGACAATCGCGCGTCGCTGAGGGCATAGTGTTAACTCAGTTTGCAACGCTGCCAAATCAATTGCGTTGCCTCGGCCAATATTAAATAGCATGGCATCTGGTTTTAATAAACACAGATTAGCAGCATTTAATACATGTGTGGTGTGTGGGGTATTGGGCAATACACTCACAATCACATCAGCGGCAGGTATGTAATCTGCTAATTTATCTATGGTATCGATACGATCAAAGTCATTAACGAGCGCGCCTTGGCGATTGAGGCCGCTGACAATCATACCGAAATGATGAGCGGTTCGAGCAAGGTGTTGAGCGATAGAACCTGTACCAAGTATCAGCAGTTGTAATCCTTGTAAAGTGCGGTATTGAGCTGGCTGCCAAAGTTGCTGATGTTGCTGTTGAGTATACTGGGCGTGCTGTCGATAATGGCTTAATAGGTAACCAAAAACATATTCACTCATTAATGGGCCAAATACACCGCGAATATTAGTAAGTAAATAATCATGTGGTAACGAAGGCTTCATCAAGGCATCGACACCTGCAAAAGTAGATTGTATCCATTTAAGTTTAGTTGCATGCGGCAGCATAGCAGCCGCTAAATGGGGTTCAGCTAACCAAATATCTGCCTGATGAATGTTATCTGAAATACTGTTATCAGGGCGATCACCAATGTGATCTGTTATGTCTTCGACAATCTCTAGATCGAATAATGATTGTTGTGCCAGCAATTGCCGATATTTATCATTCTCTCTGGTGAGCAATAATAGTTTATGTGCCACATTCCCCCCGTTAGCATGCATTGAAGAACAGCTTACTTACTCAAACCATCCAGTGTAATCCATTGTTATCGGCATCATGGTTGCTGCAATGGCTTTGTCTGGGTAATTACTGAAAACACCATCTACTCCCATGGCTTTTAACGCTTGAATATCATTTGGGTTATCCACGGTATAAACAAACACTTTGCCACCACGCTGGTGGGCATCATCAACAATGGCTTGACTAACAAAACTCAGATCTAGGTTGATCGAGTAGGCATTGAGAGTGGTCATTATTTTCGCCAAGTCGAGCGGGATCCCGCCGAGTAATGGCGCGATAATCGCGTGTGGAAAGGCGTGTTTTATCGCCGCTAAATACGGGTGATTAAATGATGAGATTAATAGCTGCTCTGGAGCATACTTCAACTGTTTAAGGAGTTGAGGATATAAGGCAATAAAGGGTTGTACGCAGCCAACACCTTTTAATTCGATGTTAACACTGCACAAGCCATTGCTTTTAACACTGACTCGTTCGAGAACTTGCCATAGGGTGGGAATAGCTTGCCCGCTAACGGTAAACTGAGCCAGTGCTGCTTTTGTTGTTAAGTGGATAAGCCCAGTTCCGGTTGATTTGCCCTCTAAGCGGCGATCATGGAACACGACTAATTCTCCCTCAACGCAATGCACATCTAATTCAATGGCTTTGGCACCCAAGTCGAGTGCTTTATCCATCGCAACTAAGGTGTTTTCAGGTTCATAACCGCTAGCGCCGCGGTGAGCAAAAACGAGCATAGCACTCCTTAATCAATAGCTAGCTTAGCCTTTGTATAATCCAGTAGATTCTTTAGGGGTATGATTAATATGAACTTCCATTTGTGGGTAGGCAAGTTCAACATTGTTTTCTTTGAGCTTTTTATTAATTAGTTTATGCAGGCTATGGCGTAGCGGCCACCGAGCCGACATGTCTTTAGCATAAGAGCGAATTTCGTAATCTTGAGTGTGCTGACCAAAACCGGCAAACCATACTTCTGGTTCTGGCATGGTTAGCGATAATTCACATTCTCGAACCGCTTGATGCAGTAGCATTTCCACTTTGGTTGGGTCGGCATCACGAGATACCGATACCGTGACGATGACGCGAGTTATCGGGTTGGATAGCGACCAGTTAACCAGTTGTTCAGTAATAAAGGCTTTGTTGGGCACAATAATTTCTTTGTGATCCCAGTCGACAATCGTGGTGGCTCGGATTTGAATTTTACTGACCGTTCCAGATAGGTCGCGGATCGTGACGGTATCGCCAATTCGAATGGGTTTTTCAAATAGGATGATCAAACCAGAAATAAAGTTAGCAAAAATTTCTTGCAGGCCAAAACCTAAACCCACTGATAATGCGGCAACTAGCCACTGTAATTTAGACCACTCCATTCCAAGAGTTGAAAAGCCAAACAGTATGCCAAAAAATACCACCAAATAACTGCTCACAGTGGTAATGGCAAAGCCGGTACCTGGCGATAAATCTAATCTTTGCAATAACGTCAGTTCCATTAATCCTGGGAGGTTTTTAGCAATCACCACCGAGAAGCCCACTAACATAATGCCGAATGAAATTGATTTTAATGTGATTGGTACTTGCTGCTCAATACCATTCACATTGCTGTTGGTGGTCCATAAGGTGATGCCATCTAAAAATGAGAATACTGCGGTATGAGTCTGCGACAAAATACCCAATAAACTGGCAAAAAAGGCTAAAAATAAAATCGATCGCACTAAGCCGAGCGACTGACTGGAGATGGTTTCTAAATCAACAATTGGTTCTTCATAGGTTTCTATTGGCTCATTGTTTTGCAACTCGCCTCTTTCACGTTGCGCAAGTCGCTCTGCACGTTTGGCTTTAGCGCGATCGAATGCGATTAAACGGCGCTCAATCAGCATCCAGCGTTTAATGAGCTGGTAAGTTAGTAAAAAGCCTAAGCCTAATAATACTGATATTTGCAGTTGTAACAGAAGCTGGAAAGCCGTGAAGTAGTAGCCGACCGCAGCCAAGATGGCGCTAAAAATAGGCGTAACAATCAAGATGGCCCATAGGGCTTTTTGAATGATCGCCATATTCGTCGCGCTAGGCTTATTTTGGCGATATTGGCCAATCAATAACATGACATCTTTGTACAGGAGAAACAGAACAACACAGAAAACGATAAACGCCCCACGGCCAAGACTGTTACGTACTAATGAAGTATCTAATGCTTCAGTGAAGCCCATTAAGCCAATTAAGGGTGCGGAAATGATCACAAATGAAGCCAAGGTTTGCTGCGCTTGTTTGATTATTTTTTTCGGCCGTCTGAAGTGGCTGATTAAAATACCTTTTTCTACCGTTAATAAGAAAAAGAATTGATAAATCAAATAACTGACACCAATAGCTAAAATACCGACTCCCACGGCATGAACCATGTTTTGCTCAGAACGGGAGAAAATAAAACCGGCCACAATAACCGGTAAAGGCTTTATTAAGGCATACACTAAGCTGATGATGAGGGTTTTGATGGTGTATTTAAATTTATCTTGCGTCACGTTACCAACAAATACCGCATAGCGACTAATTGCGGTATTAAACTTAGGGGTAAGCATGTCATGTGCCATCAAGCAGCATAATAATAAAATGCCCCACCAAGCCCAATAATTGCTGTTTTCAGACCATGATTGTTGTAACGCTTGCCACTGGCTAGGTTGCAGTAACCATACACTACTGTGACTTAAATCGATGAGCCACAATGGACCAATGCTGGGGGCATTAGGTACCCAAAATAAATGTTCGTTAAGGGTGTTTTTTAATGTGTTATGCAGTTGGTTTAGCTGCTCATAACCAATACGTAACTTGGCAAACTCAGCTAAATATTGATCATAACTTTGTAATAGTTGATCTATGAGTACTTGCTGTGACTGTAAGAGTTTTATCTGGGTTTCATTAAACATTTCACTGTCATCAAGTTGTTGACTGTTTAATGCTTGATGTTGCTCTAATTGATAGCGCTCCAGCCGTGCATCAGCTAATTCTGTTTGCAGTTTGTCTAGGTTGGGCGGTTTAGGTAATGATTGCAGCATTTGCAAAAAACGGTCGCCAAATGCCGAGTTGGTTTTTACCCAAGTAATTTGTTCTAGTACGTTTGAAAGCTGTGCATTTTGAGACTGATAGCGTTTCTCAACCCGCTGTTGCTTCTCTATTGCTGATTTAATATTACTGGTGAGCGTTTGTAATTGTTCAGCATATTGTTGGTTTGATCTACTCAGCTCTTGAGATAAAGGATCGGCTAGCTCTTGGGCATCAACTAAGTTATTGGCTATAGTATCAGCGGTTTTTTGCTGACGAGATTCAATATTGTGTTTGTTGATAAGCTCAATAAAGCTTTCTTGTTGGCTTAATAACAAGCGGTTGAGCTGCTGTTGAAGCTGGGTAATCTCGAGTTGTTTCGGACTCGCTAATCGTTCCGCCTGTAAGGTCGCAATATGCTGAGTGAGCAGTTCGGTTTGAAGCTGGTTCCGTTGGCCTAAAGGTGTCTCAATCGGTACTTGTTGGGTTTTATTGTGCTGAGTTAAGGCATTTTCTGCTTGAACAATTAAATCAGGTAGTTGTCTTTGACGTTGTGAAATAGTTCGTAATTGCTCATTGAGGCTCGACTCAGTCTCTTTTAATTCTGATAAATTGAAATAAGCCATTGAAGCCTGCTGATCCAGATCGATATCATCATCAAGGCTTAATGGGATTTGTGCTTCACGAAGTTGTCCTGCCAATGAGAGCTTGGTTTCACTGTTAGAGCGTTCGATATTGGTATAAGTTTGCTGTTCTATTTGCAGTTTTTCAATACTGCTTTGCAGTTCGGCAATTTGCGATGGTATATCAAGTGGCTGATTTTCGGCTTGGCTATTTAGCCCCAATCGTTTATCAAGGGTTAGGGGAGTGCTAGCAAATACAGAATCTGACAGTGTATTAACTATAAGGAAACACAGGAATAAACACGCTAAACGTAACATAATACTTTGCCCAGATTGGAGTCAGGACATGGTAGCAAATTTGAATGATTATAATCTATATTTTTGATGACTTTAGATCTTTTCAAGCAAAGTTGATTCCACAATAATTATTCACCCGCAAGCGGTATGATGTTTATTGATTGATGAGCCGTGCAATGATGATTGCCATGATGAGCTAAGTATAAAAGGGAATACGTCAGTGGCCAATATAAGCAACTATGCTTTGCTATTTGATTAGGCTCAGGCATCTAAAGCAAGTGTGCTGTAATCGTCTTTTCATCATTATTTAACTAGTGGTTAATGGTGATTATGCGAGGTATTTCTGCAACCCCACAAGGTAAAAAGAAAATGGAGAGAGGCAATAAAATAAAGCCGTACTGCTTAAAAACAGTACGGCTTGATGTAGCGATAACACCAGGATACTGGAGTCAGTATCCTGATAATTATATTGATTATGCTTGAGTCAGTTTAGCAAACGGTTGGCCCATACGCGTGGTTTCACCTGGCTCTACCCCATCGGCAAATGTTTCGATGGCGTCTTGTGCAAATAACATCACCACAGTACTGCCTAATTTAAAGCGACCCATTTCAGCGCCCTTTTCTAACGTAACCGCTTCTGGACCTGTAGTGGGATAATCCCAGCTAAACACTTGTTTGCCACCTGGTGGTGTCACTGTACCCGACCATATCGTTTCAATACTAGCAACAATTGTTGCACCGACTAATACCATTGCAAGTGGACCGGCTTCGGTTTCAAAGATGGCAACTACGCGCTCATTGCGAGCAAACAATCCGGGTACATTTTGCGCAGTCAGTGGGTTAACCGAAAATAAGTCGCCTGGCACGTAAGTCATTTTTGATAATGTGCCAGTGATAGGCATGTGGATGCGATGGTAATCTTTGGGCGCCAGATAAATGGTTGCAAAATCGCCACCGTCAAAACGTGCCGCATCAGATTTATCACCACCTAACAATGCTTCAGAGGTATAAGTGTGCCCTTTGGCTTGAAAAATATTGCCAGCTTCAATTGGTCCACATTGACTCACAGCTCCATCAACCGGATGTGCCATAACGCTGTTGTCTTGGTTTATCGGTCTGAGTTCAGGTTTTAATGCTCGGGTAAAAAATGCATTAAAGGTTTTGTAGGCTTCGGGCTCAGGTTGCTGTGCTTCAGACATATCAATTTTATATTGTTTGATAAACCATTTGATCCCTGCCGTGGTAATCATTCCAGCTTCAGCAGCAGCAAATTTACCGACTAAGCGCGACAGAAAGTGTTTTGGCAACATGTATTGCAAGGCAATTTTAATTGAGTCCAATGTTTTTCCCTTTTTTCTAAGCAGGTTGAACTAGGAATAGTATTCCTAAAGGTTACTGACTCTAGGAGTCTAATTCATCAATTGCACGAAAGTGTCGTGCATGACGTTGTTCATCTAAACTGGCAATAATACGCTGATAATTGCTAAAGCGGTCTTGAGTTATTTTTCCATCAGCTAGTGCTTGTTGTAAAGCACATCCTGGGTCGTCACCATGTTTACAATCACGGAACTTGCAGGTGCCTAAAAATTCTCTAAATTCAATAAAGCACCAACCGACCCTGATAGCGTCTAAATGCCATAAGGCAAATTCACGTATACCGGGTGAATCGATTAAATCCCCACCGCTAACAAAATGGAGTAACTTTGCGGTCGTGGTGGTATGTTGGCCTAAACCTGAGTTATCGGATACATCTCCAATTAATAGTTCAGCTTCTGGCATTAATGCATTGATCAAAGATGATTTGCCAACACCAGACTGACCGGCAAAAACACTGACGCTGTCATTGAGTAATGCTTTGAGGTCTTCAACGCCCTCACCAGTGTGACTACTGACACGGAAAACTTGATAACCAATATTTTGGTAACGCGTTAATGCCGTTTCGATTTCATCACGATTAGTGTCATCCAATAAATCAATTTTATTGAGAATGATGATCGGCGTAATATCTGTGTCTTCTGAAGCCACTAGATATCGATCAATAATTTGGGTGGTAAAGCTAGGTAAAACTGAAGACACAATTAAGATTTGATCGATGTTAGCGGCAATAATTTTGACGCCATCGTATAAATCTGGTCGAGTTAAAGAGGATTTTCGCGGGTGAACGGCGACGACAATACCACCAATACTGGAGCCCGATTGAACTTCAGTCGCGAGTCTTACCACGACCTTATCACCGGTGACTAAACTGGTCACTGCTCGGCGAATATTACAGCGCGAGACCATGCCATCTGTAGTTTCAATATCGGCATGCTGACCGAAACGAGAAATCACCACACCGGCTTGTTCAGGACCTAACAAATTATCCTGTAATTCGGCATGTTGACTATTATCGTCATTACGCTTTAATCGTTTAGTCTGATTGGCGCGCATTCGGCGTAATTGGCCCTGACTTAGGGGTTTCTTTTTACTCACAGGCTTATCTTCATTAAATAGGTGTTTTTTTGTGTATCAAAAAAACAGTATGATACACACTCTTTTATAAAAATGCCTGAATTTAGGCTACAGATAATATAAGGCGGCATAAATGGCTGTTGATGCGAATAATCTAATTTGGGTTGATTTGGAAATGACAGGCTTAGAACCCGCTGTTGATCGAGTCATTGAAATTGCAACTTTAGTGACTGACCAAGACCTCAATATCATTGCTCAAGGCCCTGTTCTAGCCATTTATCAGACAGATGATGTGTTAGCTGGGATGGACGATTGGAACCAAAAACATCATGGAGAGTCAGGATTAATTGAGCGTGTTCGTGCCAGTAAATGTTCTGAACAAGATGCGATAACACAAACGATTGATTTTTTATCTCAGTACGTGCCTAAAGGCGCATCACCAATGTGTGGCAATAGCATTGGTCAAGATCGCCGCTTTTTGAATAAATACATGTTAGAGCTTGAAGAGTATTTTCATTATCGCAACATTGATGTGAGCACCATCAAAGAGTTGGTTCGTCGTTGGAGCCCTGAAACAATGAATGGCTTTAGCAAGAAAAATACTCACCAAGCATTAGAAGATATCAAAGAGTCTATTGCCGAAATGCAGTTTTATCGCAGTGAAGTATTTAAAATTTAAGCAATTGAACAATTTTTTTCAAAAAGGGGGTTGCAGCATAGTAAAATTTACCTATAATGCGGCCTCAACTTTCTACAGAGCGCCAAACTCTGAGGTATAGGAAGTTGTCATGAAATTTGAAAGTATGCGACATTAGTTCAGTTGGCATAGGTTGAAAGACGATACCTTGCTAACTTAATAATGAAGCAACAGTACGCGACATTAGCTCAGTTGGCATAGGTTGAAAGACGATACCTTGCTAACTTTATAATGAAGCAAATAGTACGCGACATTAGCTCAGTTGGTAGAGCGATACCTTGCCAAGGTATAGGTCATCGGTTCGAACCCGATATGTCGCTCCAAATTTCTAGATGAAATTTTTGAAATGCGACATTAGCTCAGTTGAGTTAATCGCAAGAGTCGATACCCATCTTGTTACAAGGTATAGGTCATCGGTTCGAACCTCTCTTTATTTATAAAGAAAGGCCGCTCCAAATTTCAGCATGATTTTGTTGTGCGACATTAGCTCAGTTGGTAGAGCGATACCTTGCCAAGGTATAGGTCATCGGTTCGAACCCGATATGTCGCTCCAAATTTCTAGATGAAATTTTTGAAATGCACATTAGCTCAGTTGAGTTAATCGCAAGAGTCGATACCCATCTTGTTCCAAGGTATAGGTCATCGGTTCAAACCTCTCTTTATTTTCAAAGAAAGGTCGCTGTAAATTCTACATGATTTGAAATGCGACATTAGGTAAGTTGGCATAGGTTGAAAGACGATACCTTGCTAACTTTATAATGAAGCAAACAGTACGCGACATTAGCTCAGTTGGTAGAGCGATACCTTGCCAAGGTATAGGTCATCGGTTCGAACCCGATATGTCGCTCCAAATCACTTCGTCTGTCAAAATTCCTATTTTTAGAAAATGCGATACCTTGCCAAGGTACAGGTCATCGGTTCGAACCCCTCTTTGTTTATAAAGAAAAGTCGCTCCAAATCACTTCCTCTGTTAAAAATCCAATTAATTACTAAAATCCAATTAATTACTATTACGACACTATACTCAGTTGCGTTTTCAGAAAATGCGATACCTTGTTAAGATATCGGTCATCTGTTCGAACCTCTCTTTGTTCATAAAGAAAAGTCACTCCAAATTTTGTTTATTCCAAAACTGGTGAAGTGTTTACTTTTGCATAAGGCTTACCAAAGCTAAATTGACATTTTCTTATGCTCACCACTGCAATCTAACTCATCCCGAATATTGTCATTTTAATAAATTTGCATCATCTACGTTTGAGTAAATTGTTTTTGCAATCAACAAACAAGTGATCTAGTACTCACTTCTTCATGGATCTCTAAAGTAAGAGCATATTGGTGAAGTAAAACATGATCTGGTTCAAATCATTTACTGGTGTTATCTCTGATAATCAACTCAAGATAGATTTTCCTAAGAAGTTAGGGCTTTGAACGAGGTGAGTGTTATGCGGATCCAACAACTGAGTGAGCTACTTGATTATGTTGCTAATTGCCATCTCGATATGGAGAAATTATATAAGCGTTTAGATCGTAACGCAGACTCCTCCAGAGTAAAAATGATGCTAACTTATTTTCAACAGCATGAGAGACATATATACGAAACACTTGAAAGTTACATAGAAGATGCGCCTTCAAGAATCTTAAATACTTGGTATAAAGACATTACTTTCGAAGATTTTAGCAAACGTTGTCTTGAAACCTCATTAGCCGCCAATATGCAAGAAGACCAAGTGCTTGAGTTGCATCTTGATTTAGAAAATCGCTTAATCGCGCTGCTAGAAAAAACAGCGATGAGTAGTCCTACTGATGAAATTAAGAGTGCATTAATGGATTTGGTCAGAGTGGCGCAAACTCAACAAAAACGTTTAGTTCACAGCACAATTCGTATGGATGATATCTAAACGACATATTAAATTTTGACATAACTTCCTGAAGTGTTAGTTTGCCAGCTATTCCCAGTAGCTGGCTTTTTTTATTAACAAAAAATAACCACCATAACTGTGGGAGTTCCCCTATAACTTCTGTTATATTTAGCATTCTTGTAACTCTTTTTTATGGAAGCTGACTTTACCCATGACATCGCTGCTTAAAACCCTTGAAAATGAACAAGCTACTGTCGCTCTTGGGCAACAAATTGCGCAGTGGATTGTGCCACCATTAACGATTTATCTTACTGGTGACTTAGGCGCGGGTAAAACAACGTTTAGTCGAGGTATTATCCAAAGTTTGGGTCATCAAGGCGCGGTGAAAAGTCCGACTTATACCTTGGTTGAGCCTTATGAATTTAACGATATGGATGTGTATCATTTTGATCTGTATCGATTAGCTGATCCAGAGGAACTCGAGTATATGGGGATCCGTGATTACTTCACTGATAGAAGTGTGTGTCTAGTTGAATGGCCCGATAATGGTCATGGATTACTTCCTAAGGCTGACATCCATTTGCATTTACGTTATAAAGAATCTCAAAGACAGGTTGAATTACAAGCCATATCCCCTGCAGGGCAGGCAATTTTAAATAAAATTAATATAAATAATAATGACTTTTAAAAAAACTTTTTTTATTCCTTTTATCATCACGCTGTTGTTTTTGCCTAATTTAGTTTGGGCAGCCAATCAACTTGATAGCGTGCGTATTTGGGCTGCTCCTGAATCGACTCGAGTGGTGTTTGATTTAACTCAAGCTCCTAAATACGACAGTTTTACCTTAACGGGGCCAGATCGTTTGGTGGTTGATATTCAGGATACTGGCGCTAAAGTTAATTTAGATAAAATAGCGAATAACAGCAAAATTATCAAAAAGATACGTTTTAGCTCGCCGCCTAAAAAAGGCATATTGCGCTTGGTTATGGATTTAACTAAACCGGTAAAGTCCAGTTTGTTTACTTTGCCTCCGACAGCTCCTTATGGCAACCGTCTGGTAGTCGACTTAGAAAATGTTGACGGTGGCTCCTCTACAGGTCAAACCGTTAGCCGCTCTGCTAATCAGTCATCGCGAGACATTGTGGTTGCCATTGATGCGGGCCACGGCGGCGAAGATCCAGGGTCTATTGGACCTTCTGGCATGCATGAAAAACGGGTAGTGCTTGAAATTGCCAAGCGTTTGGCGCGTAAAGTGGATGCAACTCCGGGCATGCGAGCGGTGATGACGCGTACTGGCGATTATTTTGTTAACTTGAATAAACGCTCTGAACTGGCACGAAACAGTAAAGCTGATTTATTGATATCGATTCATGCTGATGCCTTCACTTCACCGCAGCCAAGTGGCGCGTCTGTTTGGGTGTTATCAATGCGCAGAGCTAATAGTGAAATTGGTCGCTGGTTAGAGCAAAAAGAGAAACACTCAGAGTTGTTAGGTGGTGCAGGCGAGATCATTCAAAATACCGATAGTGAACAATATTTAGCCATGACATTACTCGATATGTCGATGAACAGTTCGATGGCGATAAGTCATTCTATTGCTGGTGATATTCTTCGTGACTTAGATACGATTACTCACCTTCACAAAAGAAATCCAGAATCGGCAAGTTTTGCTGTACTTAAATCTCCAGATATTCCCTCTATTTTAGTTGAAACTGGCTTTATCTCTAATCCAGGTGAAGAACGGTTGTTGTCTAACGGTAATCATCAAGAAAAGCTGGCTAATGCCATTTATAAAGGTGTGCTGCGTTATTTTGAAGGTAATCCGCCCGCTGACTCTTTGATGGCCAAGACGTCAAACGTTAAACACAGTGTAAAGCGTGGCGAGTCGTTATCAATTATTGCGCAGCGTTACAGTGTTTCTGTAAGCAGTATTAAGCAAGCCAATAATTTAAAGAGTGATGTAGTACGTATTGGTCAAAAACTCGTAATACCAAGGGCTTAATATGGCTATTCAACTGTTACCGCCACAACTTGCAAACCAAATCGCAGCAGGCGAGGTGGTTGAGCGACCTGCATCGGTGGTGAAAGAACTGGTTGAAAACAGTCTTGATGCCGGCGCGACTAGAGTTGATATTGATATCGATAAAGGCGGAAGTAAGCTGATTCGTATCCGCGATAACGGTGCGGGTATTCCTAGGGATGAGTTGGCATTAGCACTGTCGCGCCATGCAACATCAAAAGTTCATACGCTCGATGATCTCGAAGCTATTTTAAGCTTCGGTTTTCGTGGTGAGGCGCTAGCCAGTATTAGCTCAGTGTCACGGCTAACATTAACCTCAAAAACAGTTGAACAGTCTGAAGCTTGGCAGGCCTACGCTGAAGGCTCGCAAATGGATGTCAAAGTGACCCCTGCTGCACATCCACAAGGCTCGACCATTGAAGTGGTCGACTTGTTTTTTAATACCCCCGCTAGAAGACGCTTCTTAAAAAGTGATAAAACCGAATTCACTCATATTGATGAGTGGTTAAAGCGGATTGCCATGGTGCGCCGCGATATTCATTTTACCCTGACCCACAATGGTAAATTAGTGCGTCAGTATCGTCCTGCAAATACCGACATTCAAACGCAGCAACGTTTAGCACAAATTTGTGGCCGAGCATTTGCGGAGCAAGCTTTAAGCATTGCTTGTGAACATGAAGGCTTATCTCTAAATGGTTATTTACAGTCACCACAAGATACAGTCATCACCGAGACGAATTTCTTTTATGTCAATGGACGATTAATTAGAGATCGACTGGTTAATCATGCTGTTAAACAAGCTTTTGCTGAGTACGGTATTGAGCATCAACCTGGATATGTGTTGATGTTATCACTTGATCCACACCAGGTTGATGTGAACGTGCACCCAGCCAAGCATGAAGTGCGTTTTCATCAATCTCGCTATGTGCATGATTTTATATTACAAGCAGTGCAATCGGCATTAGTGCAAATGCCTGCGTTGGCCTTATCTGAGCATGAACCTGAATCTAATTCACTAGATAAACATGATAATTGTGCAATGGTGCCCCAAGATCCAACTGTGATGGATGATGCCAATAGCATCGCTAGCATTGAAGACGTATTTTCACTTAACCGTGACTCCACTAAAGCGATTAATAGTGTTAGCGCGTTCGGCTCAATGCATGTTCCGGGAAAGAATAATAGTTTATCTGGGGGGTATTCAGCTGCAATTAAGCCTAGTTATGATAAAAAGCCTACTAGCCTATTATCTGCTGCCCAGACCAAAACTGCCATTGCTAACTATGGACAGTTATTACATACCCCGATGAATAGCGCGATATCATATGTTAATGAAGTCGCGACTGAGTTGGCCATCCCCCCATTGTTAGCGGGTGAGTATTGGGTGATATGCAAAGATGATAAGTTGTCATTGTTGCCTATAAAAAAGGTGCAATTGGCAGTGAGAAAGCAGCAAATTGAAATCAAACTCGCTAATGGCTTAGTGTCACAACCGTTATTAATGCCAGTATCAGTAGCTGCAGATTTAGATTGGCCAGAAACCTTAGCCAAGCGTGATCAATTACTGCGTAAGATGGGTATTGAATTAACAATTCGCTTTCAGCAGTTGATTATTAAAAAAGTGCCCCCATATTTGAGGGAAAGCCAACTTGCTGTTGTGATACCTGAATTATTGCAATGGATACAAATAGAGCAACCTTCAGATAATGCTATTGTCGGTTGGCTTGCACAGCAAAGTTTATCGCAATTTGAGCCAGTACAAGTCTTATGGCAGCAATTTTGTGCACTTGACGATGAAACGAAACAAACTTGTTATGACCAAGAGCACGTATTGCCTTGGCAAAATTGGATGAAAAATAATTAACGTGAACAGTGTCGATAAGCCGAAAATCATTTTTTTAATGGGGCCTACAGCCTCAGGCAAGACGGCATTAGCCATTGAAATGGCGACAAAGCATAATTGCGAGATTATTTCAGTCGATTCAGCGCTTATCTATCGTGGCATGGATATTGGTTCAGCTAAACCGACGGCGAAAGAGCTGCAAATGGCTCCGCACAAGTTAATTGATATACTTGATCCTAGCGAAAGTTATTCAGCGGCAGATTTTCGCCGTGATGCACTATTAGCTATCGAAGACATTATTCGTCGCGGTAAGACCCCTTTACTCGTGGGTGGCACCATGATGTACTTTAAAGCACTGTTAGAAGGTTTATCTCCTCTACCCAGTGCAGATGAAGGTATTCGGCAGCAAATATTGGCGCAAGCGCAAACAGACGGTTGGGACGTATTACACCAACAATTATGTCAAATAGATCCGGTTGCTGGAGCAAGAATTCATCCTAACGATCCACAACGATTATCGCGTGCATTAGAGGTTTATCGGATCAGTGGCAAAACAATGACTGAATTGACTCAAACTAAATCAGTCGCTTTGCCGTATGATGTAGTGCAATTTGCTATTGCACCTAACGATCGAAGTGTATTACATGAATTAATTGCTAAGCGATTTAATATCATGCTTGAGCAAGGCTTTATCGATGAGGTGTCACGCTTAAAAGCGCGTGGTGACTTAGATTTAGACATGCCATCAATGCGTTGTGTAGGTTACAGGCAGTGCTGGCAATACCTTGATAAAGAATTTGATCATGCGACTATGGTCGAAAAAGCTACCGCAGCCACTAGGCAATTGGCCAAACGTCAATTAACATGGTTGAGGAGTTGGCCGGAATTACAGTGGCTTGAAAGTGGTGTCGAAGGGAATTTAGTTACGCTTATGCGACAAAGCCGCTAGCTTATTAGCCGTTGCTGTATAATACTAAAACTAAACAATAAAACTTAATTCAACATATTTTAAAATAAAAAAGGAAATTCAAATGGCTAAGGGGCAATCTTTACAAGACCCATTTTTGAACGCATTGCGTCGTGAGCGTGTACCAGTCTCTATCTATTTAGTGAATGGTATTAAATTACAAGGCCAAGTTGAGTCATTCGATCAATTTGTTATCTTGTTGAAAAATACTGTAAGCCAAATGGTTTACAAACACGCTATTTCAACAGTCGTACCAGCACGCCCATTTAACGTTACTGCTCACCAAGGGACTGCCCATGGTGAAGAAAGCGATGCTGAATAATTTGAAAAGGAATACAATTTTTGTTTGATCGTTATGAAGCGGGTGAAACAGCGGTATTAGTACACATAGATTTTTCCGACGACGAACGTCGAGAGGATCTCACTGAGTTACAGCTATTAGTTGAATCTGCTGGTGCTCGCTCTGTTGGAGTGATTACTGGCAGTAGACGCTCGCCAGATCGTAAATTTTTTATCGGTACCGGTAAAGCTGAAGAACTAGCCGCAATGGTAGCTGCTACAGAGGCCAATGTAGTGATTTTTAATCATGCATTGAGCCCTGCTCAAGAGCGTAATCTTGAATTAGTATGCCAGTGCCGAGTCTTAGACAGAACTACGCTGATTCTTGATATTTTTGCTCAGAGAGCAAGGACTCATGAAGGTAAATTGCAAGTGGAGCTAGCGCAATTGCGCCACATGTCGACGCGCCTTATCCGTGGTTGGACTCATTTAGAGCGACAAAAAGGCGGTATTGGTATGCGAGGGCCGGGTGAGACCCAGCTTGAAACAGACCGACGTTTATTAAGAGGGCGGATTAAGAACATTAATCGTCGACTTGATAAAGTGGATAAACAACGTGAGCAAAGCCGCCGAGCTCGTAAGCGAAGTGATTTAGCAACAGTGTCTTTGGTGGGTTATACCAACGCGGGTAAATCGACATTATTTAATGCGCTAACTTCGTCGGACGTTTATGCTGCAGATCAATTATTTGCAACATTAGATCCAACACTGCGTAAATTATCCTTACCCGACGGTGCGGTAATTTTAGCAGACACAGTTGGTTTCATTCGTCATTTACCTCACGACCTTGTTGCAGCATTTAAAGCCACACTACAAGAAACTCGACAAGCAGAGATCCTTTTACATATCGTTGATTGTGCCGATGACAATATGGCTGAAAATTTTGAACAAGTACAAAGTGTACTTAAAGAAATCGATGCCGATGAAATCCCGCAATTAGTCGTGTGTAATAAGATTGATTTGCTTGAAGATTTCGCGCCTCGTATCGATTACGGTGAAGACGGTAAACCTGAAAGGGTTTGGGTCTCTGCGCAAAAACGCATTGGATTTGATTTGCTGCTTAAAGCGATAACCGAATTAATCGGTCAAGTTATTTGCGAGCTTACATTGAAAATACCTGCATCAGCAGGACATTATCTTGGCCAGTTTTATCGACTGGATGCAATACAGCAGAAAGAGTATGACGATCTGGGGAACTGTATTTTATCTGTTCGTTTATCGGATGCCGATTGGCACCGATTAGCTAAACAGAGTCAAGGGGAATTAGAGACATTTATTTTTGACGATTCAGAAGTAGACATCTCTTGTTAATCTCATTTATTTCATCCAATTATGGAGTGCTAAATGGCTTGGAATGAGCCCGGTAACAAGGGGAACAAAGACCCTTGGGGAAATAAAGGTGGTAACGATAAAGGGCCACCAGATCTTGACGAAGTATTTCGTAACCTATCAAAACGTTTTGGTGGCAAGGGGGGCAATGGCGCCTCTGGTCAGCCATTTAATTCATCTTTATTGATTGTTTTTGCCGTTATTGCCGTCATTATCTGGGCATTGTCTGGTTTATATACAGTTAAGGAAGCTGAGCGTGGTGTGTTACTCCGTTTTGGTCAACACATTGGTGAAGTGAGTTCCGGTTTACATTGGAAAGCCACTTTTATTGATGAGGTGACAATGGTTGACGTGGAAACGTTCCGTTCGATCCCTGCGTCAGGCAGAATGCTGACATCTGACGAAAACATCGTGAATGTTGAGCTTGTGGTTCAATACAGCGTATCAGATGCTTATTCATATCTGTACAGTGCTGTTGATGCCAACTCGAGTTTACGTGAAGCGACTGACAGTGCATTGCGTTATGTCATTGGTCACAATCGTATGGATGACATTTTAACCACCGGGCGTGATGCTATTCGTCGTGATACTTGGACAGAGTTAGAACGTATTATTGAGCCATATAAACTAGGCTTAGAAATTCGTGACGTTAACTTTTTACCCGCTCGTCCTCCAGAAGAAGTAAAAGATGCATTTGATGATGCAATTTCAGCTCAGGAAGATGAACAGCGCTTTATTCGTGAAGCTGAAGCTTATGCCCGCGAAATCGAACCTAAAGCGCGTGGACAAGTTGAACGTATGGCACAACAAGCTAGTGCTTATAAAGAGCGTGAAGTTCTTGAAGCTAGAGGTAAAGTCGCTCGATTTGAGAAGTTATTACCTGAGTATAAAGCTGCGCCAGATGTAACTCGAAATCGTTTATACATAGATGCAATGCAATCTGTGTTGGCGGATACTAATAAAGTACTTGTCGACACCAAAAGTAGCGGTAATCTGATGTACTTACCTTTGGATAAGCTGATGGATTCTTCTAAGAGTCAGCGTAATCAAGTAGAACCTGAGGTAGAACGTCACATCAACTCTGTCTCTAGTAGTGGTGTTGATACGCCGATTACTAGTATGCCGACTGATGGTCGTCTCAGCCGCGAAGATCGTCTTCGCCAAGGGAGGAACTAACAATGGGTAGATTAGCAGTGATCATTCTTGTCATCATTTTAGGGGTGAGTTTTTCCTCTTTAATGGTGGTAAGCGAAGGTGAACGTGCCATCGTTGCACGTTTCGGTAAGGTGCTCAAAGAAGATGACGTAACAACCGTCTTTGCACCAGGCCTTCACTTTAAATTTCCTTTGGTAGATAAAGTTCGATATCTGGATTCTCGTATTCAGACATTGGATGGTGCCGCGGATCGTTTTGTGACTTCTGAAAAGAAAGACTTAATGGTCGACTCTTATGTTAAGTGGCGTATTCGTGATTTTGAAAAGTACTATCTTTCTACCAATGGCGGTATTAAAGCCAATGCAGAAAGCTTATTACAAGCCAAAATCAGCAATGACTTACGTACTGAATTTGGTCGTCGCACTATCAAAGAGATTGTTTCTGGTAAGCGTGATGAGTTGCAAACCGACGCATTACAAAACGCTTCTGAAAGTGCTGAGAATCTTGGTATTGAAGTGGTTGATGTGCGCGTAAAGCAAATTAACTTACCTGCTAATGTCAGTACTAGTATTTACCAACGCATGCGTGCTGAACGTCAAGCTGTGGCAAAAGAGCACCGTGCACAAGGTAAAGAACAAGCTGAAATTATCCGTGCGACTATTGATGCCAATGTGACAGTAAAGGTTGCTGAAGCTGAACGTAAAGCGCTTACCATTCGTGGTGAAGGTGATGCATTGTCGGCAAAAATTTATGCTGATGCCTACAGTAAAGACGCTGAGTTTTATAGCTTTTTACGTAGTCTAGAAGCTTACAAAGCAAGTTTTGCCGGTAAGAATGACATTATGGTGTTAGAGCCTGAAGGTGATTTCTTCAAATACATGAAATCGTCTAGCGGTAAGTAACATTTATATCATTTAGTTCAAAAAGCTCGGTCTTTACCGAGCTTTTTTGTGGCTGAAAGTTAATCTAATTAGTATGAATTCAGTTTTTCTAAAAACGGTCATAAATCATAACGAAGACTTTTTATTGTGTTTTTGATTATTTTTTATTAATAATTGCTTGTTTTAAATGTCTTTATTGCCTCCTTAAACACTAATTAAGGGACGACTAATTGTTATAATCTGGCTGATTTATAAGCGTTTTTGAAAAAAATGTTAATATCCTCACTCTAGATGTATGTTTTCTCTATGATCTAGTTCTAATTTTTCGCTATAATGAGCACCGCCTCAAAGTATGATTTTAGCGCTTCACCCTTTGTGATCGCTAAAGTATTGAAATATAAAAATTCCAACACCCTCTGGGAGATAAGTGGATGAGCAATGCGCCAGTCGATACCGGACGTCGCAGATTCCTGACAGCTGCAACCGCCGTAGTAGGTGGTGCTGGTGCCGTCGCTGTAGCGGTTCCTTTCATCAAGTCATGGAATCCGAGCGCCAAAGCGAAAGCTGCAGGTGCGCCGGTTGAAGTAAATATTAGTAAAGTTGAACCAGGTCAGTTAATTCGTGTCGAATGGCGCGGAAAACCGGTTTGGGTCGTTCGTCGTACAGAAACTGTGCTAAATAATCTTAAAACATTAGACAGTCAATTACGTGATCCTGCTTCCGAAGAAATGCAGCAACCAGAATATGCAACTAATCCTGCACGTTCTATTAAGCCTGAATTTTTCATAGCAGTCGGTATCTGTACCCACTTAGGTTGTTCACCAACTTATCTACCTGATTCATTCGGTGAGCAGGTTGAGGGTGTAACATCTGGGTTCTTCTGTCCTTGTCATGGTTCTAAATTTGACATGGCTGGTCGTGTATTCCAGGGTGTTCCTGCACCATTAAACCTAGTGGTTCCACCGCACAAATATATCGATGACGCTAACGTTATCATCGGTGTAGATACAGGAGCGGCGTAATGGTTAAGAATATTATTGATTGGATTGATGCTCGCATCCCAATGACGGCAACGTATAACCGTCATGTGGGTCAGTATGCCACACCAAAGAATTTCAACTTTTGGTATTTCTTTGGCTCATTAGCATTATTAGTTTTAGTTAACCAGTTACTGACTGGTATTTGGTTAACCATGAATTACGTACCAACAGCAGAAGGTGCATTCGCTTCTGTTGAATACATAATGCGTGATGTTGAATACGGCTGGTTATTACGTTATATGCACTCTACTGGTGCGTCAGCGTTCTTCTTTGTCATTTATATGCACATGTTCCGTGGATTAATTTACGGTTCTTATCAAAAACCAAGAGAGCTTTTATGGCTGTTTGGTATGTTGATATTTTTAGTGTTGATGGCTGAAGCATTTATGGGTTACTTACTGCCTTGGGGACAAATGTCCTATTGGGGCGCACAGGTAATTATCTCTTTGTTTGGTGCTATTCCTGTTATTGGTGATGACCTAACATTGTGGATCCGTGGTGACTACGTTATTTCCGGTGCAACACTAAACCGTTTCTTCGCATTACATGTTATTGCGCTGCCACTTGTATTGGTTGTGTTGGTGTTCTTACATCTAATCGCATTACATGAAGTGGGATCGAACAACCCTGATGGTGTTGAAATTAAAAAGAACAAAGATGAGAACGGATGGCCTATTGATGGTATTCCATTCCACCCTTATTACACTGTAAAAGATATTATGGGTGTAGCAGGCTTCTTAATCGTGTTCTGTTATGTGCTGTTCTTTATGCCTGAAGGTGGTGGATACTTCCTTGAGAAGCCAAACTTTGAAGCGGCTAACCCAATGAAGACTCCTGCGCATATTGCACCGGTTTGGTATTTCACACCATTCTATGCGATTTTACGTGCAATTCCCGACAAGTTAATCGGTGTTGTTGCTATGGGTCTGTCGATTGCAGTGCTATTTGTTCTGCCTTGGCTTGACCGTTGTAAAGTCAAATCTATCCGTTACCGTAGTTTGATTCACAAAATCAACATCGCACAATTTACTGTGTCGTTCATTATTCTTGGCTATTTAGGTGTGGTTCCTGCAACGCCTGAGCTAACTATTGCGGCACGTGTATTCACTTTCACTTACTTTGGTTTCTTCGTAGCCCTATGGGTTTACAGTAAGAATGAGAAAACAAAAGAAGTTCCTACGAGGGTGACACACTAATGAAAAAGTTATTAATTGCATTAGTTACACTACTGCCATCTCTCGCTATGGCTGCAGGTGGAAACGAGGTTCATTTAGAAAGCGCTAACGTTAACTTGCATGATAAAGCGTCATTAGAGCGTGGTCTGGATTTATTCCAGCAATATTGTTCAGGTTGTCACAGCACTAAATACCAACGTTATGAGCGTGTAGCAACTGACTTAGACATCAGTGGCGATGATATGCGTAATAAGTACATGTTCACTGATGCTAAAATCGGTGATTTAATGGAAAACGCTATTCCTCCCGTTGATGCGGCTAAATGGTTTGGTGCTCCGCCTCCAGACTTAACCTTGGTTGCTCGTGTACGTGGAGCTGATTGGGTATTTTCATACTTAAAAGGTTTCTATGCTGATGAAACGCGTCCATTTGGTGTGAACAATACCGTGTTTCCATTAGTGGCTATGCCGCACGTTTTACAAGACTTACAAGGTGTTGCAACTCCTCAATATGAAAAGACTGTCATTGATGGTGTTGAAACTATGACGTTGGTCGGCATGAATCCTCCTACTGGTGGCAAAATGAGTGCAGAAGAGTACGACCAAGCAGTTCGTGATATCACGGGTTTCTTAGTCTATTCGGCTGAACCCGTTCAGTTAGAGCGTGAAGCTTTAGGTTGGTGGGTACTTGGATTCTTGTTTATTTTCTTCATCATTGCTTATTTGTTGAAGAAAGAATACTGGAAAGATGTGCACTAGCCATCAATAACGGTTAATATACATTATCCGCATATTGTAAACGGGGGGCTTAGCCCCTCGTTTGTTTTGTTTTTTCTACATTCTGGAGGGTATCAATGGCTGTTGCTGCCAACAAACGCTCTATCATGACACTTTTTTCTGGTGCCGATGATTTATATAGTCACCAAGTACGTATCGTATTGGCTGAAAAAGGGGTTACCGTTGATGTTTTACAGGTAGACCCAAGTGAGATGCCTGAAGATTTACTTGAAGTAAATCCATACAACTCGGTACCAACTTTAGTTGATCGTGAACTCGTGTTGTACGAATCTCGCATTATTATGGAATATTTGGATGAACGTTTTCCTCATCCTCCACTAATGCCTGTATACCCAGTATCTCGCGGCCAAAGCCGTTTAATGATGCACAGAATCGACACCGATTGGTATGCGCTTGTTGAGCGTATCCGTAAAGGTGAAAAAGCTGATGCTGCGCGTAAAGAGTTAATGGAAAGTCTAATCGCTTTAGCGCCAGTATTTGCTGAAATGCCATACTTCATGAGCGAAGAGTTTGGTTTATCTGATTGCTACCTAGGCCCATTATTATGGCGCTTACCGGTATTAGGTATTCACTTAGACCCGCGTACATCGAAAGATATCAGTGCTTATATGACACGTATTTTTGAACGTGAATCATTTAAAGCATCGTTAACTGAGGCTGAGCGCGAAATGCGCATGGGCATGTGATGAAACCAATAACAGCTAATCGTCCATATTTGTTGCGTGCTTACTATGAGTGGTTGATGGATAACCATTTGACGCCACACGTAGTCGTGGATGCATTTGTTAACGGTACACAGGTTCCGCAGCAATTTGTTAAAGACGGTCAAATTGTCTTGAATATTGCAACTGGAGCTGTGGCAAATCTTCACATGTCGAATGATTCCGTCGAGTTTAATGCCCGTTTTGGTGGTGTTCCACAAAATGTGTATTTACCAATGGCCTCAATTGTGGCCATTTATGCTCGTGAAAACGGTGCCGGCACTGTATTTGATATGGAAGATGCGTATATGATTGAAGGTGAGCAGGATGAGTTGTCATCTGTGCCACCATCAATGAAATCTGTTGATGATACTTCGACATTACCGCCATCGCCTAAATCGACTACTGGTGACAAAGCTAAGCGTAAAAACCATTTAACTGTGGTGAAGTAACGATTCGTTACCATGACATAAAACCAGTCGCAAGGCTGGTTTTTTTTAAGCTAAAATTGCATTATTACCATTTTTTATCACTCAAATGGAACCCCAAATGTTGTTGATGATTGACAATTATGATTCTTTTACGTTCAACTTAGTGCAATATTTCCAAACGCTTGGACAAGAGATCCTCGTTAAGCGTAATGATGAAATCACCATTGAACAAATTGAAGCATTAGCGCCCACTCATTTAATCATTTCTCCTGGTCCATGCACTCCTAACGAAGCAGGGATCTCGCTTGCCGCCATTGAATATTTTGCTGGGAGATTGCCAATTTTAGGTGTCTGTCTCGGCCACCAAGCCATCGCCCAAGTGTTTGGTGTTGATGTTGTACGTGCAAAGCGTGTTATGCACGGTAAAACCAGCTTAATTGAGCACAATCAACAGGGATTATTTTCTCAGTTAGCATTACCTTTGCAAGTGACGCGCTACCATTCATTGTTGATTAATGATGTTCCCAAGAATTTTACGCTGGACGCATGGTTTGATGACCCTGTTCATGGGCGTGAAATTATGGCGATGAGCTATGCTGATTTACGTATATACAGTGTGCAGTTTCATCCTGAGTCTATTTTGACCCAGCAAGGACATGAATTGCTGAATAACTTTTTACAGTTATAAAGTGTAATCAAGGCTACCTATTTAAGTTCATTATCACTTATTCTGTTACAACTTCTGCAACCAATCTGGCTAAATTCTCGCGTATATTTATGCTATAAAGAGCGCTTAAAAATAATAAAAGGGATAACCATGACAAGCTTTATGCGAAACTTTGCGGTGAGCGCAATTTCTTTGGCGATGATCAGTGGCTGTGCTGCGACAGCAAAAAATGACGATACGATGGTTATCGCAAAGCCTACCGCTACATCATTGATGGTGCCATTAGCTCAACCTCCAAAAGCCGATCAGTTATTAACGCTTAATCAAATCATGGCTAATCCGGATTGGATGGGAATATTTGCCCAAGGAGCCTATTGGAGTGATGACAGCCAATCGGTGTATTTTAGTCGCCAAGCACACCAGTCGCCTATTCGTGATTTTTATCAACAAGCCATCGGCCAGTCTGAAGCGAATAAACTAGCATTGGATCAGTTACACCTTGCCGATCAGCGCAATGGTGTGTTGAATCAAGCTAAAACTAAAAAAGCTTACATTTATCAAGGTAACGTATTTGTAAAAGATTTATCAAATGGCGATATTACTCAAATGACTCGCCAAAATGATCCGATTAGCGGCGTTCGCTTTTTGAGCGGCGGCGATCTTGCATTTTGGCAAGGTAATAATATTTTTCGTTTATACCAATCTAGTGGACTTGTGGAGCAAATGGCTGCAATCCTAATGGAAAATGAGCCTAAAAATACGCCAGCCCCCAGTACTTTTATGGCCAAACAGCAGCAAAGATTAATCCAATATGTTGCCATGCAACACGATAACAGTTTGACGCGTGATGAATATAGCGAATCATTGGCTAAAGCTGATCCGACTTTTTCAGCAAAACCTTGGTATTTAGGTGATGCGGAAGTTGTGTCAGAAATGAGTTTATCGCCAGATGGACGTTACGTTCTATTGGCGTTAACGGATAAAAATTATAGTTGGCGTGCAGAACACGACATTATGCCCAATTATTTAGGGCAAGAAGGCTATGTTGATCCCGTGCCTGCTCGTGCTCGTGTGGCAGAAGATGTTTTCCCAGGTCAGCGTTTAGTATTACTCGACCTTACTGAACACAGTAAAAAAGATATTACCATTGAAGGCCTAGCCGGTTTTGATGAGGATGTACTTGCTAGCGTTAAAGCTGAAAATGCAAAAGCCCAAGGTAAAACCTACGAAAGCCACAAAGCGCCGCGTTTAGTGCAGTTAATGCAAGATTGGGAGTGGAGTCAAAGCGCTATTCAGTGGAATGATTCTGGCGATAAATTATTAGTGATGCTTGAAGCGGTTGATAATAAAGATCGCTGGATCGCGAGCGTCGATCTTCAAAAAGGCAAACTCTCTACTGAGCATCGCTTACATGATGATGCTTGGGTTAACTATAATTTTAATCAATTTGGTTGGATAACCGGTACAGATACCATGTACTACTTATCTGAAGAGTCTGGATTCTCTCAGTTATATACCAAAACAGCCGCAGGTAAGGTATCGGCATTAACTAAGGGTAAATTTGTGGTTGATAATGTGACCTTATCTCCAGATGCAAAATACTTTTATTACCGTGCTAATAAGGACCATCCGGGCAGTTATAATGTTTACCGTGTAGAAATTGCCAGCGGAAAATCAGAACAACTGACTCAGTGGTTAGGGACATTGGATTACAGCTTAAGCCCTGATAGCCAATCACTGTTATTAACAGCTTCATCTGCTATTCACCCCGATGAACTCTATATTCAGCCTATTGGTGGCGAGATTAGCCAATTAACCGACTATACCAGCACAGCATTTAAACAATATCCATGGCAAGTACCGCAAGTTGTTGCGTTACCTTCAACCCATGGTGCAGAGCCCATTTATGCGCGGGTTTATTTGCCGCAAGGTTATGATCCTAAACAGGCTGATAAATATCCGGCAGTGATGTTTAATCATGGCGCGGGTTATTTACAGAATGCTCATTATGGATTTTCGGGTTACTTCCGTGAATTTATGTTCAATAACTTGTTAACCCAACAAGGTTACGTGGTAATGGATATGGATTATCGCGGTTCAAAAGGTTATGGACGTGATTGGCGTACGTCGGTTTATCGTAATATGGGCCATCCAGAAGTGGAAGATCTAAAAGATGGTGTGGCTTGGATGGCAAGCAATGCTAATGTGGATCCTCAACGTGTAGGCACCTATGGTGGTTCATACGGCGGCTTCCTTACTTTTATGGCGTTATTTAATGAACCTGATTTATTCCAAGCAGGGGCCGCATTACGTCCTGTAGCCGATTGGGCTCATTATAATGCGCCATATACCTCTAATATTTTAAATACGCCTGACGTTGACCCTATCGCTTATGAGCGTAGTTCGCCGATAGAACATGCTCAAGGTTTACAAAAACCATTACTGATCATGAGTGGTGTCTTAGATGATAACGTATTTTTCCAAGACAGTGTGCGCATGGTGCAACGTCTAATTGAATTAGAAAAACCGATGTTTGAAACGGCAATCTATCCTGTTGAGCCACATGGATTTAAGCAACCTTCTAGTTGGTTAGATCAGTATCGTCGTATTTATAAGTTGTTTGAACAAGAGCTGAAATAGTCAGCGCTAAGTTCAAAAAGACAAATAAATATTTATTAAGGCTTCCTTTGAGAAGCCTTAATTTTTATTATTAAGCGATTAACACAATAAAAGGCAATGTGAGTGGCAATATCAATAGCAGGTGGGGTTAGGCCCGGAAAAGTCATCGAAATTGAGCGCCGACTCTATAAGCAGCTTATTGTGGGTAAGCATAAAGTTAATGCTATGCCAGATGAGATCAGCGAAGACTTAGAAGAAAACGCCAATAAGCTTGATATTGAGCGTCAAGCATTAAAGCTGCGCATTGATAAGCAAGCAAAAGAGAAACAAGTATATCTTGAGGTGTCTGCACTGCTAACCCATACGGTTAATAATGCAATAGAGCATCAGTTAGCTAATCCACAAATGATATTAGAAGCATCAGCAATTGGTGAAGGCCAAATTTTATTGCTTGATTTATTATTAGATCCAGATCTTAATATCAATCGACTACGACCAATTATTGAAAGTATTAGTTGGTTATCGCGTGATTTAATTAATTTAATTAACAGCCCTGCATCTGGCCACCGCCGCCCCAAAAACTCCGATGTCCAAGTGACCGATATCAAGCTGGTACTCAATTACATTGGTATTGAAAATTTACGTTTGTTGATCCCTTATTTTTGTTTACGCCATTGGCTACCTACAGGTAATGCCAATTTATTGTGGATAACCCGCAAGCTTTGGCGATATAGCATGGTGAGTGCCATTGCCGCGCAAACCTTAGCTGAGTTACATAATAAAGAGCCCAGCTTGGCTTATTGTTGTGCCTTAATGTATCAATTTGCTACTTCGATCATTCTCAGTCAAAGCGGGCATATATTTGATAAAACTTGGGGGACATGGCTACGAGAAGCCAGCCTTAGTCGAGAGAAACAAGTTTATGATGCTATTATGGCAACAGATTTTCCTGCTGAGGCCGTTTTAGAACAAGTGTTGCAGCATAGTCATAGCTTAAATTGGCAACTACTCAGTTTACTGCAATTTGATGACTCAGCGATGACTCAAGTGCTAAAAGAACTCGATCACGATTACCACTTTACCGAGTTATCCGTCGACGCTGCAATTGTGGCTAAAGCGAGTTGTTACGCCAAAGTGCTTTTGCTAGAAGAGCAGCAACAAATCGACCCACAAGAAAAAAGAATTATGTTCGATTACTATCAATTTTCAGCTCAAGAATTAATTCGTCTTAAAGGGAAAAATTTCCGTAAACTCAATTTACTTTAACGCTGTTTTTTGTGTTTCGAGCAAATGTTAAATCTGTGTAATTATTCACTTTTGATGAATAGCTACACAAAATGGAGCCAAATAACTTTTTTTATGACTAGTTATGCTTCATAACCTCCAATAAACGCTTTGTTTATTCATATTTTTAATTCTTTATGCATAATGCTGATCTGGCCTGCAGAAGTTAATTGTACTGAACTGGTATTTTGATCACATTTTCGCTAATAATGTCGCATAAATAATACAAACTTCCGCTAATGCACTTACAGAATATAAAGCAAACAGCGGAAACAGCGGCTTTAAAACCGTTTACAACCTGAAGGATAAAATGCAATGAGTGTAGAAATGAACCTAACCCGTGCCCAATTCGATGAAGTTATGGTGCCTAATTATGCGCCTGCGGCCGTTATACCTGTTCGTGGAGCCGGTAGCCGAGTGTGGGATCAAGAAGGTAAGGAATTCATCGATTTCGCTGGTGGTATTGCAGTAAATTGTTTAGGTCATTGTCACCCAGCATTAGTGTCTGCATTAAAAGAGCAGAGCGAAAAAATATGGCACTTATCTAACGTGATGACTAACGAGCCTGCACTTGAATTAGCCACAAAGTTAGTCAATGCCACATTTGCTGAGCGTATTTATTTTGCCAACTCTGGTGCAGAAGCGAACGAAGCCGCACTTAAATTAGCGCGCCGTTATGCTCTAGACAACCATGGTGCAGACAAAGATCAAATTATCGCCTTTGATAAAGCATTCCACGGCCGGACATTCTTTACTGTTACGGTTGGTGGTCAAGCAGCATATTCAGATGGTTTCGGCCCTAAGCCTCAAAGTATTACCCATGTACCTTTTAATGATATCGCTGCACTTGAAGCGGTTATTTCAGACAAAACCTGTGCCATCATGCTTGAACCTCTTCAAGGTGAAGGCGGTATTATCAATGGTGACCCTGAGTTCTTAAAAGCAGTACGTCGCTTAGCCGATAAGCATGACGCATTGGTTATTTTTGATGAAGTACAAACAGGCGTAGGCCGTACTGGTGAGTTATTTGCTTACATGGGTACTGACATAGTGCCTGATATTTTAACTAGCGCTAAAGCGTTAGGCGGTGGCTTCCCGATTGCTGCAATGCTAACCACTGCAAAAATTGCTGCTCACTTAAAAATTGGTACTCATGGTTCTACTTATGGCGGTAACCCACTTGCTTGTGCAGTAGGTAATGCGGTAATGGACGTGGTTAATACCAAAGAAGTACTTGATGGCGTTAAACATCGTGAACAGCTATTCCGTGATGGTTTAGCGGCAATTAATGCTAAATACAACGTATTCAGTGAAATCCGTGGCAAGGGATTATTACTTGGTGCGGTATTAAATGAGCAATATGAAGGCCGTAGTCGTGACTTTTTAGTGGCATCTGTTGCTGAAGGTCTAATGAGTTTGATGGCGGGTGCAAACGTAGTGCGTTTTGCTCCTTCATTGGTTATCCCTGAAGCTGATATCGCTGAAGGTCTATTGCGTTTTGATCGCGCGGTAGCAAAAGTGGTTGCAGGTTAATGAACAAAAAGTGTGAGCCTAGCTTGCACTTTTTTGTTTGGGTACGCCAACAAAGTAAAATTGCGCCGAAAAGTATTTCAGCGCAATTTATTTGTGGCGCAATGAGGAGATTAAGATGTTAATCATACGTCCTATCCGTGCAAGTGATTACGATGCACTTTATGGTATTGCAGTCGAGTCAGGCCACGGTTTTACATCTTTACCAGTTAACGAAGAGTTACTGCGTTCAAAGATTGCTAGGGCAGAAGCATCTTTTACCAAGCATGTTGATAAACCTTTTGACGAAGGTTATTTAATGGTGCTTGAAGACATGAAAACCGGTGAAGTAGTCGGCACTTGTGGTATTGAAGCTGCTGTCGGCATGGAAGATGCTTTTTATCATTACCGTTTAGGTACTGAGGTGTATCACTCTCAACAAATCTCAGTTCGTAATGAAGTTGAAACCCTGACTCTATGCCATGACTATACGGGAGCGGCTGAGCTGTGCACCTTGTTTTTAAAAGACGGTTATCGCAAAGGTAATAACGGGCGCATGTTGTCGCGTTCGCGTTTTTTATTTTTAGCGCAGCATCAACATCGTTTTGGTGAAACTGTTATCGCAGAAATGCGAGGGGTCAGTGACGATCATGGTGAATCACCATTTTACGAATGGCTGCAGCATCATTTTTTAGGTATCGACTTTGTTGAGGCTGATTATTTATCAGGCTTAGGTAAAAAAGCGTTTATGGCTGAAATGATGCCACGTAACCCTGTTTACGTTTGTATGCTGCCTAAAAAAGCCCAAAAAGTGATTGGTGAAGTGCATAAAAACACTAAGCCAGCACTGCGGTTACTGCAAGCGGAAGGATTTAAATTCCGAAATTATGTCGATATTTTTGATGGTGGTCCAACGGTTGAATGTTCAATCGGAGATATTCGCTCGGTAAAAAAGAGCCGTTTACTTACTGTGAGCATTGGTAAAATGCCACATGCCGATCACCATTTTATTATTTCCAACACCTTGCTAGCTGATTATCGCGCATCGGCGGCAAAACTGTTGGTCTCTGATGAACACGATAATGTGGTGCTTAGTACTGAAATTGCTGCCGGTCTTATGGTCAGCGAAGGCGAGCAAATTCGTGTTTTAGCAATGTAGGAGCAAGAAATGACACAATATATTCAAGGTCAGTGGTTAGCTGGCGAAGGTCATGAAATTAACTCAAAAAACCCAGCCAACGGTGACGTCATTTGGCAAGGTAACACTGCAACCGCTGCTCAAGTGAACGCAGCTGTAGATGCCGCTCGTGCGGCGCAATTTGATTGGTTTATGCTGGGTTATGACGCCCGTTTAGCCATTGTTGAAGCTTATCGCGCACAACTAGAAAATAATAAAGCCGAGATAGCTGAAACCATCGCTCAAGAAACCGGTAAGCCACAATGGGAAACCGCCACTGAAGTTGGTGCCATGATTGGCAAAATCGCTTTGTCAGCAAAAGCTCACGACAAACGTACTGGTACTGAAACCAATGATCTGCCAGCAGGTCGTGCGGTATTACGTCACAAGCCTCATGGTGTTGTGGCTGTATTTGGTCCATATAACTTCCCGGGACATTTACCTAACGGTCATATAGTGCCTGCATTATTAGCCGGTAACACAGTGGTGTTTAAGCCTTCAGAGCTAACGCCTAAAGTGGCTGAGTTAATGCTAAAGTGCTGGGACAAAGCCGGCTTGCCACAAGGTGTGATTAACCTAGTGCAAGGCGAAGTTGACACAGGTAAAGCGTTGGCATCACACCCGCAAATTGATGGACTATTCTTTACCGGTAGTTCTCGCACTGGGCATATTTTACATGAACAATATGCCGGCCTTCCGGGTAAAATTTTAGCCCTTGAAATGGGTGGTAATAACCCGCTTATCGTTAAAGGCGTTACTGATACTAAAGCGGCTGTCCATGACATTATTCAGTCTGCATATATTTCCTCTGGTCAGCGTTGTACTTGTGCCCGTCGTTTATACATTGAAGAGGGCGAGCAAGGCGATGCGTTAATTGCCGAGCTAGTCAAGGCTGTTAAGCAAATCAAAGTCGGTGCTTGGAACGCTCAACCGCAACCTTTTATGGGCTCAATGATTTCTGAAACTGCAGCGCTTGGTATGGTTGCTGCGCAAGCAACACTCAAGTCATTAGGTGGCGTTCCGTTAGTTGAGTTAGTGCAAGTTGAAGCTGGAACGGGTTTAGTGACTCCAGGTTTAATTGACGTTACTCAAGTGGCAGCGTTACCAGATGAAGAATATTTTGGTCCATTATTACAGTTAGTTCGTTACCGTGATTTTGACCAAGCTATCCATTTAGCGAATGCGACTCGTTATGGTTTATCTGCCGGTTTACTCGCTGACAGCCGTGAAGATTACGATTACTTCCTCGCGCGCATTCGTGCTGGTATTGTTAATTGGAATAAGCAAATCACAGGTGCATCAGGTGCGGCACCATTTGGTGGCGTTGGCGCATCGGGTAACCATCGTGCAAGTGCGTTTTATGCTGCTGATTATTGCGCTTACCCTGTCGCTTCAATGGAAGCTGATTCAGTAAGCTTACCTGCAACTTTAAGCCCTGGTTTATCAATTTAACTGATAAATTCATCGCATGATCCGTGCTGGTGACGTGTTCGCCAGCCTTATTTTAGAAGGATTTAACCATGCATACTGACGTTAATGCTTTATTTGCTGCCCTATGGCAAGACTACATTAAGATGACGCCTTCAGCGGCGAAAATTCATCAACTATTAGGTCATGGTGCTCCTATCATCAATGACCATATCGCGTTGCGTACGTTTAATATCGCCAAAGTGAATTTAAGCGTATTGGCTGAGCATTTCACCTCTATCGGTTATGTCGACTGTGGCGATTATCAGTTTGTACAGAAAAAACTGATAGCTAAGCATTTTGAACATCCTGATCCAACACAGCCAAAGGTGTTTATCTCTGAGCTGTTAGTCGAGGAGTTTAGCCCTGAACTGCAAAAAACTATCCACGGTTTAATCGACCAAGTGGATGTCACAGCAACGACTGCCGATAATTTCATTTATTCAGGTCGTCATTGGGATCTAGACAAAGCCACTTACCAAGCCTTACTTGCTGAAAGTGAATATGCCGCTTGGGTCGCTGCGTTAGGTTACCGCGCTAATCACTTCACAGTATCAATTAATGACCTGCCAGAGTTTGAGCGTATTGAAGATGTAAACCAAGCCTTAAAACAGGCCGGTTTTGTATTAAATAGTTCAGGTGGTGAGATTAAAGGTTCGCCAGAAGTACTGCTAGAACAGTCTTCTACCATGGCCGATAAAGTCGTGGTTAACTTCACTGATGGCGATGTAGAAATTCCAAGTTGTTTCTATGAATTCGCCCGTCGTTACCCAATGGATAATGGTCAGCTTTATACTGGTTTTGTTGCAGCATCTGCAGACAAGATTTTTGAAAGTACCAATTCAATGATGTAATGTTGTGTACAACTAAAAAAGACCTAATTGAGTTATCAATTAGGTCTTTTTGTTGGCCGTAGCAAAGGCTTGGTTCAGTAAAAGGACAGCATGGAAGCTTATGGATTGATCAAAATGCTGACATTAAGCCCTTGTAATGTCTCACTACGATTAAATTTTAATATAAACCCATATTGCTCACAGATCTCTTTCACAATCGACAAGCCCAGTCCGTGACCCGTAGTTGCTTCATCGAGGCGGGTTCCACGAGCGGTTAACAATGCAATTTGCTCTTGCATGACACCACAGCCATCGTCTTCTATTTGGATTAATATCTCTCCTGATGGCAAATCAACTATGCTGATGTTCACCTGTGAATTCGCCCATTTAAAGGCGTTATCGAGCAGGTTGCCAAACAACTCCATGCCATCTTCACGATGAATGGGGATGCGACTAATATGTTGTGCGTTAACCACTCGGCATTCAATGACACGCTGATGATGAACCTTATGTAAGGTTTGAATTAAGCTATCGAAATCTTTTGGAACAGCCAGCTGTGCAGCGGGTAGCATGTCACCCGTTATTCGCGCCGCAGCCAGTTTACGCTCAATCATTTTATGCACTAAATCTAATTGCTGCTGCATTGCTATTGCGGCGTCAGGGTGGGTGAGCCCGAGGGCTTCAACTTGTTGCTGCATCACTGCTAATGGTGTTTTTAAGCCATGGCTTAAATTGCCTAGGTTATTTCGACTGCGTTCAATTTGTTTGGCGGTGTAGTCTAATAGCTCATTATAGGTTTCTGCTAGCGGACGGATCTCCGCCGGTATTTGCGACATGGTTAACGAAGCTATCTCACCTTCGCGCAATTTAGCCAGTGCGCCCTGGATTTGATTCACTGGTTTAAACGATTGGCGTAAAATAATGAAGATACCGGCGATCATCGCCAATAACATGCCAATATTGATTGCCAGTTTAGCGCCAAAGACTTCACTGAAGACGCGGCGACCAATACTAAGATCTTGGGCTACTGTCAATGTTGCCGTGTTGGGACTGTTAGGCGCACCAATACCAATAGAGAGCAGCTGCATATCATTATTTTTTGGCCCTTTAGCTTGCCATACGCGTTTTTGCTGCGCTTGTAAGGGTTCGATCTGCAGCTCTGCATCCCATAAGGATCGAGAACGAATAGTACGGTCAGGTAAATTTAATTGGAAATAGCGGCCTGAATAAGCCGGGCGATAAAAACTGGATAATTGGCTTTGGTCGATAACCAGTTCGCCATCATCGAGCCGAGTGGCAATGATAATATGTTCTAAATCTTCTTCTAAGCGGTTAATGATGGAGTCATGAAACGCATCTCGCAGCATAGATTCAAACAAAAATAAGCCGATGAGAGTGGCAATGATGATCAATCCACTCAGCCATAAGCTTAGTTTAAAGCGAATTGACATCATTCAATGATGCCATGAAAGATATAGCCTTGACCGCGACGGGTTTCGATAGCCGTTTTACCCAGCTTTTTACGTAAATGAGTCACGTATACTTCAACGACGTTACTTTCTTTCTCATCATCAAACTGGTAAAGCTTGTCTGTAAGCTGCTGTTTGGATAGTAGTTTTCTTGGCGACATTAAGAAAATTTTCAGTAACCTAAATTCCATTGATGTCAGCTCATACTCTTGTCCGCCCACCGTCACTTTCTGCTCATTTTCGTCGAGATTAACCCCAGCGTAGCAGAGTTGTTTTGATGATGAATTAACCCGTCCATGAGCTCGATGGATAAGTGCCTGAATTCTTGCGAGTAGCTCTTGAGTGTGAAACGGTTTACCTAAGTAATCATCAGCACCAGCATTAAAACCTTCCACTTTTTCGTGCCACTGACTGCGGGCCGTTAGCATAATAACTGGGGTACTGATGCCACGTTCACGCCATTGAGTCACTAATGACAAGCCATTGCCATCGGGTAAGCCAATATCGAGAATGACGCAGTCATAATCTGTTTCTTTCATCAAATAATCGGCTTCAATGGCCTTATCTGTGACGTCCGTAATATAACCTGCTTGCTTGAGTTGTTTTTCAAGTTCAGCAACCAGTAATGGGTTATCTTCAACGAGTAACAGTTTCATGTTTAGTACATTCGCTCGGTAATTGAGTCAATGGATCTTGCATGCCATTGGCTGCATCTAATTGCAGATTAACAACATGCCCTTGTTTTAGCCTAAATTGCAGGTCATAGCGCCACTTATCCTGATATTGGTATAGTTGCGCATCGATTAAGTGGCCATCACAATACTGTGATATCCAAGCTAAGTAATCATCTAATGACCTTATATTACCAGAAGATACTAATTTTTGGACGTTATCATGATCCAGAGCGAGTTCTTTTGTGGGAATATCTTGCTGGTTAATCGTGATGGCCATTAAGCTGCTTATTGCTATGGAGAACAAGCTATTCATGGTCGCTCCAAAATAAAAAAAGTGGCGTTCAGAGTATGAACACCACTTTAAGTATATTGGCTTAAATCAAGCTGAAGCTTATATGATTAAGGCTTAAACATTGCGTTTTAGCCCTATAAAACCTTAGTTGTTTAGCGTGTGCCGTAAACGACGATAGTTTTACCGTGTGCTTGAATCAAACTTTGTTCTTCAAGCATTTTTAAAATACGGCCTACCGTTTCACGTGAACAACCTACAATTTGACCAATCTCTTGACGGGTAATTTTAATTTGCATGCCATCAGGATGTGTCATTGCATCAGGCTGCTTAGCAAGATGTAATAGTGTTTGTGCAATACGGCCGGCGACGTCAAGGAATGCTAAGTCGCCCACTTTTTGGCTAGTACTTTGTAAACGATAGGCCATTTGCGCCGAAAGTTTCATGAGGATTTCAGGATTAACCTGGATAAGTTGCTTAAATTTCTTATAAGAAATTTCCGCAATTTCACATGCTTGCTTAGCACGAACCCATGCTGTACGTTCAGATTGCTCTTCAAACAATCCAAGTTCACCGATAAAGTCGCCTTGATTAAGATAAGACAGGATCATTTCTTTACCTTCTTCATCTTTGATCAATACTGCGACAGAACCTTTGACTATGTAATATAAAGTATCAGATTCTTCACCAGCATGGATTAAGGTGCTCTTTGCTGGATACTTATGAATGTGACAATGTGAAAGAAACCATTCTAATGTTGGGTCAGGTTTTGGCTTACCAATCAGAGCCATACGATATTCCTCGATTGATTAAAAATGAAAGTAAGTAATGTCTAATTAAGCATTCTACGCTATTGGTGCGGCGAAAACTTTGATAGAGATCGTATTTAGAAGTGTGTGTAGTGTATATTAACTTGTTAAATTTTAGATTAAATTTATTTTGTTTGTGATGGCGGTCGACTTTTTTGGCCAATTTGTCTTAATCATCACGACTATTGAATTATTGCAAAATACATGTGTCTATTGTATTGGATCCATGAGTTAGCTAGTGTTATCTAATCAGCATCATAAATAGTTGTCGAGGTATGCGTGAAAAAACTGAGTCAAATCGGGGTTATTGTCAGTGTTATGTTATTGAGTGGGCTAAGTTTGCCCGTGAACGCATTTGTTATCCCGCCTTCTATTCAGTCTCAGGCCGCTACTAAATTAGTCAATATTCAAATTAAAGCTAAGCAGGGCAATGCAGATGCGCAATTTTTATTGGGTTTAATGTATCTCTCGGGGCGATTTGTTATTCAAGACACAGAGCAAGGTTTGTACTGGATTAACCTTGCGGCACAGCAGCAACACATCAAGGCGCAGCAAACCTTAGCTGATTTAGCTTTTGAGGGGCATAAATTATTTCCGCGTGATTTAGCGCTTGCAGAAAAATGGTACCTAAAAATGATTGAGCAAGGTGATAAGTGGGCTCATTTTCGTTTAGGGTTTATTTATTCTGCTGGTGGTGATGGCGTGGCACGAAATTGTGGCAAAGCCATGGAGCAGTTTTTGGCAGCAGGTGATGCGGTTTCAATGGGGAATGTTGCGTGGATATTAGCCACGTGTCCAGAAGCAGAATATCGAGATGGTTCACGTGCGGTATCAATGTCGCTAAAGTTACTTGAGAATAATAAAAACGATCCCACAGTATTAGATAACCTTGCGGCCGGCTATGCAGAACTGGGCGATTTTACTGCAGCGATAGATACGCAGAAAAAAGCGATTGATGCACTAAAAGATAACCCTGAGATTGTGCGCAGCGATGAGTTTATTTTACGTTTGGAGCAGTATAAAAATAAGCAGGCTTATCGAGAAGTTATCCCACTGATGTAACGCACCAGCCAACCCAGTGGTTATCTTGTTGTCGCGGGATAGGTAAGGGCTTATCTCGCGCTTGATTATCGGCTTTATTGGGTTTCGTTGATGTGCTTAATGCACTAACAGATCAAAAAGGGGGAATTAGCTCTTCAAGCACATCAACTGCCGTTCTTTCGCTTGAAATCACGATGCGCCTATCTTAGTGGTTCTGACTTAAATCAAACTTAATCGAGTTTGATATCATTAAGATTTTGCAGCTCTAAGCGTTTATCCATTAAGTCTTTCACTAATGGCGTCAAAATTAATTCCATTGCCAATGACATTTTTCCACCGGGAACAACCAGTGTGTTGACGCGTGACATAAATGAGCCTTGGATCATGTTGAGATAATAAGGAAAATCAACATTATTAATACCGCGAAAGCGGATGACTAAAAAGCTTTCATCTAGGCTGGGTATGTCTTTTGCGCTAAAGGGGTTTGAGGTGTCCACGGTCGGCACGCGTTGAAAATTAATATGAGTCCGTGAAAATTGTGGCGTCATGTGCTTAATATAATCATCCATACTGCGCACAATCGATCCCATGACTTTTTCACGGCTATGGCCTCTATCGTTTGTATCGCGAATGATCTTCTGGATCCACTCTAAATTAACAATCGGTACCATGCCAATCAGCAGATCGACATGTTTAGCCACATCAGCATCTTCAGTTACTACACCACCGTGAAGACCTTCGTAATAGAGCATATCGGTATTGGCAGGTAAATCACGCCATTGAGTAAATGTGCCCGGCATTTGATTAAATGGCACGGCTTCGTCAAACGTATGCAAGTAACTGCGAGTTTGACCATTACCTGTGTTGCCGTAGCTGGTAAAACACTCTTCGAGTTTTTTGAAATTATTCGCTTCGGGCCCAAAATAACTCAGATTACGATTTTCAGCCTGTGATTTTCTAATTAACACTTCCATTTCAGCGCGAGTGAAATTGTGAAAACTATCACCTTCAACAAATGCGGCATTAATACCCAGCTGTCTAAAAATATGAATGAAGGCAGTTGTAGTTGTGGTTGTGCCAGCACCGGAAGAGCCGGTTACAGCAATAATAGGATGTTTTGCTGACATGTTATTTGCCTAGGTAATGTGTGGACGCGAAAAAACCAGTCACTAGTTATACGGTAATCTTTACCCGTGGGTCAATTATTCAAGGGTAACAATGTGATCATTTTGTCGCAAAATCAGTGTTTTTGTATTGTATCTAGTCGAAAGACGGACGTGAAATGTGTTCCCGTTGCCGAATGGCAATAGACTCATCATCTTCACTGAATTCAACCACTAACTCGCCTTTTTTGAGCGCAAGCTTACATTGCTCTATTGCTCTGGTTAATTGTTGCTCGTTGGCGTCACTAAAGCTGCCATCTTCAAGTTGTGATAATAGATACTCTTTTATCATACGTTGAAGTACTTCTTGAGGTAATGAGAGTAACGCTTCATAAGGCACAAGCATGGTGTATTCCTATTAATGACTTAGTGAAGAAGATGATCCGTCTGGCTCGGTTAGCGTATGTTCTTCAGAGAAAATAAACGCGATGATACGTTGCTCAAGATAAAAATGTGGCTTCCAAGGCCAGCCGCCGGCAATAAATCCCACATGACCACCAAACTCATGTAACTCGTATTCAACCATTGGCGATAATTGATCTTGGGTCGGGATCACTTCAGCGGTCATAAAAGGGTCGTCTTGAGCGTGGATAACCAGTGTGGGCTTAGTTATATACTGTAAATAACCTAGGCCGCTAGCTTGCTGATAGTAGTCATTAACGTCAGTAAAACCGTGTAATGGTGCTGTCACTTTATCGTCAAATAAATAAAAGGTGTTGAGCATTTTGAGCTGCTCTTTTGTGATCGGCATTTGTTCGGTTAAATCTGTAGTATTAATTTTATCGAGCATTTTTTGCTGTAAACGTTTAATCAAAAAACGTTGATAGAGAGTTGAAAAGCCACTCTCCAAGCGTTTGGCACAAGCTCCTAACGTTAACGGTGCTGATACCACTACAGCACGTTCGAGTAAGCTATTTTGCTGAGTACTACCTTGATATTTTGCCAATACATTACCGCCCAAGCTGTAACCTACAGCATAAAGCGGTGAGTCCGGATAATAGTGTTTGAGTTGCCCTAGGGTATAGGCTAAGTCGTTAACATCGCCGCTATGATAACTGCGAGCTAAGCGATTAGGCTCACCTGAACAGCCGCGATGATGATGGACAACAGCTGCCAGCTTGGCTTTTTTGGCTTCAATCAGCATTCTGCGTACATAGTGAGATTCTGTGTTACCTTCAAGACCATGAATAATTACTAAGATAGGCTGGCCATTCTGGGCCTGTCCTAACCAATCTAAGTCGACAAAATCGCCGTCAGGTAGCTCTTGCCTTTGCCGAAATGTTATTGGTTTGGCCACTTTAAATAGGAATGGTAGAATCGTTTGCACATGCGGGCTAGCAGCCCACCAGGGCGGAGTGAACAAGGTTTTCATAGACGGAATATTTCTGTAATTGTTTGTGAAAATTTAAACGTATGTTTAAATGTTACTCATGCCACTCTACCACATAAAAAATATAGACAACAATAAACTCAAGGGGAAGTAAATGAAGCGGCGTACCTTTCTCACTGGTGCTTTTGCTGGAACGGCTGCATTAGCATTAGGCGTTAATTTATATTTGCCAAACATCACAACTTCTTCGGAGGATATTCATCACCGCGTATTATTTGGTGTGTTGATCCCGGTATTCCTAGATGGCGCATTACCTGAGGTTCCTAGTCAGAGAGAGCTTGCTATTAATCGCACTCTGGATGCTATCTCACAATCAATTACCCACCTGCCTGTTGAACAGCAGCAAGAGTTGATGGAGTTATTAAATTTACTCGAAGGTCGTTTAGGGTTGTTGCTACTCAGTGGCAGTATGACGCCGCTGTTAATGCGAGAACCTCAGCAATTGATCGACATGCTAGAGTTTTGGCGTCATAACTATTTAGACATGTTAACCACCGCTTATGGCGGATTACGTGAATTGATTATGGCAAGCTATTACGCCTGTCCAGAGCATTGGGGAAATTTACGTTATGTAAAACCCACTTTCTTGGTGCCTAACGCGCATTAATCCTACTGTATAGGGAGTATTACCTTGGCCATTATTGATCCTATTATTACTGGTTTAAGCGCGGGTTGGCATCATATCGATGCGAGCACCTTAGAGATTGATCGTCACTTTGACGCGGATGTGGTTATTGTGGGTACCGGTGCGGGTGGCGGTACTGCAGCAGAAATACTCACAGAAGCTGGCTTAAAAGTGATTATGATTGAAGGCGGTGCGCTCAAATCATCGACAGACTTTGATATGGAAGAGCGCCACGCTTATCCTAATCTATACCAGCAGGCTGCTGCGATGAAAACGGCAGATAAAGGCATAGGTATATTCCAAGGTCGTGCAGTAGGTGGTTCAACCACAGTCAATTGGACTACAGCGATTAGAACGCCGGAACAAACATTGGCTTTTTGGGAACAAGAAAAGTCGGTCAAAGGGTTATCTTCGCAAGTGTTACTGCCGTGGTTTGAGTTAATGGAAAAACGCCTCAATATTGAACAATGGCAATATGAACCTAACCGTAATAACGGTGCATTACGCGAAGGTTGCGAAAAATTAGGTTGGGATTACACCGTCATCAAACGTAATGTTAAAGGCTGTTGGAATACTGGTTATTGCGGTATGGGTTGTCCTGTTAATGCTAAGCAATCAATGTTGGTTACCACCATACCCGCAGCGCTTGATAAAGGCGCTACGCTAATTTCACGCGCCAGAGTGATTAAGCTTGAGCATAAAGGTGATAAAGTTGTCGGCTTAACCGCGCAGGCTTTAACGCAAGGCTTAAAGCCCACGTCGGTGAACATCACTTTCAGTGCCAGGCATTATATTTTAAGTGCCGGTGCGATTCATACCCCGACTATTTTAATGCGTTCTAATACCCCTGATCCGCACAAACAATTAGGCAAAACCTTCTTACACCCTTCATTGTTGTCAGGCGGGATATTTGATGAGCAAATTAATGGCCACAGTGGAGCGCCACAATCTATCTATTCCGATGAATTTGTCTGGCATGATGGCGCTGCTGGAGAGCTAGGTTATAAACTTGAAGTTGCCCCTGTTCATCCGGTATTAATCGCGTCAAAAACTATTGGTTATGGCGTTAGTCATGCCCAGTTAATGGCTAACTTTAACCAAATGCAGGTGACTATTGCGCTTATACGTGATGGTTTCAATCAGCAATGTCCTGGTGGTCAGGTTCGGTTAACTGATAACAGCTTTGCATTAGATTATCCTTTAGGCCAAGGTTTCTGGGATGGGGCTCGTCGAGCATTTTTGTCGATGGCTGAATTACAATTTGCTGCAGGTGCTAAAAAAGTATTACCAATGCACGATGGCTTGTCATTTTTAAACTCATGGAGTGAAGCAAAGCAGGCTATCAATGATGTCGATTTAGGCTTACTAAAAACCATCGTTGCGTCGGCTCATGTTATGGGCGGCTGTGCTATGGGTGAAGATAAAACGCTGTCAATGGTTGATACATTTGGTAATTCACATTACCTGGAAAACTTATCTGTGATGGATGGTTCGGTATTTCCAACCAGTTTGGGGGCTAATCCTCAATTGTCTATTTATGGCCTTGTCGCCCGAAATGCGACAGCATTAGCCCAAAAGCTGACTCAAACGAGTTAACTGAACTGGCTCCTATATCGCTGATAGGAGTCTTTTACATTGATGGTTTGCGGTTGCATAAGAGTCAGCTTGAACATTTGACTTGATAAAGTTTATCAATCGATGTCATATCGAGTGCTTAAAAGATGCCAATAAAAAATCCGAATTACTCGTCGATAGGATAGTAGGCTCAGAGCCTTTGCCTTGCTAAATTGATGGTTTTTTACTGTCATCGACACTATTAGTTAAAAATTTTGGCGATTTTGCCTTTCAGTTGGCTTAATGATGTCGGTAATACCGTGTTATTTCCAAGCTAATCACATTCACTTCAACAAGATTACGATGGAAATTAATCTAGGGTTTAACCTCGCTTAAAAATCAGCTTCAGCTTATTTTATTCCACAATGAAAGTGCTAACGTTTTCAAGGGGGGGCGTTTCCCTTGAATGCTTATTGGTCGTTGATGTTATTTTTCAACGGCCTTAAGCTCTGAGTTGAGTTTATACATTTTAACGTTAAGAACCCTAACTTGTGTTTGCTGCAAAGCTTGTTCGTTTCGATGAAGAGTCGAGCCTTCTCAAGGCTTATCTTAGTATCTATTTGACTCAATGAAAATGTGTTATCGTCTAGCCAATTTAATGCTCAAGGGATTGTTATTAAGTATGTTATTTGAAATGTTTTTTCTCTTCTTCGCAGGTGTTTTTGGCGGTGTTCTTAATTCAATTGCAGGCGGAGGAAGCTTTATTACCTTTCCCGCGCTTATGTTTGTTGGTATACCTCCCATTATAGCCAATGCAACAAATACTTTTGCATCATGTGCTGGTTATATGAGTGGTACTTATGCCTTTCGAAAGGAGATTTCTGCTCATAAAGATGAACTGCTCCTAATCGTAACAATCAGCTTAATGGGCGGGATTACTGGTGCATGGCTATTGCTAAAAATACCTGAAGCAGTGTTTCGAGAGGCCATTCCCTGGTTACTTCTATTTGCTACCGTACTGTTTATTTTTGGTGGGGCAATTAATTTTTGGTTAAAAAAAATGGTATCCCATCACCGGCATGCATCATCCATAGGCGGAGTTTTATTAGCCATAATACTCTTAGGTGTATCGATCTATGGCGGTTTCTTCAACGCTGGACTAGGCATCATTTCACTGAGCTATTTAGCATTATCTGGTCACACTAATATCAATGCTATGAATGGGTTAAAGCTATTAATCTCATCGACAATCTCACTCATCGCTATCGTACTGTTCATTTTTAATGATGTCATAGCCTGGTACGAAGGCTCTATTGTGTTATGTGGCACTATCGTCGGTGGCTATGTTGCGGCAAATGTGTCACGCAAACTCCCGCAAAAGCATGTCAGACAGTTTGTTATTGTGGCGAGTATTGCCACTACAGCCTATTTCTTTTTTGATATTTATGCCGGTTTAGACAGTGTTTAAGTATCCAGAACATAACCATTTTGCTAAACGGCTGCTGCGTGGCCTGGTTGAATAAATAGAGGAACCTTTCTGAGTTGGCGAAGAGCTTATCGTCCAATTGATGACAACAAGTTCGCGAGTGAAAGAGCAAAATCAAGCCAATATAAAGTAAGACGTTGGCTTACAAGCGTGCAAGCGTTGAAGCCATTGGAGGCGGTTATTTTTAGGCCCAAATATGCGCTATGATCTATTTGACGCTTGATAGTATAGCTTGGGGGTCTGGAGAAGGAATTAAGTTACATCTATTACCAGTGAATAAGAACCTACGAGGTTAACTCAGCCATAACGCTTTTATCTAAGCCAAATAAACTAAGATAGTGTTGTGTGTTTGTCGGTTCTGGGTTATCACAATCATCAGCATCGATGATTTTACCATCCAGTAAATTCAATTTATGTAATAACATGTACTGAGATTTACGTTCCATAATTAACTCTACTTCGAGCATTTTCTGATATTCGTCGCTGTTTAAATGGGCTTTGGCGATCCGGCGTAAGCCTCGGTAAGGCTGAAGTACACTTGCTTCCCATTGCTCTATGACTTTAGTCAATGTTTCCCAATGTTGCTGCGTTAACATATAACACTGTTCATCGAGGTATTGCGCCAATAATAAAATGTTAATATTAACGTGATAACTGTCTTGTAGATTTATGTAAAATATAGGGTTAATAGAATAACTTTGCTCGCAATTATGCCAAATAGTGTGACTAAAATTTTGGCGATTTAAAGGCTGCGACATACTGTATTCCTTGTGGCATTTGTGGTGTGGATCAACAGCACAAATGCCAATAAAATAATCAAGACTAACCGCTTATTGGAAGTCTTGCTCGATAAGCTCAATTTGTTCTTGAATATCTAACCAATGCATTTCGCTTTCATCCATGGCTTGAGTCAGTGTGGTTCGCTCGTTGAGAACGTTAGTCATTTTAGCTTTGTTCTCGGCTTCGTATAAGCTGCCATCGGCTAATTCAATTTCTAATTCAGCTAATCTGGTACTCATTTTCTGTTGCTGGGTTTCTAACTTTACTTGTTGTTTTTTCAGTGGTGATACTTTTTGGCGCAGCTCAGCTTCCATTCTCTTTTGCTGCTTTTTATCAACCGCATCGCCGCTGGTGGGCGTTTCTGATTTGTTGTTGGCTTGGGCTAATTTAGCGGCATCAAGTAACCATTGATGATAATCATCTAAGTCGCCATCAAAAGGTGTTACCACACCTTGATCAACTAGATAATAGTCACTACAACTCAATCGTAATAGGTGACGGTCATGTGACACAATTACCATGGCGCCTTCAAATGATTGTAATGCCATGGTGAGCGCGTGGCGCATCTCTAAATCTAAATGGTTGGTGGGCTCATCGAGTAATAATAGGTTTGGACGTTGCCAAACGACTAATGCTAAAACCAGGCGCGCTTTTTCGCCGCCCGAAAATGGTCGCACTGGCGATAAGGCCATATCACCATTAAAGCCAAATCCACCTAAGAAGTTACGTAATTCTTGTTCGCGCGCGCCTGCTGGCGCCAGTCTGATCAAGTGTTGCATTGGCGAATCATCAAGGGTTAAAAACTCAACTTGATGCTGAGCAAAATAACCAATATTCAATCCTGGGTTAGGTTGATACTTGCCCGTTTTAGCTTGTAACTGCCCAGACAACAGTTTGATCAGTGTCGATTTACCAGCACCATTTCTCCCCAATAGACCAATACGCGCGCCAGGAACAAGGTTTAACTCAACCTGTTTAAGAATCGTATTATCTTCATAACCAATAGAGACATTTTCCATTACCACTAATGGATTAGGCAGCGCTTCGGGCTCTCTAAAGGCCATTTGAAATGGATTATCTACTTGCGATGGTAATAACTCCGCCATCCGTTCGAGCGCCTTTAAGCGACTTTGTGCTTGTTTAGCTTTACTGGCTTTATAGCGGAAACGGTCAACAAACGACTGCATATGTGAGCGTTCTTTTTGTTGACGTTCAAAGGCAACTTGCTGCTGGGCCATACGTTCGGCGCGTACGCGTTCAAAAGAAGAGTAGTTACCCTTGTAGTAATTTAATTTGTGATTCTCGACATGAACAATTTCACCGACAATCCCATCGATAAAGTCTCGATCGTGACTGATCAAAATCAGTGTTCCCTGATAGGATTTAATCCAACCTTCTAACCAATACATGGTATCTAAGTCTAAGTGGTTGGTTGGCTCATCGAGTAACAATAAGTCTGAGCGGCATAGTAGTGCTTGGGCTAGGTTAAGACGCATACGCCAACCACCAGAGAAGCTTTTAACCGGATTACTTTGGTCTGCATCTTTGAAGCCTAGGCCGGCTAATAACGACCCTGCTCGAGCTTTAATGGCATAGCCGCCAATAGCATCAATTTTGCCGTGGATAAGCGCAATGGCGTTACCGTTATTGTCTGCTTGAGCTTTCTCTAGTTGGGCCTCTAAATCACGGTATTCAGTGTCGCCATCAAGCACGTATTCTAATGCCGACACATCTAATGCTGGTGTTTCCTGTGCAACAGAGGCGACTTGCCAACCTGATGGGAAACTAAATTCACCTTTATCAAGATGTAAATGACCCAGAATTAAGGCAAGCAATGATGATTTACCTGTACCATTGGCGCCGACAAGGCCTACCTTGTGTCCGGGATAAATTGTCAGTGAGGTTTCATCGAGTAAGGTTTTACTGCCGCGAATTAACTGAGCTTGGCTTATGTTGATCATTAATTACAACTTGATACTTAAGAATAGAATAATGGTGCAGATAATATCGCATATCCGATTTATTTCCCACAATCACGGGACTCATGTGGGCTAATCATGGCAAAATAGGCGTATAAATTGATAAATGCCTTATTGAGTCAACAGCTCATTGTATAAACACTAAGTCGAGTAAATCATGACCAAAATTAAGAAACGTTTTGTTGCAGGCGCTAAATGTCCTAAATGCAGTGCCAAAGACAGTATTTTATTGTTTAAAGAAAATGGGATTGAAACGGTTGAATGTACTGAATGTGATTATCGTGAGCAGCAAACGGACATTAAAGTGCCGCAAAAAACGAATGGCAGCATGATAGGGGTATTTAAACCAGATTAAGCCTGACTAAATATTTTACTCACAACAAACCTCAATACTTTTCAGCCGTTGAGGTTAATTACTCATGTATTCATCTGGTTGTGTTTCAGCGGTTATCTTCATTTTATGCTGATTTAGTACCTTAATTACATCGACGTTATTCTGAGTAAGATCATCAAAGCGATCGTTAATCTCTTGTAATTCTAAGCCATAACTTGGATCGTCTTTAGGCTTAGTTTGCCAAAAGCGTTTGCGATCAAGTTTTTGTATTTCGCTAGCACGTAATATTTCAAAGTAGCTGTTTTCTTGCTTTAGACGATACATTTCACCATCAAGGAGTTGCAGTAACTTCTCTTTAGAAATAGTTTGTTTATTCAGCAGGGCTTTTAATGGGTCTTCTTTCAATTCGTGCTTGTCGGAGTCGACTTCGGTGGTAATACCTAATTGGTATTCAATTTTGTGCTGACGATACTCTTGTGGGCAGACGGTTTGGCTGAAAACGACTTTGTCATCCATCATACATTTGTAAATAGTATTGGATTGAGCGGTAAATGCGCTCATGGCGAGTATGATAAATAGCAGTCTTTTTGCCATGCGGCCACACATCCTTTTGTCATCACAATTATGATTTGATATCAGTTGGTTACGTTTTCTATGCGAGAGTTTTCGACATTAATTCAATTTAACAACCGACTACCTTGTCTAGCTGCCAATGGTAGTGGCATTTATTGTAAATGTACTACCAGTGTCATTGTATTTTTGCCTCTTACCAAGCCACTTGCTTTTGTTACCCTCGTGTTGGTTTTATTTGTGTTATTTGTCTATAACGTTAAGAATATTAGCATGTTTTTAGATTAAGCTACACGCAAAATTAGTAACAAATAAACCACAATAAGCAGCAGAAATTTCATACATAGTTGTTATGCTGGCTGATAATATAGCCACATTCATACCGATAACATCATGTTATCGGTTAAATATGGCCCAAGTTTATCGATAAAACCAGTTTTTTGACAATCGAAATTTGAATAAAAAACCATCTTTACTGTTATTTGATGTACTTAAACCGAAAACGGAATGTTTTCTTTGGTGATGATTAGCTATTTAGTTAGCTTAAGTTACGTGAGAATGACACGTTATCAATTAAGCGAGCTTTACCTAAATAAGCGGCAGCAATAACCACTAAGTCAGTGTCTGTTGCTGTTGCTTGACGTAACGTCTTGGCATTTCTCACTTCGAGGTAATCTGGGGTAAAGCCGGCATTAGTTAGCTGCTTTTTGGCTGTTACAATCGCTACTTCTGTTGATTCGCCGTGTTTAATGGCTTCAACAATAGTATCTAATGCTTGTTTTAACGCTGCAGCTGAGTGTTTTTCTTCTGCAGTTAAATAGCCGTTTCGAGAACTCATTGCCAGTCCTGATGCTTCACGAATAGTGTCAACACCAATCACTTCAATCGGCATGGATAAGTCACTCACCATGGTTTTAATAATCATTAATTGTTGAAAATCTTTACGACCGAATAAGGCGATATCTGGTTGGACAATATTAAACAGTTTGGTCACTATGGTTGCCACGCCACGAAAATGTCCAGGACGGCTTGCGCCACACAGTTGATCGCCAATGTCGGGTACTTCAACAAATGTTTGTTGTGCTAAACCGTTGGGATAGATTATCTCGGGCGTTGGGGTAAATAATATTTCTGTTCCGGCAGCCATCAGCTTATCGCTGTCTTGTTCTAATGTACGTGGGTACCCGTCCAAGTCTTCGTTAGCGCTAAACTGCATTGGATTAACAAAAATAGATACCACAACATGATCTGCACGCTTTTTAGCTTCGTTCACTAAGGTGATGTGGCCTTGGTGTAAGTTACCCATTGTTGGCACGAAGGCAACGGTTTCGCCTTTACGACGCCAAGCGTTTACATGTTCGCGAATAGTTGAAATAGCAGCAGTGGTGATCATTTTCTGTTGAAACCTTAATAAAAACAATGTCGTTAATTGATGTACATTCAATGGCTCGTTAAAGGAGCAACTAAATCATTAGTTAAATGTATGCTCTTCGGCAGGGAAGCTACCGTTAGCGACTTCATCAATATAAGCTTTGATTGCTGAGCGGATCTCGCCAGTTTGTTTGAGGTAGTTTTTAGAAAAACGTGGGATATAACCACTGGAAATGCCCAATACATCATGCATTACCAAGATTTGGCCGTCAGTGTCTGCTCCAGCACCAATCCCAATAACCGGAATGGTCAGTGCTTCAGTAATGGCTTTAGCAAGCGATGCCGGAATACATTCAACCACTAATAATTGCGCACCAGCTGCTTGTATTGCTTTGGCTTCATCTAAAATACGCTGGGCATTATCAGCATCACGACCTTGCACTTTAAAGCCGCCAAATACGTTGACCGATTGTGGGGTTAATCCTAAGTGGGCACAGACTGGAATACCACGCTCTGTTAACATTTTTACGCTTTCAAGTAACCAATGACCGCCTTCTAATTTAACCATGCTGGCACCAGCTTGCATAAGAATTGCCGCGTTAGTCATGGTTTGTTCTGGGGTGGCGTAACTCATAAATGGCATATCTGCGATCAGTAATGCGCGCGAAACCCCCCGTTTAACACAAGCTGTATGATAAGCAATATCGGCAGTCGTAACGGGCAAGGTGTCGTCATGGCCTTGAAGTACCATACCGAGTGAGTCGCCCACTAAAAGTACATCCACACCTTCGCTGTCAAATGCGCTGGCAAAACTAGCGTCATAAGCTGTTAATGCGGTGAACTTTTTACCTTCTTGTTTGAACTTGATCAGGGTAGAGCTGGTGACTTTTGACATAGTAGACTCTTAAAACAATATTGAAATACTAAAAGCTGAGCTTAATGTGCTGTGCATTAATATCAACTTTAATCGATAAGCTTTTGCAATTCATCACGCATTGTCACACTAATAAGACTTTCAAGGCTTGTGTTACAAGGCAGTGTCAAAGTGGGTGCAATGTCTGCTAATGGTACTAACACAAAACTACGTTGTTTCATGCCGTAGTGAGGCACGCAAAGACGAGGTTGGTTTATGTGTTGTGCACCATACAATAACAAATCTAAATCTAAGGTACGAGGTCCCCAGCGTTCGAGACGCAAACGTCCTTGTTGTTGCTCGATATCTTGTAAAGCATCGAGCAATTCAATCGGCAATAGCTCGGTTTGAAACCCTGCTACAGCATTGACATAATCGGGTTGTATCACATCGCCCATAGGTTTAGAGCGGTAATAAGCTGACACCGACAAGGTGTTATTAAGTGCTAATGTGTTGAGCGCCGTTACAGCTACATCGAGTTGTTGTACCGGCTCTGCTAAATTTGCGCCCAAGGCGACATACACTTGCACCGCCATGGTGGTTACTCTTCTGCAGGCTTGGCAGCGGGTTTTCGACGACGCTTGCGCTGTGGTGCATTGCGATTGCGAGTATTACTGCCTTTGATGCTTTTGGCGATATCACTGCGGTCAGTTTCATCGGCTTCAACAAACGCTTGCCACCAATCCGCTATCTTGGCGGTATTACCCGCTTCAACTTCACCGCGCAGTAGCAGCAAATCATAAGCGGCTCTAAATTTCGGGTGCTCTAGCAGTTTAAAGGCACGGGTGCCTTGACCACGTTCTAAGCGCAGTTGTAGTTGCCAAATGTCGCGTGCTGGAGTACTAAAACGACGTGGTAAGCTAATGGTTAAACACTGTTTTTCAAGCACATCACCCATAGCTGCAACATAGGCATCGTAATGCGTTAGGCCACTTTCAATCGCGATATCATCAGCGCGTTGTTTAACTGGGTACCATAATATTGCGGCAAAGAAAAATGCTGGCGTGACGGTTTTATCTTCACTGACTCGTAGGTCAGTATTACGCATAACGGTTTGCAGCATTTTAGCTGTATGACCTTTAGGCGACTCTTCAATAAGGGCACTCACTTGTGGGAACAGCGGAGCAAATAAACCAAAATCTTGCATCATGTGGTAATTCGCTTCGGCTTTACCGGCAAAGAATAATTTCAATACTTCTTCATACATGCGCGCCGCGGGAATATCACCTAATAGTGGTGCGAGTGCTTTGATAGGATCGGCGGTAACGGCGTCGATTTGCATATCAAGTTTAGTCGCAAAACGAACGGCTCGAAGCATGCGCACCGGATCTTCACGGTAACGGGTATCTGGATCGCCGATAAGTTTTATCTTGCGTGCATTAAGATCGTTTATTCCACCGCCATAACTGCGAATAGAGTAGTCGCTAATGTCGTAGTAGAGTGCATTGATAGTGAAGTCACGACGTTCAGCATCTTCATCTATCTCACCATAAACGTTATCACGTAATAAACGACCTTCAGCGTTTGATTTCGATACTTTGTCATTGCTTTCACTGTGGTGACCGCGGAACGTGGCAACCTCAATGACATCACGACCAAAAACGATATGTGCCAGTCTAAAGCGACGGCCAACTAAACGACAGTTGCGAAATAACTTTTTAATATCATCTGGGGTAGCATTCGTCGCTACATCAAAGTCTTTTGGTTCTATGCCAAGCAGAATATCGCGAACACCACCGCCGACTAAATAGGCTTTGTAGCCCGATTTATTCAGACGATAAAGTACTTTAAGTGCATTTTCACTAATTTGGCGACGTGAAATTGAGTGACCATCTCTGGAGATAATATCCAGACGTAAGCCATCTTCTTGAATTGGCTCTTCAAGGACTGGAGCTACTTTGTTGTTTTCAAATAGCTGTTTACAGAATTGGCTAATACGGCGAAAAATAATACACCTCGGGATGCTAGAATAATTTGATTAAAAATCTGGCGGGTATAATACATTAAATGTGACTGAATGAGTATACGTACAGTGGCGCTAAAAAGGGCTTAATGCAATAACTCGTCATGGTAATGATGATACCTAGTCGTTTCTAGTCGATATGATAATTTCTTTTTGTGCAGGAATCGTACTGAGATCAAATTGTGCTACTGCCTGCTTAAGCATCACATCAACTGCATCAATATCCACTGTTTGTTGACCTAAAAATGTCAGCGCGGCGTTGATACTGGCTTGAGGGTGAACGATATCGATGGCAGAGGCATGATTCTGCTTTGATAATTTAAAGCCTTTTTGTGTGCAGACTAAAGGTAAATGTAACCAATCAGGTGACGCAAAATTCAATTGAGTAAACAAGCTTATTTGGCGGCAACTTGCTTCAAGTAAATCACAGCCCCTAACCACTTCAGTAATACCTTGATAAGCATCATCAAGCACCACGGCGAGCTGGTATGCGAACAAACCATCGCTACGTTTAATGATAAAGTCTTCATCAGCGAAGGCTTTATCAACCATCACATGACCTTGCAGTTGATCAACAAAGTGGTCCATTTTAACTTGGTTACGAATCCGAATTGCACCTTGGGTCAGCCGTGGTGTCAGTTGTCCGCATCGGCCATCGTACACTCCGCCACTGGTTTGAATAATTTTACGTGTGCATTGGCAATAATAACCCGCATCACTTTCGATAAGCGCATCAATCTGATCTTGATATACTTGATGTCGTTGATGCTGATATAGCACGCTACCATGCCAATGTAAGCCATAGGCATCAAGTGTGCGGAGGATATTGTCGCTGGCACCGGGTACTTCTCTAGGAGGATCGATATCTTCTATGCGGACCAGCCATTGGCCTTTAAGACTGTGCGCACGCAGATAACTGCCTAATGCCGCAATGAGTGAACCAAAATGCAGTGAGCCTGACGGGGATGGCGCAAAACGGCCAATATACGATGGGGTAATCATGTTATTTTGTAGCGTAGTCTTAATTAACATCGCTGTGCCATTATCTTCTGTCAAAGTGACAACACTCTAGCGCGGGTAACCAATTAAATGAGTGGCGTGTTTTATTGATGAATAAAATAAAACAAAAGGGCGAGATAATCTCGCCCTTCTTCGATAGCGGATTAACCCGCCATTTGTTTTTCTTTTATTTCAGCTAGCGTTTTACAGTCGATACACTGATCGGCTGTTGGACGGGCTTCAAGTCGACGGATACCAATTTCTACACCACATGAGAAGCAGAAACCAAAATCATCTTCTTTGATCAGCTGTAAGGTCTTTTCAATCTTTTTGATCAATTTACGTTCTCTGTCACGAGCGCGTAATTCTAAGCTGAATTCTTCTTCTTGTGCTGCACGGTCGACAGGATCAGGAAAGTTTGCAGCTTCATCTTGCATGTGAGTTAACGTACGGTCGACTTCTTCACGCAATTGGTTACGCCATGCTTCGAGGATCAATGTAAAGTGACCACGTTGCTTGGTATTCATATACTCTTCACCAGCCGATTCCTGGTAAGGATCTACTCCAGCGATAGCGAGTACGCCAAGTTTTTTCGTGCCTTGAGGCATAACGCATCTCCTGTAATCATTTGCGTTTAAGGACGTCTTAAATTTATGGCCGCTATCTATACCAGAAACTCTATAGCGTGGCAAATTTTTTACATGTATTTGAGCTTTATATTTTTATCTATACGACCACATTACAAGAATCGGTGATGGAACTTGCTTGCGGTGAAAGTGCTGTTTTATAGGCTAGCACTTCAACGCCATGTTCCATGGCTTGTTGAAGTAAGTCTGCGTATTGCGGATCAATATGGCGCGCGGGTTCAACAGTGGTTATGCCGCTGTGTTGTACCACAAATAATAATACCGCTCGATGACCTAGAGTGACCATATGCATCAATTCTCTAAGATGCTTTTGCCCCCGAGTGGTAACGGCATCAGGAAAATAACCTATGTGTTGTTCTAAAAGGGTGCAACTCTTCACTTCGATATAGCAATCTGCTCGATTAGGGCTGGTGAGCAATATATCGATTCGGCTATTTTCACTGCCATACTTCACTTCACGTTTTAGATGCTCATAACCTAACAGTTCCGAAATCACTTGCCTCTTTATGGCATCTTCGGCAAGAGCATTGGCACGTCCTGTGTTAATCCCGATAAGGTGCTGCTGATCGGTTTGCATCAATTCCCAGGTGTGGGCGTATTTACGTTTTGGATTGTCTGAGGTAGAAAACCACACCGTCTCACCAGGAAATAAGCAATTTTTCATTGAACCAGTATTAGGACAATGAATGGTGATCTGTTCGCCATTGGCAAGCATGATGTCGGCAAGAAAACGCTTATAACGTTTAATTAATATGCCAGATTCTAATTCGGGGATAAATTTCATCCATGACCCAAGTGTTGAGTTGATTTACAACAATGCTAACAAACTTTAGCTTGGTTTATCGATTATGTTTTGTCTACACTACTGCCATTAGCTCGTGATTACGTGCGAGTATTGGTGTTCTTAGGCTTACAACAAGGGATTATTATGAATATTATGACCGTTACTCTGACCACAGAAGCCCCAGCCGCTCATTGGGGTAAAGCTGATGTGACCTATCAAGGCTCTTTGGCGACAATTCATTTATCAGGTAGCGATGAACTTCGCCAAGTGCAAATGGCGGCACGCAAAATCCGCACCCAAGGGATTAATTATGTGCAATTAGATGGCGGCTTATGGAACCTGCATTCTCAGTGGGCATTTGCGCAAGGTTTTGCGACAGCGAAAGCTGGTTACCAAGTTGACTGGTGTGGCAGTGACGCCGATAAAGAGACCTTGAATCAACGCGCTGTCGCGACTCAGTTTGCCCGTAAATTAATTAATGACACTCCTGAAGATTTATCGCCATTAGCGTTAGCTAACCAGGCGGCATCTTGGTTAAAAAATATTGGTGGCGACCATGTTAGTTTCAACATTATTGAAGGCCAAGAATTATTAGAGAAAAAGTGGGTTGGTATTCATGCTGTTGGTCGTGGCAGCGAGCGTCCTCCTGCGCTATTAGAGCTTGATTTTAATCCATTAGGCGCTGATGCTCCTGTATCTGTTGCCTTAGTCGGTAAAGGCATTACGTTTGACTCAGGCGGTTACAGCCTAAAGTCGACCGAAGGTATGCTGACAATGAAATGTGATATGGGTGGCGCTGCGACTGTCACTGCCGCTTTGGGATTAGCGATTAACTCCGGTTTGAATAAACGCGTTAAGTTATTCTTATGTTGCGCAGAAAACCTCGTCAGCGGACGTGCTTTTAAACTAGGTGATATTTTAACCTATAAAAATGGTACTACGGTTGAAGTCGTCAATACCGACGCTGAAGGACGCTTAGTATTGGCTGATGGCCTACAAGCCGCATCAGAAACTGGCGCAGGCTTGATTATCGATGCCGCAACCTTAACCGGCGCAGCAGTGATGGCGGTTGGTTCAAATTATAATGCGATTTTCTCACCACAAACCGCGACATTACAATTAGCACAAAAAAGTGCTGCCGCTGTGTCTGAAAACGTATGGCCATTACCGTTAGATCCATGGCATAAAGACATGTGCCCATCAGCGTATGCCGATACCGCTAACAGTCGTCCAGTAAAAGGTGGCGGCGCAGGTGGCGCCTCTAACGCCGCAGGTTTTCTATGGCGTTTTGTATCACCACAAGCCAATTGGTTGCATGTCGATTTAGCTGCAGCGTTTGAATCATCAGCGTCGGCGCTATGGGCCGCAGGTGCGACAACTCATGGTGTATTGACCATTGCTGAATTATTGAAAGACTAGCCGATAAAAGTGCAAATATAAGGCAGATTTAAAGCCGTTGTTATTTAATGTTCTCAGTTTAAGAGCTGGGCATTAGATAATAGCGGCTTTTTTGTTGTCTTCAGTTAGCGGCCAACTTTTAAGTACAGAGTAGTCAGTTTGGCGTTTATTCTTGATAGATTGATACAGATGTAATTCAGTTGGCATCAACGATAACCTAGTGGTGCATCTCAACGTAGGTAAAGTAGTGATGTTAACTTGGCGAAATAAACTAATGTGAGGGACGTATTGGTGTTCGCTAATCAATACCTTGTGATTTTTCGCAATCAAGAGTAGCGATTGAGCCATAAGCAATAGCGGTTCGCTAGCGTGTCCTTTTAGGCAAATTAATCGTGCTGATTGCCATAACGATAGTGTATCTAACTCTTGCATAAAAGTCGGTTTTGGCATCAACTCGATCGCATCGACAACACTGGCATAACTGGTCTGATCTATCTGGCCTAAAAAACCGAGTGTCATGTGTAAATTACTATTATCCACTACCTTTGCTGTATCATTAATAAATGGGCTAAGACGCTGTTTTATTAGAGATGTTTTTTCTATTTCTGACTTTTTTAAGCCAAAGCCGACAAACAATCTTCGCGAAGATGTGGCTTGCATACGCTTATCCTTAATGAGTAATGAGTTGAAACCCTAAGCCGAATAGATTATTAATATTGAATGATGTAAACAAATATCGTTATTTGTGAGTGACTAAACTACACTTAGGTGAATGTTAACGATAATATAGCGCATGTTTTTTTTATTCCTAAGCAAATTGAATTGCTAACCTTGACTGAGTTGATGAATGGCAGATAGCACCCAGCAACTATTGAAAAGTGTTTTTACAAATGGACCTATTGAGAGTAGTAATACTTCGGTGTTATCGCTGCTTAATCAAGCACTAGAGTTAGTCTGTAAAAGACTAGAATGCAGCGCGGCATTTGTACTGACAAATCAGTACGATAAAGTATTTTCGGTCGATGTTGAAATTATCGACACGTCAGAGCAGCAATGTGCTAGTTATTTTGGTACTTCCCCCGCTTCTGAAGCACTGTTCAATCAACAGTTTAAAGATCATCTGTCGCTTTGCGAATCCTTATTTTCTAATCATCAGCTTATCACTTATTCTCATAATGCTACGCAAGGGTTAACCGACCAACAAGATCTAATATTAACACCACTCATTAGCCTTTTTAACGCTCTCAATATTAATTGCCAGCATATTGCACTCAGCCCCGTTTTACAGGTAGGCAATGTCAGAGTCGTGTTAGGCACTCTGTGTGCTTCAGATGCTAATCCTGTTGTGAGTAAGCATAAAGATCCCATTTCGTTTATACACAAGCTACTCGAAGATACCGCTTATCAATTGGCATCGTCACTTGAGTTACGTCGTTTAGCCGTTTTGCTCGATAGTAAAGATAAACAATATCAAGAGCTGTTTCAGTTATTGCCCATAGCCTGTGCGCTCATTGATTTACAGAATAATATTGTATTGCAAAATGATGCGAGTAAAGACAGTCTGCTTATTAGTGAAGGCCAAAGTTTATTTAACTTATTGCGTGAAGAAGATCACCCACTGCTACTCGATACGTTGCACATTGTCCGCGAAGGTATTTTACGTCAAGCCTGGTGTGAAGTACCGCTGCGAAATGGTGGGCAAATTCATTGGTACAAGTTTAGCTTTTGCCATGCTCTTAATAAGCAGCAGCAGTTATTGTTAATGATTGAAGATGTCACCGAGCGTTATCGACTTGCTGATGAATTATCATTTCACTCCAATCATGACGTATTAACCGGCTTACCGAATCGGCTGCAGTTTGAAAATATGCTCGAAGAGTTATTAGACGATGAAGATCATACACCTGCTTGTATTGCCTTTCTCGATCTTGATCAATTTCAGGTAGTTAATGATCTAAGTGGTCATCAAGCGGGTGATTTGTTATTGCAGCAAGTGGCCACACGGTTAAAACAATTATTACGCAAAGGCGATGTTGTTGCGCGGCTAGGGGGCGATGAATTTGGCTTATTGATGAACAATTCTGATGTGTCATCAGCACAACAAGTGGCGCAACGAATTTGTCAGCAATTATTTGAGCATGAATTTATTTGGAAGGGGGTTAAGCATAATATTAGTGCCAGTATTGGCATTGCTAAAGTTGATTATGTTGCTCCAGATATCTATGGTGTCATGAGTAAAGCGGATGCTGCTTGTCGATTAGCCAAAGAGGAAGGCCGTAACCGCTGGCATTTTTACAATCCAGATGACCCACAAATGAACCTCATGTATAACCAAATGCTTGCATCTGTAGATATTACTGGAGCACTTGCGTTAAATCAGTTTGAGTTATTTTATCAACTCATTGAGCCGCTAAATAAACCCGAAACTGGGATACACATCGAAATATTACTGCGCATGGTACAAAGCGATGGCCGATATGTATCACCTGGCGTGTTTCTACCTGCTGCTGAGCGTTATAACTTAGCGCCTCGTGTTGATAGATGGGTTATCGATAATTTATTGAAATGGGGTGGCAATAATTTAACCATATGGCGTCAATTGTCTATGGTTTCGGTTAATTTGTCGGCAATGTCACTGGCCGATCAAAAGTTCATGAATTGGCTTGAAATGCGCTTAATGGTTGAACCAGAGTTGGTGAGTAAGTTATGTTTTGAGATCACCGAAACCGCAGCCGTAAGCCAGTTAGACCAAGCCACAGGGTTAATTGATTTGTTACGTCCGTTTGGCTGTAAAATTGCTTTAGATGATTTTGGTTCTGGTTTTTCAAGTTTTGCTTATTTAAAATGCCTCGATGTGGACTACGTTAAAATTGATGGCCAATTTGTGGTCAATTTATGTGAAAACCGCAGCGATAAAGCGATTGTGACAGCAATTTGTCAACTTGGTAGAGACATGGGGTTTGAGGTTATCGCCGAGTTCGTTGAGAATATTGAGATTGGCTTATATCTGAAAAATATCGGCGTTGATTATGCTCAAGGTTATGCCATTAATAAACCGACGCGCTTGGCCGAATTACCACACGGTTTGCGAACACCTTGGTTAACATCCGCTACGTTAGGAGATAATCTTACGGCCTTAAATGATTAATTGATGTATGCCATCTGCAATTAATGACACCTTGATATGATTGTGGGTAAAATGAGCCCCATAAAATTGCCGTAAAAGTTAATAGCGTTGACCTCAAAACAAGCATTACCGCGCCCAGAATCATCGATTATCACTTCATTACCCATACAGGCGGTACTTAACTCGTTGCGGGTGCAGTTTGCCGATTATTCGCAGATTATTCTCGAAGCACCTACTGGTGCGGGTAAATCAACAGCCTTGCCATTAGCCATGCTAGCCTGGCCTGAAATTAGTGGCAAAATTCTCATGTTAGAGCCACGCCGAGTTGCCGCCCGCAATGTAGCACAATTTATCGCTAAACAATTGGGCCAGGCGGTTGGTCAACAAGTGGGTTATCGTGTTCGCGGCGAATCAAAAGTCAGCGCTGATACTCGACTCGAAATTGTGACTGAAGGTATTTTGACCCGCATGATCCAACAAGACCCTGAACTGAGTGGTATTGATGTGATTATTTTCGATGAAATACATGAACGTCACCTCACTACCGATTTAGGCTTAGCTTTAGCATTAGAAGTGCAGCAATCATTGCGTGACGATTTACGCATTATTGCCATGTCTGCAACCCTATCTGGTTTACCGCTCGACACCTTAATGCCCGATGCAGCTCACATCCACAGTGATGGCCGCAGTTTTGCGGTTGAGATTGCTTATCAACCTTGTCCAAGTCAGCAAATGTGGCTTACGCACATGTCTCGAGTCATTCTCGACACCATCACGTCGATTGAATTAGCCGCTTATCAACAAGGCAGTGTGCTAGCATTTTTACCCGGCAAAGGTGAAATCCGTAAGCTCGCTGGATTGTTACGTGAGCGTTTGGATGCATCATGGCTAATTTGCCCTATGTATGGCGATTTATCGTCTGCAGAACAAGATCAAGCTATTAGGGAAGCAGAGCCTGGTAAACGTAAGATAGTCCTTGCGACCAATGTGGCGGAATCGAGTTTAACTATCGAAGGCATTACGCTAGTGATAGACAGTGGTTATCGACGTGAAGCGAGTTTTAACCCTAAAACCGGCGTGACACGCTTAGGGCTTAAGCGCATTAGCCAAGCTTCTGCCATTCAGCGAAGTGGTCGTGCAGGGCGCTTAGCTGCGGGTTATTGCGTACGTTTATGGAGTCAAGAAGAACAAGGACGTATGCGCAAGGTCGACGAACCTGAAATTATGCAAGCTGAACTGACTTCGATGGCACTTGATTGTGCCAATTGGGGCGCTAAATCATTTGCCGAATTGTCATTGCTCACGCCGCCGCCGGCCATTCATGAACAGGTTGCTTGGGGATTACTTCAGCAACTTGAATTGATTGACTCACAACGTAAATTAACGCCATTAGGTCGAGATGCTTATGCATTAGGTTGCCATCCGCGTTTAGCGCATATGCTGCTTAAAGCTAAGCAACTTGCTCAGGATGACAATCAGCCGCAACTGTGTTTATTGGCATGTGTGTTAGCGGGCATTATTGAAGCTCGCGGCTTACCCAAAAAAGGCGCCGATATTCATCATTATTTGACTGAGGCTTTGCAGGGACAGATTAAGCAGCAAGTAAGGCAATGGCAGCAATCCTTGGCGATATCGGGTCAGATCAATGAAGCCATACGAAATGCATCCACTCGCGATATTAGTTATTTGTTAGCACTTGCTTACCCTGATCGTATTGCCAAAGCACGTGGTCATGAAGGCTTTTTATTAAGTAATGGTACTGGCGTAGTGATCAGTGCCGATGATAGTTTGGCACATGAACCATGGTTAGTGGTTGCTGACTTTCAAGAGACTCAAGGTCGTAATGCTGGTCAGGTTTACCTTGCTGCAAGGTTGGATGAACGTTTATTTACGGCTGAGCTTACCTCGTTAGTGACCACTCATGTACACGCTGGTTGGGATGAAGCAAAAGGGCGTTTCTTTGCAGAGAGACACACTAAAATCGGTGAGATTATTATTAAAGTCGACACCGGTATTACACCTGAACGAGCACACATTACCGCCGCGTTGTTAGCACAAATCCGCATTAAAGGGTTAACAATCCTTAATCGTGACGAGCTATTAATCCAGTTACAATATCGGGTTGAATTAGCACGACACTTTGATCCAGAGCATGATTGGCCTTGCTTAAGTGATGAGTTCTTGCTGGCTTCATTAGAAGATTGGCTTGGGCCACATTTAGACAATATTCGTTCATTGGCCGCATTAGCTAAAGTTGACGCTTATGGATTGGTGAAAAACTTACTCAATTGGCAGCAGCAGCAAAGGTTAGAGCAGTTGGTGCCTACACACTGGCCGATGGCAACAGGTACTCGTGCGCCAATTCGTTACCAGATGCCCCTTGACGCCGATGGACATTTTTATCATAACCATGATCAACAAGGGCGTGCGTTGCTCAGTGTACGATTACAAGAAGCATTAGGGATGGCGCAAAGCCCGACAATATTGCACGGTAAAATGACCGTGACTATGGAGTTATTATCGCCAGCACAAAGACCATTAGCCGCAACGGCTGATTTAGCCAGTTTTTGGCAAGGCCCTTATATTGATGTGAAAAAAGAAATGCGTGGCCGTTATCCTAGGCATTTATGGCCTGATGACCCAGTGAATACTGTGGCTACAAAATTTACTAAAAAGAAAACTCCTGGCGTGTAAATAAGTTATCTAGCTTATTAATAACATGTAATTATTCAGCGTTATATGGAAAATGAAATCATTATTTATGACTAAAAAAACCAAAAAGTCTTCGGTAACCACAAAAAAGACAGGACCCTCTTGGTGGCGAAAGCTGTGGTCACTCACATTGAAATTATCCATAGTTGGTATTGCCGTTGTAAGCTTTTATGCTATTTATTTAGACCAAATTATTGCGCAAAAATTTGAAGGCCAAAAGTGGCATTTACCTGCGCAAGTTTTTAGCCGTTCAATGGCGCTATACCCGGGAGCTGCGATAAACCATCCTCAGCTAATGGCCGAATTAAAGCTATTGGGTTATCGTAAAGTGGCTAACCCACGTCAAGTTGGCGAGTTTTCAGCATCCAGCACCCGCATTGAATTATGGCGTCGGCCGTTTTTGCACCCAGAAGGTAATCAAGTCGCACAAAAAGTGATGATTAGCTTTGACTCTCAGGGCGTGAGCTCGGTTAAGCGCATGTCTGATAAACGTGAATTAGCCGTATTTCATTTAGAACCAGTCTTACTTGACCGTATTATTGCCGGCGATGGCGAAGATCGCTTATTTGTGCGCGCGCCTGAAATGCCTTCGATGATCATCGATGCGCTTATTTTGGTTGAAGACCGCAGCTTTTATGATCACTTCGGGGTAAACCCATTGGCCATTGCAAGAGCTGCAGTTGTCAATATCACCGCGGGTCGTACCGTTCAAGGTGGTTCAACCTTAACTCAACAGTTAGCCAAAAATTTCTTTTTAAGCAGTGAACGTTCAATTGTGCGTAAAGTACGTGAAGCCCTTATGGCGTTGATCATTGATTTTCGATATAGCAAAGATGAAATTTTAGAGGCTTATCTCAATGAAGTGTACATGGGCCAAGATAAAGCCCGTGGTGTGCATGGTATGGGGCTAGCATCACAGTTTTACTTTGGTCGCCCCATTGCTGAGCTGACCGTGTCGCAACAAGCCTTTTTAGTTGCGGTTATTAAGGGGCCTTCTTATTACAATCCTTGGCGTTATGCTGAGCGAGCCCAAGAGCGACGTGATCTAGTATTACGTTTATTGATGGAAAACGATAAATTAACCGTTGCTCAATATAAAGCTGCTGTAGAGTCGCCTATTGGTCTTCGCAGTGCGACAAAATCGGTACATCAAAAATTACCGGCATTTTTTGCCGTGGTAAAACAAGAGTTGCGCGACCGTTATGGCGACTCATTACTCAAGCAATCGGGTGTTAAAGTCTATACCACGCTTGATCCTATGGCCCAAGAAGCAGCTGAAAAAGCCGTGTTATCTACCATGGCATCACTGGATAAACGGGCTAAAAATATTCAAGTCGGTATGGTGGTTACCGATAAATACACCGGTGGTATTGCTGCCATGGTGGGCGATAAGCAACCCAGTTATGAAGGCTTCAATCGTGCGGTAGAAATTAGACGCCCAATCGGATCGTTAATTAAGCCATTCGTGTATGCCAGCGCATTACGCCAAGCGGATAAGTTTACCTTAGCGACCCCAATTGAAGATAAACCTATTACGCTTCAAAATGAGCAAGGTAAAACTTGGTCACCTAAAAATGTCGATAAAAAGTTCAGCGGTCAAGTGCCTTTATTAAGTGCATTTAAAGATTCAATGAACGTTCCAACGGTAAATGTTGGTTTGGCTGTTGGAGTAGACAAGGTTGCTGCTACGTTAAAAAGTTCAGGTTGGGATGATGATATTTCTCCTTATCCATCCATGTTACTTGGTGCTGTAAATGGTTCACCATTAATGGTGGCTCAAGTTTATCAAACCCTTGCAGATGAAGGACGTTATCGTAAGTTATCATCGATTACTGCTGTGCTCGACAGTCAAAACCAAGCATTAGATGTTAGCCGTGTGCCATCGTCGATGGCGATTGATCCTGCTACCGATTATTTAGTCCAATATGCAATGAATCAAGTGGTGCGTTCTGGAACCGCTAAGCGCTTAGGTGCTGCATTCCCTGGCGTACGTCTAGCGGGTAAAACGGGGACCAGTAACGACAGTCGCGACTCATGGTTTGCAGGTTTTGACGAACGTAACGTGGCAGCTATTTGGGTTGGTCAAGACGATAACAGTAAAACTGGTTTATACGGCAGTAGTGGTGCAATGGCTGTGTATCAAGCTTTTCTAAATGAACGTCCGCCGCTTAGTTTGCGTATGATGCCTGTTAATGGCGTAATAAACGGTTATTTTGATCGAACAACTGGCGCGGCTAAACAAGGTAATTGTGACAATATTGTTGGCTTACCGGCTTTAGAATCAAGCTTTCACCCAGTGGCTAATTGTGGCGAGTCACTCTCGTGGTGGCAGAAGCTGGTGGGGCAATAATTGATCTGCTAACTCGTCTTAAAGTATAAGCCTATTTCAGGGCGAGACATCTGAATATAAAAAGCCCAAGGTTAAATAACCTTGGGCTTTTTATTGGATTCAACGTTGGTTTAATAATGGCTAATGTTTATCTAGCTGTTGCCTTAACTTTTTGATTTCATCGAGCATGTGTTGTTGGTTTTGTTCCATTTTCTGCTGGTTTAGCTGCATTTGCTCCAGCGCCATATTTAGCTGATTGTTAATGTGTTCTTTATGTGCGGTTTGGGCTTCTTGTGCCTCGGTACGTTCTTGCTCATCAGGAGCGACGAAAACAGAAGCCATGTAACCCGATATCACCCCAAAAAAGCTAACCCCGCTGATAATCACTAGCCCACCAATAACATGACCAATTGTAGTGACAGGGTAAAAATCCCCATAACCGACTGTTGATATGGTCACTAAAGCCCACCAAATGGCTTGTTCTGCAGTTTGGATGTTGGCGTTAGGCTCAGCGCTTTCTACTAATAAAATAAGTACTGATGCAGCCGCTAAAATTAACACCATAGCGACCAATAAGCTGGCCAGAGTCGTTTGTTTACGTTGACGCAATAATGGGATGAGTAATGAGCGACTCATGCGGATTAACCGAATGACTCTTAATATTTGGAATATACGTGCAAAGCGCAGCGCTTCAATAGCCGGAATACTGGCAATAAAGTCAATCCAATGATGACGGATGTAAAAGGCTCTGTTGCGTGCTTTGACTAAACCATAGAAAAATTTGGTCATGAAAATGACACATATGGTCGTGTCGATATAGAGTAAGACTTTGTTCGTTTCAGCGCCTAACTTGCCGAACGTCATGGTCAATACAATAACCACTGAAATTAATGATAACACCATCATCGCGAGTTCGAATGGACTTGGACCATCGACGTTTTTAATTGACCAACTTTTAGATTCGAGCATGTCGTTAAATCCGTTTACATTCGTTAGCCGTTAGGCCTAGTGAATTGATTAGCTTTATCATAACAAAAAACGCACAAGGCAGGGGCCTAGTGCGTTTTTTTAGTTGGCATAATTAGCATAAAACCGTGTTTATTTTGCTGATTTATTATCAACGAAGTGGACTAAGTCATCTAACACACGCTTTTTAATTTCCAGTTGTGACTCACTGTCTAAACCGTATTTCTGCGCTAAAATAACATAGTCAGCAGCATCTAATGACACGGTTAAACGCGGACGTTTAGGTCGTTTAGATACCGATAATCCTAGTATCGTCCTAATTTGGTCTGATGGACTCACGCCTTTGTCTAAGGCCGCTTTGCGGATCGAGTATTGAAACTTCTCATCCAGATCAAAAGCCACTTGAGTCGCTTTCGCCGCTTGTTGGTTTTTAAGCCATTTCTCTGGTAACGGTTTGCCTGAACTCATTAGAAAATCGTCTCCTACCTGTATCAGCTTGCTGGCCAGTATTCTCTAATATCTGTCAGTGGTCGATATAATGTCAACATCACTTCAGTGTCGCCACTTTCGTAAACTTCAATATCTACCGCATGAGAGTCAGCAGAGTTGACTAAGCTGTAGCCTTCAAAACCTTCACCGCGGGCATCATCGTCATTTTGAGGCGGTTTTAAATCTCGATAATCTTGACGATGGAAGTAGCCAAAACTAGCAAATTCGGCTTGATGATATTCATCACTGAGCCATTTATCTAACTCGGTCGCTAATTCGTCATTCAGAGTTTGCAGAGTGAGTGTTGCTTTACCTGGTTCTTCAAATATTTCTGCAAATGCATCAAGGTCAAACAATTGTTCAACCAGGTCACGATTTATTTTGATTGAAATACTTAAGTAAGATTCGTCTTCTTGAATATAGGATAGGTAAATTGCCGTGCCGCTATGGCCACGCAATAAGAATTCACAAAGCTGCGAGCGCTGGTATTCATAAGTATGAATAGCCTCAACCTTAAGCTGTTGCCCACGCAATTGCGTGGGCAAAGCAAAACTGTCATCAAAGGTGATCATATCACCCTTGAGCAGTTTATTAGGGTGGTCAAGCTGACGCTTCGGGGCTTCTTTTTTGCCGAATAGGCCGCTAAGAAATCCCATAATCGCTTAGCCTTTACGTGCTTTGATGCGATCTAACACTGCATTAGCATTCGACTTTTGCTCACCAATACCAGCTTCTGCTAGTTTTGCGTGTAATGACTTATCGCTATTTTCTTCAGCTAAGGTTTCAGACGCTTTTAAGCGGTCATCAAACTGCTGCTGACGTGCTTTGATGCGCTCAAGTGAATCTTTAGCATTAAGCAGTTTTGAGTTGCTTGAAGCAAATGAGTCAGTGATAGTCGCAGTCGCTTTTTGTACACTTTCAGTTGTTTTGACCATGGTTAATTGACGTTGATAATCATTTAACTGACGCTCGGTCTTTTTAACTAAGTCTTTTAAACGCACTGCATGCGAACTAAAGCTGTCATTGGCAGTTTGTTGCTCGGCTAACTCTTCGTCTAATTGAGCAATCTTTTCTGCAATTTCAATCGCTAATGCTTCATTGCCTTTTTCTAGCGCTTGGGTGACATAACCTTCGTGCTCAGCAACGCTGCGCTTTAAGCGATCAATTTCGCGGCTAGCTTGCATTTCTTTGGCCATCACGTCGGTTAATTCACGTTTAGCGCGAGTTAAATGTTTTTCTGCATCTCGAATTTCTTGTTCAAAAATACGAGTTGAGTTTGCGTCAACGATATTTTGGCCAACTTCTGTTGCACCACCACGAAACGCTGTAAGAATCTTGTTTAGAATGCCCATAATTGGCTCCTTAGTTTAAAAATTCGACGAGTTCGTCGATGACTTCCAGACAGTTGTCTGACAGTACTGCTAATTCTTGTTCAATCTCTTCCATGCTTGAAAGCACAGATAAAGCTCCGTAAACCACATATTTATCATCAATTTTAGCAAACGATGATAATGGCATTGGAATGTTCAGTTCTAACATGGTCTCAAACATTTCAGACCGACGAGCTTGATTTACTTCGTTTTCGCCCCACAAGTAGCTGATGCACAATATTTGGTTATCAGTTACTGATACAAACACCGGAATTTCTTCGCGGCCGACAATATTGACTTGTAACACTTCAACATCACCGTCAATCGGATAACAATCAAATTGAAAACCGGTTTTGCTGTGATCGCACAGTCCGTTTAGGTGACTTGCAATAGTATGGATGTTCATATTCGTCCTTAATTGACATATTATGTCTGTGAGTAAAGGTAGCATCTAGACATAATATGTCAAGCGCTATCTGGTCCAATTAAAAAAGATTAATTACTTCATTTTCTGACCAAGCTGCTAAATGGTAGTAATACAGCTGCAGTGAACCAATTTCGTTCACTTTGATCTTGTCTATATCGGCATAAAAATGCTTAGGGAATTCAAATGAACCATGGATAAGCCCAGGAGTAAGCCATTCTTCTGGCACCGGAATATTATCGATGGCGGCTAATCGCTGTTGTGGATTTTTGCCCATCTTACTGCCGATACTCCAACCCCATTCCCCAAAGCTCGGCACATTATGATGATACTGTTTTACATTAAATCCTGCTGCAGTAAGGGTTTTTCCCACCGATATAAACGCTTTTGGCGCATGATAAGGTGACGTTGACTGCACAGTGATCACGCCATCTGCACTGAGTAATTCATTGAGCTTGCGATAAAATAAATCTGAATACAATTTATTTAAGTCTGGGTGGCTTGGGTCAGGTAAATCGACAATGATGGCATCAAATATTTGACCTTTTTGGATCAGCTTATCAACCCCGTTAAATGCATCATCGACCATTAAGGTTAAGCGTGGATCGTTTAACGCATCGCCATTTAATGCTAATAATGCATCGCTTAAGCGCTTGGGCATATCTGCTGGTGGCGATTTAAATAAGGCTAATAGGTCTTTATCCAAATCCATTAAAGTAACGGCTTTAGGTTGCCATTTGAGCACTTGTTTTAATCCTAGGCCATCACCACCGCCAATAATTAACACATTATCGTGCCGTGCGCTGGCTGCTAATGTTGGGTGAACTAAAAAGCTGTGATAGATGTGTTCGTCGCTGCTCGAAAATTGCAAACGGCCATTGATGTATAAATTATAAACTGGCGGTAAACCACCTCCGCGCAGACGCTCAGTAAAATTGAGTTGCTGGAAGCGCGTTGCTTTGGCATACACCACATGATCTTTATATAACAGGTTATTAAAATGCTGTTCCCAGCTAGGGCCTTTAACGGCCAATAAGCCAATCACCACACTGGCAATAATATGGCCTATGAGTAGCAATTTAACATGATTGATTTTCGACCAGAAACGCCAAATAAAGATTAGCCCTGCGATGAGGTTAACACTGGCGGTGAGTGCAGCAGCCAGTTGAATATCTATGGCCAACATAAAGCCGACCCAAATAGCGGCACCTATGCCCGCACCAATGTAATCGGCACCATATATGGTGCCGGCATTATGCAGTAAGTGTGCTTCAGACAAAGATTGCCGAACGCGAGCAATCAGCGGTATTTCCATGCCAATCATTAACCCCAGCAGTACGCCCCAAACATAGGGTAGGTATGCGCTAAGGGTTTGCAAACTTGCAATAAAGCCACCATTAGGTAGGTGATCCGGCGGCAGCCCTAAAGTATTGGCGATGGTTAATGGCAGTTGTTGACCAAAGCCAATTACGGCCGCGGTAACGATAATCGCAAATGAGCCACACAGTGCTACGGTTAATTCGAGCATAGCAAAGCCAGTGAAAGCGCATTTAATTTTCCGTGCAGCAAAGGCTCCCACACCCATAGACACAATCATCAAGCCTATCATGGTGTAAATAGCTGCTTCTAGTGCGCCAAGAATTCGGCCCGCATAGTGAGATAATAGATATTCATAAATGAGACCACATCCCGCCAACGAGGCCATGATGCCGAGTAATAAGGCATCATCAAACCACGATACTTGACGGGATGGAGGGGAACTTTGCTGTGAGCCCCCTGGTGTAGTGTTAGCGGGAAGTTCATCGAGCAAAGGTGTTGTCATAAATTAAGCCATTAACGCCGTAAGAATAAGAGCCACGGCAATACTAATCGCCATTTCAACGGCTGCGATACCGATGTTTTGTTGTTTTTCGACTTCCTCGGCAAGATTAATACCGGCCAATACCAGTTTTTTTACCACGGTTATCAATAGCGATAATACCACCAACATAATCAGTGAAAATACGCACCAACCAATAATGTTACTGACGTGAGCCGTTGGATTGTATGCAATGAAATGGCTTGCGGCGTTAAAGCTTAACGCCATGGCAATCATGTAACCGCTATGACGCAATGCTAATGCCGTTTGGCCTTGGGTTAAGGCTTGTTGCATTGAGGCACCTTGATTACGTTGAGCGTAACGTTTTTCGCGCAGTCTGGTGAGAATAACTAACATTAATTGGGAGATTAAGAAGGCGCTGAAAATAGCGATAAAGGTATCGATGGTAATATCTTCTGCCCACATTAATACTGCGCGGATAATAATGGCAGTGGCAATAGCCGCCGCCGCATCAACCACAGCCACAGAGACATTACCTTTGAGAATTTCAGCGTTTTTCGCAAATTCATTTAAGGCGATTTTGTCGTGTAAAAAACGACCCAATTTAATCAGTATTAAACCAAATAAGCCGTAAGCCGACATGCCAATCGCTTCGGTTAAATAAGACGGTGCAGCCTCGCCGGTTATGGCGCCTGTAAGCACAATGCCTAATGCTGCGATTGCACCTGCTGTACTAATACCAAAGGCGAAATTGTCACGTTCTGCTAGCTCGGCACTGCTGTTAACTTTAACACTCCAGCCTTGCAAGTAACGCATTAGCGTCAGTAAAACGATAGCGATGGTTAAATCAATGGCTAAGATAATCGCCAAATGTTGAGTTAAGCCATATTCTTGAAAAAATGTCATGGTGAGTCCTTACCTATTTTCCACGGCTAACACCGCGACTAGTGCGGCTGCTTGAGTTACGGAAACTGCTGTCTTTTGAATAGCTCGAACGAAATTTTCTACTCGCGCTCTGAGTGGTACTACTGGCTTTAGGTGCGCTAGCACTTTGACGCGACAAGCTTGTAGAACCTGTTCGAGTTTTTGCATAAGGGCTGTCAAATCGCTTCCCCTGGCTGTCAAAACGTTTCTTGGTTTGTTCAAAGGTTTTTGCTTGCGAAGTGGCTTGTTTTGGTGAGGTATAACGGTAACGTCCTACATCATTATAATAACTGTAACCACGGTTACCCGACCAACGGTCATAACTTGTTGGACGAGTAAAGTTAGAAAACATCGCATACATGCCATACCAAGCCCAAATCGATGTGCCACTTGAATTGTTTTGCCAGCTACCATAAGCAGGATTACCCACTAGCTGGCTGCCTGCACCACCAACGTCGGTTCCATTCGCGAGCGCTTCGGCTTCACGGCTGATTGCATTGACTCTGGCCAGTTGGCCATTAGACATATCAGCGACAACATTGACTGGATCAGACAGCATATCATTATACAAACTGCTGTCTGCAGCTTGATAAACATTTTGGGCTTCTGCCAGTTGCTGGTCTAAATCAATAAAGTTAGCGCTATCGTTTAAGTCTTTATAACGACGCGTTAATGACTGAAACATTGGACCTTCAGTGCCGGCATCTTTTGCCAACTCTTCGAGTAAAGGTGTTAAGTCTGATTGGCGCTGAGCGAGAATACTGGTGTATTGTTTAAGTAACGTCGCATTACGCAGCTGATTGTTGTCGAGTGAACTGGCCAACAGATCAAGACGTTGTTGAGTCAGTTGCTGGTACTTAGCAATTTGTTCCGGTCGGTCGTCACCGCAGCCGCTAAGGGCTAACGTGGCAAACAATACCGTTATCAATATGAGTACACGGGGGAGGTGACCTACCATGTTTTCTCCAAAATGTAGATTTTTCATGTGCTAATTCAATATGACACAGGTTATAGTAATCTGGGTATCAATGATATTAATCTGATCATTTTACTGACCAATAGGTATACCATTCACGACATAATATGTCCAACGTTCATTTTCTTTAGGGATCATTATTGCCATGCAAAACCAAGGTAACAAGGTATTATCTGCCGCTATGTTAGACAGCGCAGATCGTTACTGGTTAAGACTCTGCGACAGTTGGCCTGAGGCTAAAACCGCACTGCCCCCCTCGCAGCAGCAAGAGCTAAAAGTCGTATTTGGCTTGAGTGATTATATCGCTGAGCAACTTTGTCGTCATCCAGAATGGATTGTGCAGTTATTTGATGGCCTATTAGATGATGTGGTGCGCAGTGATTTTGATGCTCAGTTACATTCGCTGTTAGTTGAGTTAACTCAAGAAGAGCAGGTTAAGTCAGCCTTACGTTGTTATCGTAATCTACAAATGGTGCGTTTAGCATGGCGTGATTTTTTAAATTACACCCCAGTAGAAGAATCTCTACTCGACTTATCTGCACTGGCCGAAGCATTGGTTATTGCTGGACGAGATTGGTTATATCAAGAAATGTGTCAGCAATATGGTACCCCCATGAGTGCCGAAGGTAAGCCCCAACCTTTATTAATTTTAGGTATGGGTAAACTGGGTGGCCGTGAACTTAATTTTTCATCTGACATTGATTTAATTTTTACCTTTCCAGAGCATGGTGACACGGTAGGTGGAAGACGTACTCAGGCCAATCAACAATTCTTTATTCGCATGGGCCAACGCTTGGTAAATTTACTCGACCAAGTGACGGTTGATGGATTTGTATTTCGTGTTGATATGCGTTTACGGCCTTACGGAGAAAGTGGTCCGTTAGTCGTCAGTTTCAGTGGTCTAGAAGATTATTACCAAGAACAAGGTCGCGATTGGGAACGCTACGCCATGGTTAAAGCTCGCGTATTGGGCCCTTGGTCTGGCTATTGTGACGAGCTACATGATTTATTACGCCCATTTGTATATCGCCGTTATATTGATTTTTCTGCGATTGAATCACTGCGTAAAATGAAGCAACTTATTGCTCAAGAAGTTAGGCGTCGCCAGTTAACCGATAACATTAAGTTGGGCGCGGGAGGGATCCGCGAGGTCGAATTCGTAGTGCAAAGTTTTCAGTTGATCCGTGGCGGCCGCGAACCCGCATTGCGGCAACAAAGTTTATTTGGTGCCATTGATACCTTGTACAGCCTTGGGCAGTTGGAATATTTAGCGGTTGATGAGCTTAAACATAGCTATATTCTTTTGCGTCGGGTGGAGAATTTATTACAAGCTATCGATGATAAACAAACACAAACTCTGCCCAACAATGAGCTTGATTGGCAGCGGCTATGTTATCCATTAGATGTTGAAAACGAAACAGAACTTCGTCAAAAAATTAATACTGCGATGGCTACCATTCACGGCCATTTTAATGCCACGGTCGGTGGCACTGACAGTCACGAACAGAATGATCATTGGACATCATTATTTTGGAATGTGCAGCAAGATGAAGACGCTAATGCCTTGCTGCAAGAACAACAAATCGATGATAGCGAATTATGGCCGTTATTAAGTGAATGGCATCAAACGGTGTCAAAACGTTCTATCGGACCTCGAGGGCGTGAAACCTTAGACAAATTAATGCCTAAATTACTCGAGGAATTGGTTAACCAGGCAAAACCGAGTCAAGCTTTTAAGCCCGTTGCCAACGTGCTAGATAAAATATTAACTCGAACCACTTACCTTGAGCTTTTATGTGAAAACCCGGGTGCTAGGCAACAATTAGTCAGTTTATGTTGTGCAAGCCCCTGGATTGCGCGTGAGCTAGCTAATTTTCCTATGTTGCTCGATGAGCTTATTGACCCGTCGCAACTGTATGACATCACTTCGATTGATGATTATCCGAGCGAATTACGTCAATATTTATTACGAGTACCAGAAGATGACATGGAGCAGCAAATGGAAGCGCTGCGCCAGTTTAAATTGTCTCAACAACTCAAGATTGCTGCGGCCGATGTCACAGGCGTTTTACCTGTCATGCAGGTCAGCGATCATTTAACCTTTTTAGCCGAAGCAATTATTGAGCAAGTCGTGCTGCAAGCTTGGCATCAGGTGGCGTCTCGCCATGGCTCGCCTGAGGGAACAAGCCCAAGTAATATGGGGTTTGCAGTGATTGGGTACGGTAAGCTTGGTGGTATTGAACTGGGTTATGGTTCTGATTTAGATTTGGTTTTCTTACACGGTCACAGCGGTTCTGGCAGTACAGATGGCGAACGATCTATTGATAATGGCCATTTTTACCTAAAGCTTGCTCAGCGTGTGGTGCATTTATTTGCTACCCGCACCACGTCTGGAGAATTATATGAAGTTGATATGCGTTTACGCCCATCGGGTGCATCAGGCTTATTAGTTAGTGAAATAGAGCATTTTGGTGCTTATTTGCAGCAAGAGGCTTGGACCTGGGAGCATCAAGCTTTAGTGCGCGCTCGTTTTGTGTTTGGTGATTATTCACTTGCGGGTCGTTTTAGTGAACTACGTGCGCAAGTGTTGCAAATTGAGCGCGATAAAGTGGAGTTGGCTAAAGCTGTTAGGGATATGCGCACAAAAATGCGCGAGCATTTACTTCAAGCAGAAGCAACAATATTTGATTTAAAACAGAGCGCAGGTGGTATTGCGGACATTGAATTTATAGCCCAGTATTTAGTCTTAGCCTATGCGCATCAATATCACGAGTTAACTATTTGGTCTGATAATGTGCGCATTTTTGAAGTGTTAGCAGAGTTGGAATTATTGCCGGTAATGCAAGCTCAGCATTTAACTCAAACTTACTGTTGGCTTCGTGATGAGAATCATGAACTGACCTTACAGCAATTGCCCGGTAAATTACCGCAGCAAAGCGTGCAACCCAAAACTGATAGCGTCATTGAAATTTATAATAATATTTTACACATTTGATACTAAATGAAGTGGTTAAGATCGATATTTAGTTCTATAACTGTCTTATAGAACTGGTGTTATTTGATTAAGTTGGACTTTTAATGCTTCTGGCTCCGATACCTGAAAATGAGCATACTCGACTCGAAACGCTTCGAGGATTAAACATGCTCGATACCGCAGCTGAAGATCGCTTTGATCGTGTCACTCGGCTAGCAAAACGCTTATTTTCAGTATCGATTAGCGTGATAAGTTTAATTGATGCCGATCGTCAATGGTTTAAATCCTCACAAGGATTAGATGTATGCGAAACCCAACGTGATATTTCTTTTTGTGGTCACGCCATTAATCAGCATGGCATTTTCATTGTACCTGATGCGCTAAAAGATCAGCGTTTTGCCGACAACCCACTGGTACTCGGGCCACCTAATGTTCGATTTTATGCCGGTTATCCATTAACTATGCCTAATGGCGTGATAGTCGGAACCTTGTGTATTATTGATGACAAGCCGAGGTCCTTTTCTAAAGATGATGAAGCAACTTTAGAAGATCTTGGCAATATTGTTATAGATGAGCTGTTATCGATTAAGCAAAATACTTTGGATGCGTTAACGGGTATTTTTAATCGTCGCGGCTTTGAGTTACTTTCTCATAGAACAATGGCCCGCAGTGATAAGCTCGGCTTTAACACCTGTCTGATTTTTTTAGATTTAAATGATTTTAAATCAATTAATGACACATTTGGTCATGAAGAAGGAGATAACGCATTAAAAATCTTTGCCCGTTTATTAGTCAGCAGTTTTCGTGGTTCAGATATTATTGCTCGATTTGCTGGTGATGAATTTGTGGTATTGCTGAGTCAAACTGATGAAACTATTGTCAACGATGTATTACACAGGTTCCAGCAGTCTGTTGAGCAGCATAACCAGCACAATGCTAAACCTTACCAATTAACTTACAGCAAAGGTGTAGTGCATCGACAAGCAAATCAGGCGTTATCCTTGTATGAATATTTGGTGACTGTCGATAAAGCCATGTTTGTTGACAAAGCAAAACATCACCAGAAAAACGAAACGGTAATTAAATAGCCTGTTACTCATGAATGATGCTGAATTACTCGCCGATAATGGATATATCCTTGTGCTTAATCCTAGTAAAAGCTGATGTCCTGTCACTACTATTATTTTTCATTTCAACTTACTCAATTATTAATTTATCTACACTCAGCAGATTACCTCTATTGATAGCTTAGCCTAATATCGAGTGAACGATAACGAATAAATTGCAATTAAAATCAACACTTTATTTTAAAGTGCTGTCTCAAGCGATGCCAGCATAGCCAAGCCAATATTGGCATAGGGTATTGTCGCCTTAACGGCTTCTTTTTGCGGCAATTTGATAAGTTGGCGTAGCATTGAATACACACGCAGAAGAATAATAAATCCAAGCGCAATAACAGACGGCATTTAGTGATCGCTAAATGACTTTTTTTGCCTTGTCATGCCCTCTGCTATTCCTAGTATGAGCATTAACAAAGTGGATAAGGTTTTACAGGTCGCCTTAGGGACTTTTAAATCTGACTTGATTAATCCTGCACTTAAACCGAGTACAAAAAAGCCATCATAGTACTAAGTATGTTATCGCTTCTATCTGTTATAAACTATGGTGATGCTGCCTTGTAGTCATAACAAAGTGAAATATTTTAAATCAAAATGGCGCAGTAATATTGAATAAATCTAGGCTGTTATAGTTATTAATAGCAGATCTGTGAAGTACTGATCTATTAAGTATTGCTGGCGTATAGTATCGTTGAATAAGAACATAGCAATATTAATAGTAGAGCCTGTAATGAAAAATGAAATTGATATTCATCGTGCGTTAAAAGTGTTTAACAAAGTCACTCAATATGGCGAAAAACGTGCGCTTGAAGATGGTCTTAGTGGCCATGATTATTGGTTGTGTGGTATCAGTGCCCAAACGGATCACGATGGCTACACCATTACCTTGTCTGATGCTCAAGTTAGTTTAACGGTGTTTTTTCACAATAAGTATCAGTTCGAATATCCTACCAATGATGCGCTCGATAATTTTTTACGTCGATTTAATGACGTTGAAAATTTCCAAGCATCTTGAGTAAAGCATTAGGGTTATTAAGCACTCATAACCTTGCATCACATACTTTACGCCCATTGTTGCATTTCGATTAGGCGACTGTAAGTGCGTCTAAATTCAAATTGTAATGCCCCATCAATGTATAAATCTTCCAAGCTAAACCTGCTATTGAGGATTAACATCACTTTTTGATCGTATAGTTCATCAACTAAACTAATAAAGCGTCTGGTTGGATCATCCTCACTGGCATAGGACAGTTGTCGCTCGCCTGTGATGGTTGCTAGTGAACCATCTTCGGTGCCACGCGCTCTAATCCAGCTTCGTAGTTCTCCGCCTAATATCGGTACATCGCTGAGTAAGATATGGCTAAATTGTCCCGCGAGTTCAATATAATCTAATGCTGATCGTGGGCCTTGGCACAAGGCTGAAAAGGTAAACCAAGCAAGCTGGCCGTGTATAGCCATAATGGCAATGTCTCTATGGCATACCTCAATTGAATGTGGCAGGTTTTTGAGACTCGCATGAGGTTGTGGGTATTGTTGACATAATTGTTGAAAAACAACCTTGGGCGCCATTGATGATGGCTGTTTTAGCCAAGGTGGTGTAGTCGTTAATATGTTGGCGTTAGCGTGTAAACGATGATCAATTTGACCATTTAAATGGATTGATTCGGTATATTGTAGAAGCAGATCAATAGTGGGTAAAAAACGATCGCGCTGTAATCCGTTTTTATACAAGTCAACAATCGGCACATTTGACGTTGCAACTAAGGTCACTTCTGACTGAAATAATGTCTCAAATAATCGCCCAAGTAAAATGGCATCACCGATATCAGATACAAAAAATTCATCGAAGCAAATGACAGAATATTTGGCTGCAATTTGCTTAGCAATATGAGCTAATGGATCGCGGATCCCCGATGTTTGATTTAATTGCTGATGGAGCATAGCCATAAAACGATGAAAATGAAGACGTAATACGGTTTTATTTACTTCAGACTGCGGGTTATATAGGTACTGCTCAGACAAACTTTGATAAAACAGATCCATCAGAAAGGTTTTCCCACGACCAACATCTCCCCACAAATATAAACCGCGGTTTTTTTTGTTAATCGATAGACATTGCTGATAGAGCGAATCTAAGGCGAGTACTGCTTGCTGTTGCGCAGGATCATCAAGCATGTTTTGTTTAATGCGCTGCTGATAGGCTTGTAATGGCGACATAACACTTAAGCTAAATTGTTGAGCTGAGTAGTATACCATTAACTGTTGCCTTTATTATGGTGCGTATTTCCTTTAAGCTCTTGTGACAAAAGTAACAATCTATTAACTCTGAGCGTGAACCCTGAGTATTAATCCTAACAAGGACCCAGACATGAATCATAAAAATAAGGGGATGACCTACATTGGTGCGGATATGACATTAGAAGGTAATGTACGTATTCAAGGTCCTGCAATGGTTGCTGGCCACACTAAAGGTACTATTAACTCTACTGATCAAATCAAAATTGAGCTGGGAGGCGTGATTGAGGGTGACGTTTTTTGCCAAGAGATGCGCGTGTCAGGATTATTTAAAGGCAAGTTACATTGCAATAAGTTAATTATTGTCAGCTCGGGTATTGTAGAAGGTGAAGTGTCGAGTCATCAGATGGAAATTTATGATGGCGGTCAATTCATCGGTATGCGCACTAAAGGTCCTGATGCATCGCAGTTACCACAAGCTGAAGCAGAGCAATCATCACATCAACAGGCGCAGCAGGCTAGTGTTACTCATTCGGTTTTTTCTGGGCGTAAATTCACTTATGCCGCAGTTGCGACTATTTTGATTATTGCCGGCACAATATTACAGCCAACCATTAGCTCGGCATTAAATCGTGGTCAAATATTGTCATCTGACAACAATCAAGCCAGCGTAGAGCAATACTCACAATCAACTGCAACAGCAGAAGATGCTGAGGTATTATTTCAAAATATAGATCAACAGACTTCATTTGTCGATCAAGCTGAAGCATTGATAGGGGCTGGTCAAAGTGATATTAATGTGGCGATGGAAGATTTACATGAACTCGCTAAAACCAGTGAGGCTATGGGGGATAGCCAAACAGCGAGTGACGATGTCGAACAAATCGAGCCAGCGTTTGGCACGCCAGATAAGTAAGCATCTTTTTATTAAACCCATAAAAAAATGGTTTTATTAACCACAGTGTTTAGTGGAGTAATAAAACCATTTTATGCTGTTTTGATACAGCCAAATATTTTTATATTACTTATGGATTAATGCGAGTTGGCATACCTGTACGTTGCTCTAGCAATCGCTTTAATATAAATGAGTCAGTTTGTGGGTGAGCAACAAAGCGAGTGGTTTCTTTATCAAATGATAATGCTACTGGCTCAGTCGAATCAAACTCAGCTTGAGTGCGTGATAGCGGCTGATGAACTTCTAAATAACGATTACCATCAGGTTCTTCAGTCGCTTTAATGGGTTGGTTAATAAATTCAACACGAGTACCTACTGGCACGGTATTAAATAAATGTTCAATATCTTCATCGCGTAAACGAACACAACCAGAACTGACGCGTAAACCAATACCAAAGGTGGCGTTAGTGCCATGGATTGCATATAAGTTACCCACATACAGTGCGAACAAACCCATTGGATTATCAGCGCCTGCAGGCCATACTGCTGGTAATGTCACTCCTTTTGCTTCGTAAGATTTACGGATATTAGCAGTTGGTGTCCACGTTGGGTTTGCGCGTTTACGTTGAATGGTTGTTACCCACTTTTCCGGAGTGTCTTTACCTATTTGGCCAATACCAATAGGCAATACTTCAACAATATCTTTTCCTTTTGGGAAATAATATAAACGCATTTCAGCGCTGTTTATCACTACGCCTTCACGTTTAGTGTTCGGCAAAATTAGCTGATGTGGGATTAATAAAGTGCTACCGGCTTTGGGTAAAAAAGGATCCACGCCAGGGTTTGCTTCTAATAAGTTAGTTAATCCGAGCTGAAATTTTGAGGCGATTTGTTCTAGGGTTAACTTGCCCTCAGGAACAACATAGTATTGATTTTCACCGACTAAATTGCTGCCTTTAGCAGGTAGACGATATTCAACAGCAGCACTCGAAAAACTGAGTACCATAGCCGTTGCTGCAATTAAAGTAGTGCGTAACGAATTCATCATAAGCGTTATATCATTCCAAAAACAGACGTTATACCAGTCAGACTACAATATCTTACCAAGTTTGACTATTTTGTACTGGTCATTAGTACATATTATTAGCGCGCATCCTCACTTATTACGCTTAATATTTCAACTGATTTTTTCCTGTTTCGTTATTTAAATCTTAAACGTTTAGTAAGCTGATGTAAGTTGTCTGGAGCGGTTGGCAACTGATGTTCTTTTAGCGCTAACTTATAACCTATTTGAGTGTCTATTTTGTGGAAGAATGACTCTTGAAATGGATTATTTAAAAGACTTAAGCTTATGGGTATTTTATGCAATCGGCCTTAACACCGTAAGCGATGATGCACACTTTCAGCCTCTTTAATTAACGACGCTGGGTTACGCTCCTATCGCATCTAAAAATATGTATTTGGATTTTTGCCTATATAGCTATCTCAGTATTTACCGAGGAAAATTGCAGTAAAAGATGTCCTCGATGAATCCCCAAAGTACGTACAAGACGACAGTAAAACCAGATTCTAGTGAACATTTATTTAAATTAATGTTTATTTTTAATTTATATATCAATTGGTTATTTTTTTACTCTGCTTATTCCTCATCAAAATAAATTGTTGCACTTTTAGTTAGCATGCTAACCAGTTATAATGCTTAGCATGCTAACTAAGTGGTGACTTCATATGATTTCTACAGAATTAGAGCGATTAAAAGAGCTACATCTTGCTGAGCAACTCGGCCGGTTACATCGATTATGGCGCACTGTCGCAGATGTTGAATTAATTCCTTTAGGCTTAACTCATCCTCGCTGGACCGCGCTGTGGAAGCTATTACGCTTGGGCGATAACGTCAGTCAAAAAGTACTCGCCGATGCGTTAGAAATAGAATTGCCATCATTAATGCGCACTTTGGGGCAATTAGAAGAACATGGATATGTTAAAAGGCGTTGTTGCGATACTGATAAGCGAGCACGAATTGTCAGTTTGACCCCTCAGGGAACCGACATTCTGAAGCAAATAGAAACACGGATTATGCAAATCCGTGCTGAATTACTCAATGGCATTAGTCATCAAGAATTAAATGAATTTGAACGTGTGATCAGTCTGATTAGTGCTAATGCTATGGCTAAGCTTAATCAGTCTGATGACCCTTTTAGTGAGAAGTAACATGACTCCAGATCAACAATTTGCCCGTCTCGTTAAAATATCGATTGCGATGTTTGTATTCGTATTCGGTTACTTTATGTTTGCCGATGCTGTCATGCCAATGACGCCACAAGCTATGGCAACACGGATGGTCACCAAGGTAACACCACAAGTCAGTGGAAAAATAGCCTCTATTAAGGTCGCAAATAACCAATTTGTGGCCGAAGGTGATGTGTTGTTTAGTATCGATTCAGCCTCTTATGAGTTAGCGGTTGAGCGAGCAACATTAGCCTTAGAGCAAGCAAAACAAGATAATGCAGAACTCGATGCATCGATATTAGCCGCCAAAGCCGACGTGCAGGCAAATCAAAGTAATGCACAGCAAAAAAGCAGTGAGGCAAAGCGTATTGATGCTCTTTATTCCACACGCGGTGTATCGCAGCAGTTAGCCGATCAAGCTCAAAATGATGCCGCAACCGCCGAAGCTAACTTACTTGCCGCTAAAGCTCGCTTAACTAAGTTAATCGTTAGTCGTGGGTTTAACGGCGCGGATAATTTAAAAGTTCGCCAAGCTCAAAATCATTTAGCTCAAGCCGAGTTAGACTTGTCATATACTCAAATTCGCGCAGATCAAAATGGGGTTGTCACTAACTTACAGTTGGAAGTCGGTAGCTTTGCTACAGTCGGTCAGCCTTTATTAGCACTCGTATCAGAAAACGTTGATATTATTGCTGATTTCAGAGAGAAAAGTTTACAAGGTATTGAGCCACAATCAATTGCGCTGGTTTCATTTGATGGCCAACCTGGCCATTTATACTCGGCTAAAGTGAGTTCCGTTGATGCAGGTGTGAGTGCCGGACAATTTGATGCCAATGGCCGCTTGGCAGATCCCCAAGAGTCGGTGCGATGGGTCCGTGATGCCCAGCGCTTACGTTTACATTTAGAGCTCGATCAACAAGCCGTTAGCCTATTGCCTGCAGGGGCTCGCGCCACGGTGCAATTGGTGCCCAATAGCAGTTTTCTCGGTTTTTTGGCTAAGGTACAAATTAAAGTCATTAGTGTGCTGCACTATATTTATTAAATGAAGCATTAACTTCAATCATCATTTCCCTAATCCATACTTATAGCTGGTTACCACTTTTTAGTGTTGACTGAACAAACCATTTATTAGAGTGGGTGATTTAGGGTGCCGTATTCTCTCCAATGCGAAGGTATTTTACATGTTGCTACGCCACAGTCCTTTGACTACAAACGATTTACGTCAATGCCTTCGCATTGCAACAGGCGCAACGCTTGGGTTTGCTATTTGTAAATTTTTCGACCTAAGTTATGGAGTATTTTTTACCGTAACCCCAATGTTACTGTTGGGTTTAGTACCAGTGATGAATGCCCATGCAATGCGACAACTATTAGCATCATCGGTGATGGCTGGAATTGAGGTGGGTATTCTAGGTGGTTTATTTGGTACTCATCCAGGCATGATCTTGCCAATTGTGTTTATACTTTTTCTGTATCGATTTGCGGCAATGTCACGAGGCAGTTTGTTTTTGTTCGGCGCTAACGGGGTGATCAGCTTAAGCATTATGCTGCACTTTGCCAGTTATCCGAGTGTCGATATTAATAATCTTATTTTTAATAATTTTTGGGCGACGGCAGCATCTGTCATCATTGCTTACGCTATGACCGCTCTTTGGCCAGATGTTGAACCACGTCCGCCAATGGCACCGGTTGCTAAAGCGTCTAATCGTATGCGTCATGAAGCATTACTCGGTGCATCAATTGCGACAGCATCATTTGTGGTTTTTCAGGTATTTAACTTGCGAGACTCTATGTCAGCTCAAGCCACCACCTTATTATTGTTATTCCCCATGCATTGGAATGGTGCACTCGGCTATGCCCGCAAGCGTGCTATCGGTACCCTGCTTGGAGTGACCTTTGGTTTACTAGGGCAAGGGTTACTTTATGATTGGTCTGGGCAACTGATTTTTGTCATACCGCTATTGTGGATAGGCTTAATGTTATTTAGCCAAGTGCATGTGAGAGAGGCGAGTGGCTCAGGAGTGGGGTTTGGCGCCATGACCACATTAGGCATACTATTTGGCCAATATTTAACCCCCAATAACGATCTAGTATTTAGTGCTTTGTATCGAGTCAGTAGTATTCTAGTGGCAATAGTGGCAACTTTATTATTGTGTTATTTAGTGCATCGCTTATTGAATCAATTTGCAGCGACTCGATTTGGTTGAACGATAGATGTGTGCGGTAAATCGATCTAATTTGAGTATATTCGTTTATCGATATTATTCAGTAGTTAATTGATGATTTTAGCTGCAGCGTGCGGTTAGTTTTATAGACATAATTACTATAGACATTTGTTATATAAATGCTAATAGTAATGGATGGTATATAAAAAGGACTTAACATAATGAAACAAAATACTATTATTTTTAGCTTAATATTGAGCTTTCTCGCTTTCGCCCCATTTAAAAGCCAAGCAAATCAATTGCCTGAGTGTAATACTTCTGAATGTATTGAATACTTTAAAGCCTATCGAATTTTAACTAAACGAGGCCATTCCTCAGCGATGGCCATGTTAGCTGAATTCTATTATACCGGTTATGGTACCGATAAAGATTTAGACATGGCGTTAAAATGGTACCGACGTGCAGGTAAATATGGCGTACTGGATGCAAAATATAAAGCGGGCGTTTTGTATTTACAAGATACTCCTTTGAAAGATATCGATGAAGGTGTTGAGTTTTTAAAGTACGCATCAAAGATGGGCCACTCTCAATCATCGTATTTATTGGGTAAAATGTATTTAGGTGGTGGCATGGTAGAACAAGATTTGGCACTTGCAGATCAATACCTTGCTAGAGCTTATGAAGAAAATAATCTTGCCGCCAGAAATTATGGGCAAGTACTTTATCTGCATGAATCTACTAAAGATTTACCTCTTAGCAATCTTTATGCTTTAATTTCAAAAGATGTTGTCACGTTAACCCCTGAGAAAACGGGTTCAAATGAGCAAACTGCAGCGATCATTTTTCCTCAAGGTGAAATGGAAACCATTGACGTACAAATGGATACATTTGAAGACATGTTTGGCTCGCATATCACACAGTTGAACCACATGATCCCTGACACTTCAAAAGGCACTGGATCTAATATAGCCGGACAAACATGTGCAAAAATGTGGGGATGTAGTAGTGAAGGTGACGGTCAACGAATCCAGGATGCCATGTTATCTGATTGGGGCTTAGAAACACTTCAATTCAGACTTGAAGGTTCAATATTTATTATAAAATAATAGCTGAGCTAAATAGAATAATTAGTTTCAATGACAAACGCGTTATGTTGCTAGTATGACTAATGACAGAGCAATTGCAGGTTGTCGTTAATGTCATAATTAACACATCAACAAGCAGTTTGATCAGCGTTTATCTAACGTTGATATAAAAAAGTGACTCGTTTTGCATAAGCAAGAGTCACTTTTTTATTTTACAAACGTCATAATGAATATGTTTTGCAATAGATTATTGCCAGCCAATTTTCCACTGTTGCGGATCTTTAAGGTTGCGCCAGTCAATAGCAAACTCTTGTGCATTCATTTCTGCCCTTATGATGCATTCAATGACGTTTTGCTGCTCGTCATATTCCACTTTACTGATGCTAAAATGCTTCAGTTTCTGAACCACGTTCACCTTGGTCCATTTGCTATTGAGTAATTTCTTAGGATTAATTGGGTTCATATTCGTTTTAGTTCTCCTATTCTCAGTATTTCGATGCCCATATTAATATTCATGTTATGACTCAAGACGTTCCTAATCAGTACTGGTGTTAATCATTGTGAGAGTGACTAACTAATAACTGCTGCAATTGGCTTAGATCATTGATAATAATATCGGCGAGATGTTGATATTCGCTATCAACTCCATGATTAATAAAACAAGCTATCATGCCGGCATTGTTAGCTGCCTGAATATCATATAAATAGTCGCCGACATAGATAATATGTTGCGGTGAAATTTGCCATTGAGTTGCTATCGCTAGCAGTGCATCCGGGGCCGGTTTTGCTGGATAATCTTCTCTGGTCAATACGTGATTGATGGCGATATTATTCTGTTTTACTTTCATTGCACTGGCGGCAAGGCTATTACGAGTCACTATAGCAGTGGGGAGTTTTGCCGCTTCAATAGCATTAATCAGCTCTGCCATGCCTTTAATCGGTTTGGCATTGATTGCATCTTGGTATTCATGATCAAGGATAATCTGATTGGCGCTGGCTTGAGTGTCTTTACAGCTTAACTCGTCGACATATTTAAGGAGATCGATACTATCAGGACAACCAATTTGCTGACGAATTAAGTTAAAGTCTAAACTGGATTCAACTAAGGTACCGTCTAAGTCAAAAATAATACCTTTAATTTGCATTGGTAAATTCAATTAATACCCTTATCTAATTTATATTTATCGGTTAAATTGCATTGAGTGTAACTCAATTAAAAACGGACCTTGTTGTTTTTGTGCCACTAAAAAGCCAACCCGATCAATGTCATTAAAATCTAATGCTGGTGCATTTGCAACCTTACGTCCCCTGAAGTTAACGGTAAAATCAGCAGGGATAAAAGTATGTTGCGTTAGCGTATTTGGGCGAGTGGTAAAATTCGCTACATACGCTTCACCATACGATAAGTTGGGTGATTTTAGGCGTATTTGATAGGTTTTACCATCGCCTTTAACTGTGAGACTAAGCTCTGATTGATCGATAATTGGATGCTTATAATTCGACTCTATCGATGCGAACCCGCCATTGTTTTCCAATGACACAGACCCTGTAAATAACAACACTTGCTGGTTAATTTCAACTTTGCTTTGTGAAATACCGCCCATTACAGTGTCATTATTGATTAACCATTTTGTAAAGTGACTCGGATCAGTAAAATGAAATAACATATTATCCTCACTGGCACTCCATGCGGGTTGGCCAAAGATTAGTAAAATTCCTGCGACAGTTCGAATACCTATTGGTACTTTTCGGCTATTATGCCCGTCCTGTGTATTGAGTAATACCATCATATACTCCTATTCATCATCGTTCGATATATCGCTCCAAAGGCCATAAAAAAATGGCTTATCAGGGTGAGGGATAAGCCATAAAGGGTCTTACGGAGGATAATGTTACTTACTGCATCGGGTCTTGCTACATGGGGTCTAACGTATCGGGCTTTGGTCTATCAGGTGTCATCTAACGGTATAACTATTATTTATTACGCGTGCTATTCAATTTAGGTTCACTTATTTTGCCGTTCTTTTTCAATGCCAGATCCTTCCCATCTGGGGGAGAGTTATATTCGACAAGTTGGGATCTTGTCAGTACCCTTGGTACAGGTTTTATTAAGTGGCTATTTATCTTCGATGATGAGCAATCATATCAACAGATGATAGACCTGAGGGACAAGATATTTTGGACGTAAACGGTGGGTTATCGACTCAGTCAGCCGCGCTTACCTTTAGTGTGGTAAGCATTAATTTATTTAATTTTATTGAACCGCCTTATGCTTTTTATGATTTTGAAAATATCTATAGTGATAAACAGTGGCAAAAAAAGTGTACTTGGTTAAGTGATTTTATTAACCAATCTCAAGCTGACATTATTGCTTTTCAAGAAGTATTTAGTCCCGATGCCTTAGCTGTGCTGACTAAGTCTCTGGGGTATGAATATTTTGTGGCACTAGATTTACCTGAAGTGGTGAGTGACTATGTGTATCGAAGTCCAGTCGTGGCGATTGCATCTAAGTATCCTATTATCGATTCGGTTAATGTCATGCCAGATCCGCAATGGGTCAATCAATTGGGTTTAGCTGAGTCATTTAGTTTTAGCCGTAAACCACTTCGAGCAACCATACAGTTACCTATTTTTGGGCCATGTGATTGTTATGTGATTCATCTTAAATCTAAACGTAGCGGTGTCAGTCGCGACGATATCAGTGAAAGTGGTTTACATGGTGGTGCAGATTTTGTTGCAAGGCAAGTGCTTGGGCGCTGGGCATCGAGTTTACAGCGAGGCAGTGAATCGGCATTGTTGTGCCATCAAATGTTAATGAGACGACAACAAAGTCAGCAACCTTTTATGTTGATGGGGGACTTTAATGACACTATGGGGAGTGAACTCTTAGCCGCGTTTAATAATCAATTACGAGTGTTTCGCAGTGATATTGAAGACCCTGGGCTGGCTAAGTTAGGCGAAACGTCATTGATGGCTGAATTACACCAAAGCAGTTTGTTTGACAGCTATGAGTTGTTTATTGCCGCCACCAAGTGTAATGCGACCTTGGCCCAAGATGAGTTTGAATCAAGCGCATTAGTTGATGAGCAACCCCATCCGATCAGACAGCCGACACATTACTATGGCAACAGTGGTTCTGTGCTTGATTACATATTAGTATCGAGTGAGTTTAATCCAACTCAGCAACAAAATCTTGCTCATATAATTGATTATAAAACGTTTGATCGCCATCTCGTTCGACCTGACTATGAACGCGATAGTGACAGTACAGACCATGCACCTGTGATGATGAGTTTTAGCGTACGCAGTTAATGATATTTATTATGTAATTTATCAAATGCTATAAAATCCACAGGCTCAGTATAGAGTTGTTTTATTGAGCTAATAAAAAAGCGCTGATATTTATCAGCGCTTGTTTGTATTCACCCCATGGCTTCATCATTAAATGACTAATCCATTGATTGTTATTACGACTAGAGTAGCGGTTACTGCAATAGCAGTTTTATTTTTACGCAGCGCTGCTCTTCTTGACGGGTTTCAAGTAGGGCGCGGCGCGCGAGTTGTGATAAACCTGTTTGCGTATCTAGGACATCACTAATTGCATTAATGTTGCTTGCACTGCACTGCGTCGGGATCAGTGCCGCGGCAAAACTACGCATAAATACTGGTCCTTTATCGTCCATTAACGGTAGGTTAGCAAAGCGTTGTTCTGCGGTCGCCGCACTTAATAGCTTTTGCTCCGCAGGATAGAGGTTAAACATCGCAATACGGATCTTAGAGAAAGGCATAGTGTCATTATTCTCAATGGTATTTAACCATTGGCGTTTAAGCGCTGATTGCGGACGGATGGCTTCAGCTGCAATGGCTGCTTTTTCGCCCGAGTCAGATTGATCAAGATGTTTTTCTTGAGCAAGTAACGCTTGAGCGTCACCATAATCATAGCGGTTTAACTGGCGGATCATGGCCCAGCGCAAGTCTTGATCTATGCTTAACCCTTTAATATGGCTTTTACTTTGCAGTAAAGATTGAATATGTTTTAACGCCTCGCCGTGACTAGACAGGCTAATATAGGCATCGAACCAACGGCGTTGGAAGTCTCGGTTACGGTAGCTTTCCATGCTCATACGCAAGCTCATTTGGCTTAATGCCTTTGAGATTTTGCTGTTGTAACTTGCATGCATGGGCGCCATAAGATCAAGATAGTTTTTGGCTTGCTGAAGATTACCAAGCACTTGACCTAATATGGTGTAATCTTTTTCCAGTGGTGCATTAATTAATGCGATATTTAAGAACTGCTCCATTGATGTATTACCATCAATGACGCTGTCCCACATACTTTGCCACAACATTGAGCGTAGTAACGGATCGCTCACTTGGCCTAGAGACTGCTTAGCGGTATTAAATGAACTCGTGTCTAACTCAACTTTTACAAATCCCCAGTCGTCATAGTTTGGATAGACTAAATCTGGGCAAACCTCACCGATTAACTGATCAACTTTGGTGTAAGCGCCTTTATAGGTAACCGCGATGACTTGTTGTTTTTCAAGTTCGTACCTGTTTTTGTTAAATAGCCCAATTTGAACACGTTGCTCGCGTAGTGTTGGAAATTGGCTATCTGCTGTTTGAACTAAAGCGAATGAGCTAATTTGTCCACCTTGGCAGGTGTACTGGGCTTTGATGGTATTGACCCCTGCGGCATACAACCATTCTTTGGTCCATTGGGATAAATCTCGACCACTGGCAGTAGCTAGGCTATTGATAAAGTCATTGAGCTCAGCATTTTGATAGCTATATTGTGTAAGATATTGGCTTACACCACGGCGAAAAATGTCTTCACCGAGCAAGTGACGTAATTGCTTAATGGTTGATGCGCCTTTTTGATAAGTAATGGCATCGATGTTATCAAAGGCATTTTTGCTGGTGGCCACAGGTACTTCAATAGGATGGGTCGTGACTAAGCTGTCTTGATGGTAAGCTGCTTGCTTACCTTTAGCATAAAAGCTACGCCATGCATTGCTAAACTCGGTTGCTTCGCTGGTAGCAAGGGTGCCCATAAACGAGGCAAAGCTTTCATTTAACCATAAGCCATTCCACCACTTCATTGTCACTAAGTCGCCAAACCATTGGTGAGCCATTTCGTGCATGATAACGCCGGCTAAGCGTTCTTTTTGTTCAGCTGTCATTGCGGCATTAAATAAGAAACGGTCTTCTGAAAAGGTAATTGCCCCAGCATTTTCCATTGCACCGTAAAGGAAGTCAGGCACCAATACTTGGTCGTATTTTTTAAACGGGTATGCAATACCAAAGTAGCGATCAAAAAAGTCTAACCCTTGTTTGGTGTAAGTAAACCAATCTTGTGGTGAAACTTGATCCGCTACTGATTGACGCGAAAACAAGCGCATTGGATAACGGCCTGAGTTGTCTTCCCAAACATGGTAAGGACCAGCGTGCATAGAAAAATTATAGGGGCTCAACTTAGGCGTGGCAGGGAAGGTCCATAAGTTGGTTTCACCTTGGTCGACGATATTGGTTTCACGCATTGCACTGATCACTTGCCAGTCTTTGGGGGCATGAACATTGATTTGATAGCTGGCTTTAAGGTCGGGTTGATCAAATACGGCAAACATTTGCTGAGCGGCAGCAGGTTCAAAATGCGAGTACAAGTAAACTTTACCGTCTACGGGATCGACAAAACGATGTAAGCCTTCACCATTGGTGCTGTGCTCGCGAGTAAACTCGACTTCTACGGTATTGTGGCCATCTACTAGTAGGCTTTGATTTAGTACAATATAAGCACCATTGTAATTAGGATATACCTTAGTACCGTTAATGATAAATTGTTTGATATTGGCTTTATTAAGGTCGAGCGTAAGCGCTTTTGGCACGCTGCTTAAGTCAAAGTTAACAACTGATTTTGCACTGAATTGACTATGTTCACTTAGAAAGAAGGTTAGCTCATATTGCGCATTTGATATCACACTGGATCTAGCTTGCGCTTGTTCTTGGCTAATGTAGGCTGAGCCATCCCGTTGAAAGGCGGTGGTGGATATTGAGCTACTGCAGCTAATAACGCTAGCACAACATAATGCGATGAGACTGGTTTTAATAACCCGAGGACTAAACAATTCAGTGGATAACAATTTCACGTTAGTGTTCCTAACTTATTATTAGATTAATGAAAAAGCCGACAACAATGTCGGCTTTAATGCTATAGGTTGTGACTTATAAACCTAAAAATGACTTTGATTTCATTTTACGGATTTCTTTTTCATCAGACCATTCAATTAAACCTGTTTCAAGATCCATTAAACGCATGGTCATCTTGTAATAAACGTCTTTGGTGCTGCCATCTTGTTTAACAATGCTCGACAAGTTGCCATAAAGCATATATTGCGCGCCAATTTGGCGACCAAATTTAATCGCAGTAGATGGATCGACCATGCCAGCGTTGTTTTGATAATCGAGTTGTTTGCGAACAGTATCAACCTTAGTCATATCAATAAAACGGAACTTACCAGAGCGTAATAGCTTGTTGCTAATGCTATCGGTTACCGATTCAGTATCAATATGCTCAGAAGTTTTATTCTTAATTTTATCCACAAATACAATCGGACGGTTGCTCTGTGTCATTACCACCACTGGTGGGAATGCCATCATGCTATCGACCATTTTAGCTGCAATAGCTTGAAGATCGGTGGAGCCGAAGTTCTCGTTAACGGTTTCAACTTCAGTAGCGTCGCCATACTCTACTTTAGATTGACAGGCGCTCAGCCCCATCACTGCTGCGAGTATCAATATCAGTTTCAAATTTTTCATAGTAAATTCCATTAGTGATGAGTGACAGTTGATATGTAATTATCGTTTATCAGATTATTATCGAATAAAAACGGGTACGATTTCCAGTCTCTATTGCCCAAATTAATGTTGTACGGTTTGCTGTTACGTCAATTTTTACATTTTTACTGTTATTTAGGTGAATATTATAGCTGCCAGCGTCGATAAATTGTCGGGCAATTTGAGCTTGTCGTGGTAGCGTGAGCCAGCTTCTGCGATCAGCTTGCTCAGTGATAACATTAAATATTTGCATCACCATCGCAGCAGCATCAACTTGATTATTGGCGCGTTGGTCACTGTTTTGTACGCTACGGTTCATTTGGTATTTAGCATAAACTCTTGCCGCTTGACGAAACAAGGCTGCGGGTAAATCTTCTTTTAATGCATTAATGGCTAACGCATCAATATTGGCAATGGCTTGCGCGGTCAGTGGCGCATCAAGCCCTTGAATTTGGTTATTATTCGCTAATGGATGTTGCGGCAAGTAAGTGGCTAATGAGGCCGATTGTATATTACCGTTGATGGGGAAAGGAACCGTAATACTTTGTTTTTCAGGTACAAAGCCTTTTTCAATAATAAAGATTACTTGCCCCTGACCCGCAGTGGGTAATGTCGCCTCTCCCCAGCGCCGTTTAAACTCATCATATTGAGGCATGCTCAATTGTTTGGCTAAACGGACCAAGTCTTGTTGGAGAAAAACATTATCTGGGGTAATTTGCGCCGCTTTTCGGTAATCAATAAAGGCATCGTTAGGTTCGTTAGCCAGTTCGTGCAATAACCCCGTGGTGTAATAACTGTAAGCATTGAGAAACGAACTCGTCACATTGCCAGCTTCTTTACCTAACCGCTCCACTTGATCATCGATGACGCCATTAGCCATATCTTGCACTGACTTTTGTGATTGTTGATAGCGAGCTTGCTCAAGGCTTTGCAGCTCATTGCTGCGGCGGACTTCTACTAATGCACCTTGAATATCGCCGCTGAATAAATAATTAAGCGCCTGATATTGATGTAGCATGATGCGCTCATAACCTGGACCTCGATATGGAATCGTATTATCGTTTAGTAACAGGCTGCTTGCACCTGCGCCTAACTTGCTGGCGCTAACGATGGCTTTGTCATCAAATCTTTGATAAGCATCAATGGCTTGTTGGTAGTAGGTTTTACTGCGAGTAAAATCGCCCGCAACTTGCATAATACGTCCCGATTCTTGGGCATAAAGTAAGCCATCATTACCGCTGATATTATTGGCTAAATCGGTGATGTTTGCTGCTGGAGTCTCGCTGTTGAGCTGTTGTTTAAATGGAGCAATTTGCGACGGGTAATTAACAAATACACTGTTAAAAGCGCAACCGGATAGGCTAAGGCTGAGAATTAACCCAATACAGAATGTTCTTAACATTGTGTCACCTGGATCTTGGTTGCCATCAGATTGACCCGTTCAAGTAAGGTTATGCCTTGTAAATGGTCATATTCATGTTGAAAAATACGGGCAACAAAACCCGTTAATGTTTGTTGATGTAACTGGCCATCTAGTGACTGGAATTGCACTTTAATTTCGCAATGTCGTGAAATCGATAGCCGCTGCCCTGGGATCGATAAACAGCCTTCAACCCCAACTTCAGTCGCAGCCGATGCGGTTAATATCTGTGGGTTTATGACCACAGTTGGAGCCATTAATGGGGCATCGGGATAACGTTCGTTGGGATTTGACGCCATAATAAACATGGCCGCTTTACTAAACACTTGCGTTGCCGCAATACCAACACCGTTTGCGTTTAGCATAGTGCTGAGCATATTATCAGCTAAAGTGCGTAACGCTTGGTCAAACACCGTCACGGGTTCAGCTTTTTGAGTCAGTATCTCTTCGCCTGTCGTGGCAATGCTGAGTAATGGCTTTAGCTGCATAAGTGACGGCTGTCCTTGTTGTTTGTGTTAATGACGATCGGCATTAATCTATTTTTCAAATCGTGATTGCTTCACATATAGCGACTTAAAAATGTTACAACTTACTCATAATATCTTCAATCTCACCCATAATTAACTGATTCTCGATGAGAGTCTAGCCACATAGTTGGGCGTCGAATCTATAGTGCGACTTATCATTTTTCCGAGAGATGTACTTTACTGTAAAGAGTTAGTAATGTGGCGGAGGTGTCTCTTCAGCTGGAGACGCCATGTTACTTGGCTCAATAGAATGCAGTTTATTTACCATTAATAGCATTTGCTGTTGTTGTCTGGCAACTAATGCATTGAGTTTTATCACTTCTTGGTTTAACTCTTCAATAGAGATATCTTGAAATGATAGTTTCATTTCAAGATCATCAATTTTTTGCAAAATGCTGTCCATGTAGACCTCTTATTAATTAATTACTGCTGCCAATATTCAACTAAACCTTGGCTGCTAATACTGACGATTGAGCCAGGTGCTGGCATAGTGGCAGAGTATACTACAGCCCCTCTATTTTGGGTGTTTTTACTCAATTGAACTTGCCAATGTGAAACTTGTTTACCCGAGTTAATTTGCCATAAAAAGATTTCTCTTGATGGCGTTCCTGTGAGTAATTGCTGATCATTATTGACAAAACGAGCCGTTGAAAAGTTCATTTGGCGTCGATTAATATCTAGATTACTAATGAGAATGCCTGTATCAGATTGCCACAGGGTGGCGTTACCAGTGATATCGCTGGCAAAACTGAGTGAAGCTGAGTCATTAATTAGCACTTTCGTCACGCGTGAGCTCAACTGCCATTGTTGCTGTGGCTGGCCAGTTTGAGTTTGCCAAAGAATCACCTTGCCATCATTATCGCCACTTAATGCGCTGTTACCATCTGCACTAATTGAAACACTATTAACCTTTTCTTTGTGGGCTAAAAACTGGATGAGTCGCGATTTTTCTGGCGACAATGACATTACTGATCCATCGACTAAACCAACGAGTGTTTGCCCTGTATTGGCGATGGCGACACTTTGGGCATAAGAGGGTAACGACCACCATCCCACTGAAGAACCATCGGTTAAGCGCCATATAGCCAGGGAATGACTACTAATTGTTGCGGCATAAAGGTTATTAGCAGATATTGCAGTGTCAATAACATTACTGGTATTTTGTTGCTGCCCTTGGAACCACTGATAAGACAGGCTTGAATGGCTGAGGTCCCATACTTGTACTCCGTTATGGGCTGTGCTTACTAAGGCGATGGTGGCATCGTTTGACAAGCTTGCACTGTAACTGGCATCGGTCGTGATAACGTGTACTTGAGTTGGGCTAGGTTGGCATGCAGATAGCAGACCTGTTAGGACGAGTGTTGAACAAAAAAGCAGCATTGAAACGCGTGTCATGAACTTGCTCCTTGAATTATTGTCCTAAACCTTGTCATATAAGGTTTACCCAATGGTATAACCGTTTTAACTAGTATAAAGTGGCAAACGAACATGACCACTTAAACATCTCATTGATTGAATGTATTAAGGTTATTGTAACCACTAAAGGATGCTGAGGAAGCTTTAATGAAATCTATTTACAAATTATCGTTAGTTGCATTAGCCGTTGTTGGCCTTACTGCGTGTAATGAAGCACAAGACGTTGCTCAAAAGAAAGTTGAATTAACAACTGACGTTCAAAAAGAAGCATATAGTGTTGGTGGTTCAATTGGTAAGTACATGTCTGGCCACATTAAAGAACAAGAAGAATTAGGTTTTACTGTTGACCGTAATATGGTGATTAAAGGCTTTAGCGATGGCTTAGGCGAAGAAATGCTGTTAACAGAAGAAGAAATGCAGACTGTATTGCAAAATCTAGATAAAAAGTTAAATGACAAACGTTTAGAGCAAGCTGAAGCTTTAGCGGCTAAATCGATTGCTGAAGGCAAAAAATTCTTAGAAGAAAACAAAGCTAAAGAAGGCGTAACGACTACTGAGTCTGGTTTACAGTATGAAGTATTAGAGCCAGGTACCGGTGAGAAACCAGCAGCTGAAGATACTGTAGAAGTACATTATCGTGGCACGTTAATTGACGGTACTGAGTTTGATAGCTCTTATGCTCGTGGTGAAACGGCTAAGTTCCCATTAAACCGCGTTATTCCTGGTTGGACTGAAGGCGTGCAGTTAATGCCTGTAGGCGCTAAGTACAAGTTTGTTATCCCATCAGAACTTGCTTACGGTGAACGCGACACGGGTACTATTCCTGCTAATTCAACACTTGTTTTTGAAGTTGAATTAGTTTCAGTAGAAAAAGCACCGGCACCTGCTGCAGATGCTAAGTAATATCATCTATAGTTCAGTCGCTCAGTGATTGACATTTTGATAGTAAAAAGGACGCTTCGGCGTCCTTTTTGTTTACATTGAGGTTGGCTTGAAGGTGTTTATCTTAGATCTAAATAATTGCATCATTCAGTCTGCCAATGTTGCGCTATGTTAGGCGTATCAAATGTCGTAATACTGATGCCATGACGCCAATAATAGCGCTGATATAACAGAGACGCTTAATTTAATGATTGCCTAAGCTCACGAATAAATGCAAATGCCAGATTACCGTTAAATTATCGTCAGGTTATAGCCATTTTAAGCGGTAAAATAGGTACATTTGTAAGGCAATGAGTGCAAATAATCCACCACAGAATGCTGCAAAAGCCCAGTTTGATTCCGCACCAGGAATGCCACCAATATTGACGCCTAATAAACCGGTTAAAAATCCTAATGGCAGAAATACGGCCGAAATTAAAGATAAAAAATACAGTCTTTGATTCACTTGCTCGGATTGTTGCGATTGTAGTTCTTCTTGGGTGACGCTGGCGCGGTCGCGTATAGCATCCAGATCCTCAATTACTCGAATCAGCGTTTCATGTATTTCACGAAGACGGACTTTGTCATTGTGATCAAATAATTCGCTAGTTTCTTGCAGCATACGAGAAAATGCTTCTCGTTGTGGCGCAAGGTAGCGACGCAACACTACGGTCTGTCTGCGCAATTCTGCAATGTCGGTGCGCAAGCTCTTGTTCACTTGAGTCACAACACGTTCTTCTAGTTCATCGAGCTGTTCTTCAAGCTTGCCAATAAACTCTACTTTGCGTTGCGTTAGGCGTTCGCAAATGGCCATGATAAACGCCGCGCTATCAATTGGGCCCTTACCTTGAACGATTGCATCGGCAACATCAATTACGGATTGTAGCTGGCGCTCGCACGTTGAAATGATTTTGGATTCTTCAGCGTAGATCCGCACAGCAACCATGTCTTCAGGATCTGAGTTAGGATTTAAATTAACCCCACGCAGCGCCAGTAAGATACCTTTGTCTGAGCTTAATACTCGCGGGCGAGTATCAGTAGCCAAGAGGGTATCCCTCTCAACTCTATCTAAGCCAGAGTTGAGGATCCATTTACGCGCTTTAGGTTCGCGGTAACGCAGATGTAGCCATAACAGACCATCAGCAGGTTGCCATTGTGCTATTTGTTCCTCAGTCAATGACTGGCCTGCATTGGGCCCCGTTAGCAACAAACTGTATATAAAACCATTATTCATTATAAGAGAGTCCATGTGATCACTATTGTCATAATTTACGCTACTTTTTAATCTTGCCCAAGTTTAAAGCAATCTTATAAAATGAAATCCTTTAGTTATCGTATATTTAACCATCAAACACATTATTCGGTCTGCTAACTAGCAGCGGAGTCGCCGATCATCGGTTAAAATAGAAAAAATACTAACAAAAAAGAGTTCTAGTATGGAATATCAATTTCGTCGTAACCGCCTAGAAGGCACGGTATTTGCTGAATTTAGTATGGATCATGAAGTGTTAGGCAGATGGTTTGCAGAAGAGCTTGGTGACGACAAGAGCAAAGCGATTCATATTCTAACGCAGATAGCATTAATCAAATCTGGGACCCTAAACCACATGCGAGATGTCGGTGGAGAATTAACCATCGATATTGACTCTGAGCAAGTGAGAGTGTTTGCCAGTGTGATTGATTTTGAGGAAGAGCACTTATTAGAAGACTCTATGAGCCTGTACAATGCCGAATCTGAATCTTATTGTGGTCTTGAAGATTTTGAGTCAGTACTGGAGAGTTGGTTAGCATTTATTAACGATAAATAATCATGTCTTAATTCTCGTTGATGTTAACTAACAACAAAACCAGGTTTAAATGGCTTTGTTGTTAATTGTTAATGGTGATTTAAACTTTGATAGTGGGCTAATTATTAAGGTAGCGAACTGCCATTTCTGTCCGTGATTTTGCATTGGCTTTACGCAGTAAATTTTTAACGTGTACTTTGACCGTGCCCTCGCTGATGTGTAAATCCTCAGCGATCATTCGGTTACTTTTACCTTCTGCCAGTTGTTGCAATATTTGTAATTCGCGAGGGGTCAAGGTTTCTACCCAGCTGTTGTCGTCAATAGCGCTCTCTAATTCATAAAGATAAGCTTCTACTTCATTACTGATTACCCGATGGCCTAGCATGGCGTTTTTGAGTTGCTCTAACAATAAATCAGGCTCAGTGTCTTTGAGTAAATAACCATCGGCACCAGCGCGTAGCAGTCGAGTGACATCTTGTTTAGCATCAGAAACCGTTAAAATAACAATTCTTGCTGTTACTCCCTCTTGACGCATCGCATTAAGAGTATCAAGGCCAGACATGCCTTTCATGTTCAAATCGAGCAAAATAATATCGGGTTCATTTTCGGCCACAGCGGTCAGTGCTTCTAGTCCCGTGCCGGTTTCACCAAAAAGGCTGAAGTCACTGTCTGAGGTGATTAATTGGCAAATACCACGACGTAATAACGGATGGTCGTCGACAACAAGTACAGAATACGGCTTACCCATTTAAAGGCTCCTGTTGAGGTGGAAAGCTCAGCGTAACAGTAGTGCCACCAAGCTGGTTACTATTGAACGATACGATCCCATTCAGTTTGTTGGCGCGTTCATGCATGATACCAATACCAAAGTGTTGATCTCGTTCTACTAAATGTGTCACACCGATGCCATCATCACAAATTGAGATAGTAATCATGCCCTTGTCGGTTAACTGACAATCTATCACTATATGCTCAGGGGTAGCGTGTTTTATTGCATTTAATGTCGCTTCACGAATTAATTGCAAAATATGAATGTGCTGTTTTGCTTCAAGTAAGTGCGCTGATAGTTTGTAATTCAATTGGATATCAATTTGGCTTTGATGGCGTAACTGATCCAACATTACGTCGATAGCTTGCGGTAAATTAGGTTCTTTAATGGTTAACCTAAAGGTCGATAACAGTTCACGTAATTGAACATAAGCCGTACTGACACCTTCGTTTATCTCCATCAATTGGGCTTCTACTTCTGGGCTTCTACATGAGTCATTGAGGCTTTTGCGTAATAAACTGACTTGGATTTTTAAAAAAGATAATAATTGCCCAATTGAATCGTGTAGCTCTCGGGCAATCACAGCACGCTCTTCGAGTAGCGCTAATTGTTGGCGTTGTTCAGATGCATTATGGATAGTAATAGATCGCGTTAACATCATGGCGAAGTTTTCAAACAGTAATCGGTTAACTGGTCGATTAGATATCACATCCAAATAGCCCAATTGAGTCTTTTCTATTAATAATGGAAAGTGTAACGATTCAATCGGTAATTCATCTGGCCAACCCCCTTCAGCCTTAATGATGTCTTTGGAGCCGTCATCATGTTCAATAACTAAGCGTAAATAGGATAAATTTTCATAATATTTCAATTGATTGATTGCTGATTGTAAGGCTTTATAGTCGAGTTTATTGGCATGTAACATGACAAGGTTGTCGTATAGAAACTTTAACTCGTTATTTGTGCGGGTCAATGCCAAGGTTTTTTCGTTGACTTGGTTTTCTAAATCTTCATACAAGCTGGCTAATTCAGCGGCAGTTTTTTGCAATGCATTACCTAAGGCGGTGAGTTCAATATAGTCCGTTTTAGGCATTTTAACTTTGAAGTTTCCTTTAGAGATTGTTGTGGAACTTTCTATCAATAATTGCAATGGCTTAACGACGCGCTTACGGGTAAATGCCACCGCAAAAAAAGCAATAATCAGTAAAATAGATAAACCAATAATTTGCCCAATAACCAGTAACTTTAATTTAAAGGCGGCGAACTGTTCCATATTCAGCACTAAGGTATCAATGGTGTTAACAAAGTCGGTTAACGAAGCGGAGTATAGGCGGATGTTTCCTTCCTCAATATAGACTTTCATTACTTGCCACTTATGAATAACCAATACGTATTGGTCACGCATTTCTTTTGGGCTATACCATGCAAGGGAGCGTTTAAGCGCTTCAGAATTGAGTGTTGTTTCGAAATCAGCAATTTTTTCATCGATATTATGGCTGCCAATATTGGCGTCAAGCAATAGTCGGTAGCTTTGCATTCGTAGCGAGCCTGAGGCGTTTATTCCTCTGGCGTCTCCCAAGCTAAAAGTTAAACTGACGATGGAAAACACCGCTAAGCTTGATGACAATAAAATCACCACGAGCATTAAACTTAAAATGGTGGAGGTAAGGCTGCCACGAGTAAACATAAAGTCCTGCTGTCGATAACGGTAAGGGATTAAAAATAAGCAAAAGCCCAGTTTTATACCAGGTTCAATAGTGTGTTCTACATTAGGTGTCGCTTGAAAACATTAACAAGTTTGCAAAAGTGTGAAACACATCCTGTCTACATATTGATCTGGCGCAAACTTTAGTCTCTATACCCCATAAGAGGTATATTTAAAGCCGTTTTAAATAGCTAACTTTGTCTCTAGAGATGTCGTGATTATTAAATTAAATATAATGTAACACGGAGATAAAGGGTGATGAAGATGAACGCAAAATCAATTGCACTGAGTGCAGTGATTGCAGCCAGTTTTTTAGCCGCTGGCGCAATGGCTAGTGAGAAAACCGAACCTCGTAATGAAGTTTATAAGGATAAATTCTCAAAACAGTACGACAGCTGGCATGCTACAGATGAAAGCAAAGAAGTTGTCGATATGTTAGAAAAAGTACCTAGCCTAGTTGTTTTATGGGCTGGTTACGGTTTTGCTAAAGATTACAATGCACCTCGTGGTCATATGTATGCAGTAACTGACGTAACGAATACATTGCGTACTGGCGCACCAAAAAATGCACAAGATGGTCCAATGCCAATGGCCTGCTGGAGCTGTAAAAGTCCTGACGTACCACGGGTGATTGAAGAGCAAGGTGAAGATGGCTATTTCAGTGGTAAATGGGCTAAAGGTGGCCCAGAAATTGTCAATGTGCTCGGTTGTGCTGACTGTCATGAAAAAGGATCTTCAAAGTTACGCATGTCTCGTCCGTTTGCTGAGCGCGCCATGGCAACATTAAATACGCCATTTGATAAAGCTTCTCGTAAAGACAAGCAATCAATGGTGTGTGCTCAATGTCACGTTGAGTACTATTTCGAGAAAACAGCAGAACGTCCTGGTTTTGTTAAATTCCCTTGGGATATGGGTACCACAGTTGAGCAAATGGAAGTGTATTACGACAACATGGAGTTCTCTGATTGGACTCATGCCGTGTCTAAAACGCCAATGTTAAAAGCGCAACATCCTGGTTATGAAACTTGGAAAATGGGCGTTCACGGTCAAAATAACGTGAGCTGTGTTGATTGTCATATGCCTAAAGTGACTAATGACAAAGGTCGCAAATTTACAGACCATAAAGTGGGTAACCCATTTGATCGCTTTGAAGAAACATGTGCCACTTGTCACAGTCAAAGCAAAGAGTTTATGGTCAATTTAGTTAATGAAAGCAAACAGAAAGCACAAGACTTAAAGGCACGTGTTGAAACTCAATTAGTTAAAGCTCACTTTGAAGCTAAAGCGGCGTGGGATGCTGGCGCAACTGAAGTTGAAATGAAGCCAATCCTAATGGATATTCGTCATTCACAGTGGCGTTGGGATTATGCCACTGCATCTCATGGTGCATCGTCTCATGCTCCTGCTGAAGTATTACGTATTTTAGGTACTTCATTGGATAAAGCTGCTGATGCTCGGGTTAAATTGGCTCAGTTATTAGGTGCTAAAGGAGTTAAACAACCAATTGCATATCCTGATACGTCAACTAAAGCTAAAGCGCAAGCAGCATTAGGCATGGACATGAAAACCATGAATGCTGAAAAAGCTGAATTCAAGAAAACACTTGTTCCTAAGTGGAAAGAAGAAGCTAAAAAGCGTGAGGCGACTTATAAATAACTGGTGTTGAACCTTAACGCTTTATGGTGTTATTAATCCTTAAATCATAAAAATAGCCCTCATTTGAGGGCTATTTTTTTATGTTCGCTCTAAAAACCTCTGGCTTAAGCCGTTGTTACTCGACGTGATAAAAGCCAGCTCAATAATTGCACTAAAATGATGCGTTGATGTTTGAGATGCACTTGAATGGTGCTTTTATGTTAACAAATAAAATGAAAAATAAAATAAAACTTATACATAACAGTGGTTTGAAAATGTGGCCTAATGATTGAATTAACTATTCAACAAATAAATAACAATTACATTTTTTCACACTTTTGGAGGTCGAGATGAAACTCGTCAGCGCTATCATCAAGCCATTTAAGTTGGATGATGTCCGTGAAGCCATTGCAGGCATGGGCATTGAAGGTATGACTGTTACTGAGGTAAAAGGCTTCGGACGTCAAAAAGGCCACACTGAGCTTTACCGTGGGGCAGAGTATCAAGTGGATTTTTTACCTAAAGTAAAATTAGAAATTGCGACCAAAGATGAAAACTTGGACATGCTTATTGAAGCGATTACCAGTGCTGCCCATACCGGCAAAATTGGTGATGGTAAAATATTTGTTACTGATTTAGAACAAGCGATCCGTATCCGTACGGGTGAACTTGATAACGAAGCATTATAGGAGACTGTTATGGAAGAGTTAACTCAATTAGGCCTAACGGTTACTGAATTACGTTTCGCACTAGATACATTTTATTTCCTTATCTCTGGCGCATTTGTGATGTGGATGGCCGCGGGTTTTGCCATGTTAGAAGCTGGCCTAGTCCGTTCAAAAAACACCACTGAAATTTTAACTAAAAACGTATGTTTATATGCAATCGCCTGTGTCATGTTTTTATTGGTTGGCTATAACATTATGTATGTAGACAATGTCGAAGGTGGCTTTATTCCTTCTTTTGGCACATTGATTGGTTCGCAAGCTGAAGGTGCAGACCATGCATTAGAGTCAGACTTTTTCTTCCAAGTGGTGTTTGTTGCTACTGCAATGTCGATTGTGTCTGGTGCCGTTGCTGAACGGATGAAATTGTGGTCTTTCTTAGTCTTCTCTATCGTAATGACAGCTGTTATTTATCCTGTCGAAGGCTACTGGACATGGGGCGGTGGATTCCTCTCGGAAGCTGGTTTTGTCGACTTTGCTGGTAGTGGTATTGTTCACATGGCTGGTGCGGCAGCGGCGATATCTGGTGTACTGCTTCTTGGTGCTCGTAAAGGTAAATACGGTGAAAATGGTCAAGTTCATCCAATTCCAGGATCTAACTTACCAATGGCAACCTTAGGTATGTTCATTTTATGGATGGGTTGGTTTGGCTTTAACGGTGGTTCACAACTGTTAGTTTCAGATGCTGAAAATGCCAGTGCAGTCGCTAAAATATTCGTAAATACTAACTCTGCCGCTGCTTTTGGTGCTATCTCAGCATTGATTGTGTGTAAAGTTGTCTGGGGCAAAGCTGACTTAACCATGATATTAAACGGTGCGTTAGCAGGATTAGTGGCGATTACTGCTGACCCGTTATCACCTTCACTGTTAATGGCTGGTGTGATTGGCTTAGTGGCGGGCGCTGTTGTTATCTTCTCGGTTATCGCATTTGATCGAATTAAAATTGATGACCCAGTTGGCGCGATTTCGGTTCACGGTGTTGCTGGTTTCCTTGGGGTGATGTTAGTTCCATTATCAAATGCTGATGCTAGTTTTGGTAGCCAGTTATACGGTGCCGCCGTTATCTTTATTTGGGTCTTTAGCGCATCGTTACTTGTATGGTTTATATTAAAAATGACCATGGGTATTCGAGTAACAGAAGAAGAAGAGTACAACGGTATGGATGCTTCTGACTGTGGTGTTGATGCTTATCCTGAGTTTGTGAGTGTCAAAAGCGCTGGTTAAGTTAATTCTTTAATCTAAGTAAGATAAAAAAACAGAACCTTTAGGTTCTGTTTTTTTATGCATCCAACAAAATTCTTAACGCCGCTGTTGGGGAAAGCGAGTCAATGTGCTAGCGTGATATATTGGTATTTGGATGATAAAAACAGTGATGAGGTAACTATGATGCGAGCATGGGTAAACTTATTGATCGCGGCGATACTTTTTAGCTTGTTGTTTGGTGTCATGAGCCATGCTGGCACTGTTGTGGTGCGTCAATCATCTACGCCTTTTGATGCTTTTGCTGTTCGCGACCAATTGTTACAACAGCACCAATGGCAAGAGCTGTTACGGCAGCAACAGCAGGTTACTATCCTACAATCGTTACCGATTGGATGCTTGGCGATAGCGTCACCGTTTAATTATTTTAGCTGTGGCCAACAATTCTATCGTCCCTATGACTATCAAGACACACAAGTTTTCATCCAAATTGATCCTCCTTTGAGTGACACCCCAGCTCAATAGCGAATGCCTTGGTATCAAACCTTATCTCAGTAGCTTTGGCTGAATAGGCAACTATTGACTATGCTTTTAGATAGCGTATTTCTATCTGAGGGCTGAATTATGTTCACTCGTCACTCAAAAAAGACAGCGGTTGATGCCTGTTACTATCATGACTATTTATCATTCAAATGGATTAAACTTCTACTCGTTACCTTACTTTTCGGTATGAGTGCTTGTCAGTCAACGCCATCTCCAAATCAAGCATTCAAGATTGCGAACTTATTTCATGATGAGCTATTTACGCCAATAGACACTGTGGAGGTTGATGATATTTATCGTTTACCTGAGCCATTTGTGGCTCAATTTAGGCGACAGTTTCAAGCGGATAATATGCTTCGTAGCCAGAGTATTATCGCCAATGAATGGTTAGCTCAGTATATTGGTGCTCAAGATGGTGGTTTTGAATACCGCGATAATGTTACTCATACCGCAAGTGAAACAGCGCTTAATCGCCAAGGTAATTGTATGTCTCTGGTGGTGTTATCGGCAGCTTTAGCTGATGTGTTAAATGTGCCTGTTGAGTTTTATGATATTGATATTGAACCCGTTTGGGATAGGCGTGGTGGTTTTTATTTAGTCAACGGTCACGTCAATTTGAGCCTGTTACCAGCGAAGGATTCTCATACTGTATTATTTAGGGGGACTGATATTTTGGTGGATTTCTTACCTGAACGTTCAGTTCGTGCTTACCATAAAAAAACAGTCAATAAGCGTCAATTAACCGCGATGTTTTATAACAATATAGCCGCGGAGGCATTGGTTGATGCTGATTATGATACCGCTTATTCACTGGTAAAAAAAAGTATTTTATTAGACCCGCAGTATGTAGCGGCAATCAATACAATAGCGGTTATTTATCGTCATAAAGGTTATGAAGCTGAGGCCGAATATGCATATCGGTTAGCGCTACAAGTTGACTCTCAAGATCTAACGACATTGTATAATTTAGCCTTAATTTTAGGGGAGCAAGGACGTCTACAAGAGTGGGCCGAGATACATAAGGTCCTTGAGTTAGCGAGAATTAATAATCCATTTTATTACTATGATATGGCTCAACAAGCATATTTTGATAAGCAATATCAAGATGCACTGGTGTGGTATAAACGAGCTGTTGAAAAAGCGGATTATCGGCATGAATTTTATTTTGGCTTATCTCGAGCGTATTGGGCAACAGGTGAGGCAGGGCTTGCTGAGAAAAACCTTAAGCGTGCAATGGCCTTGAGCGATACCCTTCATAAACAAGGCTACCAAATGAAGTTGCAAGCAATGATGCAACACTAATTATTGCGAAGGTGTTTTAGTCTGTGGTTGATAATAGTTCTTTTCTGCAAGCTCGAGTATGTCTTGATAACGATTTGATTGTTTGAGTGAAGTAATTGCGCTATCAATTTCCTCAGCCGTTATTTTATCATGACAGGCAATTTTTCGTTGGGCAGGTTCAAACAGTGAGACTTCTGTTACTGCAACACTCGTATCGAGTTTTGATGCGAGTAAATAGCGATAATATTCAAATATCCGCCTTTCTAGAACGATGACTTGTACATAACCATTAAACAGCATCACAACTTGGCTTTTTTGATTGGTAATCTCACTAAAATGAGGATTGCCGTTGGCAATATCTTTAAATTTATTACCTAAATATTGTTTTGAATTTTGAAAGCCTAAAACGGACAAGGTATTGAGATCACTTATTTTTTCTATATTAAGATTGTTTTTTGATAAGTAGAATGCGCTATTTTTATATTCAATCAAGCTTTGGGTATAAAATAAACCTGCAACATTGTCTGGCGTATTAATCATGCAGTCGATTTTATGGGTTCTAACTAAGCGTTGCGCACGTAAATTTGGTGCATGAACAATTTCTTTAATAGCAATGTTTTTACTGTCGAGGGCGGCTTTTAATAGATCATATTGCACACCAATCTCTTCATCAGCAAAGAAATACGGAGCAATACTATCACTGGTTGAAAAACTAATGCTGTCGATCATTAGCGGCGATTGTTCATTCTTGTTCAGCGCGTTCAATTTATCTGATAGGGGGACATTTTCTATTGGGGATAATAAAGTGGCAGATAAGGGTCTACAAAAGCCTAATAATAAGTTAAATAAACAGATAGAAAAAACGATATTGCTTTTCAATGGTTAGTCTCCTCAGGAGATACTGCTTAGTGTTAAATAGATCATCATCCTTGTGTTGATTCATGGTAATAACCAAAGTAAAGCACATTAACATCATGAGTACACTTTGATTATAAGACAAGTTATCTTTAGCGTCATTGAATATAAAAAAATCATCAAATAGCCTTACTTAATACTCCGTTTATACCAAGGTCCTGTCGGATCATCAGTCATTGTTTTAGCGTATTGCTAACGAATCAATTTTTATTGTCTCTTTTATCGGCCCAGATGAGTAATACTTGATTGATTTGTCGATAAATACTGGTTAAATTGAAGATTCTTATTCATTTTCTCGATGGTTTTTTATCATTTCTTAATGGATTGTATCAGCTGATTTAGCCTTATATTAAATCAGATAAATTATATGTTTTGCCGGAGTTGTAACCACTATGCATTATCAAAATGACGATATTCGTATCGATGAAATAAAAGAATTGCTACCTCCAATTGCGATTCTAGAGCGATTTCCGGCAACCGAACATGCATCAACAACCGTTTTCAATGCACGTAACAGTATTCATAATATTTTAGCGCGTAAAGATGATCGCATCTTGGTGGTGATTGGCCCTTGTTCAATCCATGATCCTGTTGCCGCGTTAGAATATGGTCAACGTTTGGTTAAGTTACGTCAGCAGTATAAAGATCAGCTTGAAATTGTTATGCGAGTGTACTTTGAAAAGCCGAGAACAACGGTTGGTTGGAAGGGGTTAATCAATGATCCTTATATGGATAACAGTTTTCAATTAAATGATGGCTTACGCACTGCTCGTAAACTATTAGTTGATTTGAACGATGCTGGTATCCCAACCGCGGGTGAGTTTTTAGATATGATAACACCTCAATATGTTGCCGATATGATGTGTTGGGGCGCTATTGGGGCACGCACGACTGAGTCGCAAGTTCACAGAGAGCTATCATCAGGTCTTTCTTGCCCAGTCGGGTTTAAAAATGGTACCGACGGTACCATTAAGGTGGCCATTGATGCGATTGGGGCTGCTAATGCTCCACATCATTTCTTATCGGTGACTAAGTTTGGTCATTCGGCTATTGTCTCCACTAAAGGTAATCCTGATTGTCATATTATTTTACGCGGTGGACGCACTCCCAATTATAGCGCTGAACATGTGGTTGATATTGCTCAGCAGCTGACTAAATCAGAATTGCTTGATAACATTATGATCGATTTTAGCCACGCCAATAGCAGTAAAGATTATAAAAAGCAGATGATGGTTGCTGAAGATGTGGCAGGGCAAATATCTCAAGGAAATTATGCTATTTTTGGTGTAATGGTCGAAAGCCATTTAGTTGAAGGGCGTCAAGATTTAATTGAAGGCAGTGCTCTGTGTTACGGGCAAAGTATTACTGATGCTTGTATAGGATGGGATGACACTGAGACGCTGCTAGCGACATTAAATCAAAGTGTCCTGAACCGTCGCCAAGCATAAAGTGAGTGTAAACTGACGTAAAAATAAGGCGCTAAATGCGCCTTATTTTTTTATACCTTGTACTAAGTATTCATTGGCCTTAGCTAAACTGCCAAAAGCCGATATGAGATTATCACGGCCTTTTTCTTGCAACTCAGGGTTACCTGATTCAATCATCATCCATACCCATGTTTGTATTAGTTGTAATGGTGGGTACTGAATTTTTGAATTCTCCAACATAAAGTATCCTTTAAACTCGTAAATCGTTGTTTGTTTACTATCAAACAAGCATTTTTATGTAACCAAAGAATAACAAATTCTGCTTACAGAAATAACTCAATTTAGATTAAAAAAGCTTAAAAGGGCTAAAAAAGTTTGAAATATAGTATTTATGACTAATGCGGATCCTATAAATATACTACTAAAGTGCTATCTACGTACTACTTACATGCGATTAACCCCCCCTTTTATGATCCTGGTGAGTTTGCCGTTATTACATCGTAATGTGAGCAATGTCTGATAAGAAAATGGCATATAATAAGACAATCAATATTAGATCGTCGTAAACTGCCTAGCAGCGGTAAATAACTGGAGCATAAATGAGACCTTCTGCGTATTTTGAAGGCCCGGTAGGGAAGTTAAATTGGCATGTTTTACGCCTGTTATGGCCATATTTACTAGAATTTAAAGCGCGCGTGATTTTGGCTATGATTTGTTTAGTGGTTGCTAAGCTCGCCAGTGTTGCATTGCCATTTCTTTTGAAAGAATTAGTCGATACCTTAGATAAACAATCTCCGGCCCAGCTTATTGCAGTCCCGGTTGGCTTGGTATTAGCTTATGGCGCGGTTCGTTTACTCAATGTCATTATTGGTGAGGTTCGTGACACCTTATTTGGCCGAGTCACCGAACGTGCTATCCGTCGTCTTGGGCGGGCGGTATTTGAACATTTGCATCGACTCGATCTTGATTTTCACTTAGATCGTCGCACCGGTGGCTTATCCCGCGACATTGAACGTGGCACCAGTGGTGTCAATTTTTTAATGCGTTTTATGGTATTTAATATCGTACCAACCCTGCTTGAGATTATGCTTGTTATTGGGGTCTTCTTTTATAATTATGGCATCAGTTTTGCGCTGATAACCTTAGTTTCTGTTGTAGCTTATATTGGTTATTCTATCGTAGCGACTGAGTGGCGCACCGGTTATGTTCGTGATGCTGCCCGAGCTGACTCGCTGGCCAATACTCGTTCAGTGGATAGCTTGTTAAATTATGAAACCGTAAAATATTTTAATAACGAAGAATTTGAGTCACAACGATATGACTCTGCACTTGAGCAATGGGAAGTGGCAAAACGAAAAAATCGTTTATCATTGTTTGCCCTAAACGGTGGTCAAGCGTTAATTATCGCTGTGGCTATGACAGCTATGATGGCATTAGCGGCTTATGAAGTAAGCCAGGGCTCAATGACTATAGGTGACTTTGTGTTAATTAATGCATTTATGATGCAGTTGTTTATTCCGTTAAATTTCTTAGGGTTTGTGTATCGTGAGATCCGCGGTGCATTAGCCAATATTGAGCGTATGTTTGATATTTTAGACAAACAACCACAAGTATTAGATTCGGATGATGCTATTGAGATTAGCCCAACGATTGGGACGATAAAGTTTACCGATGTGAGTTTTCAATACGACCAACGCCCTATTTTGAACAGTGTTAGCTTCGAGGTGCCAGCAGGGAAAAAAATTGCTGTAGTCGGTGACAGTGGCGCGGGTAAATCAACTATTATTAAATTGCTATTCCGCTTTTATGATGTTGCCAGTGGTGCAATCACTATTGATGGCATTGATGTGCGTCACTTTAGCCAGCAAGCTTTGCGAAGAGCTATTGCTGTTGTCCCGCAAGATACTGTGTTATTCAATGATTCTATTTACGAAAATATTCGCTATGGTCGTGCCGATGCGACTCATGATGAGATTGTCGCTGCAGTTAAGCTAGCGCATTTGAGTGACTTTATTGAATCATTACCAGATAAAGGCAATACCAAAGTGGGGGAGAGAGGTTTAAAGCTCTCAGGTGGAGAAAAACAACGAGTTGCTATTGCTCGAGCGGTGTTGAAGGGCTCGCCCATCCTAGTGTTTGATGAAGCAACATCGTCTCTCGACTCACGATCTGAGCAAGCGATTCTCAGCGCGCTTAGAGATGCTGCTAAAGGACACACAAGTTTAGTGGTGGCCCATCGTTTATCGACCATTATTGATGCCGATCAAATAGTGGTATTGAGTAAAGGTAAGATTGTTGAGCATGGTACTCATGTCAGTTTGTTAGCTAAACAAGGTCTTTATGCGCGACTTTGGCATATTCAACATGAACAAAAAAATCTGCCACATGCCTAGTGGACGTTGCTATGTTGCTAGGTGATATAAAAGAATAAAATACCGAAGTTGCTGTTTTTCATTTATGCTTTATTGACTATGAGTAAGGCTTATACAGCATTTAAGTTTTACATAAATGGCCGCTATTTATAACGCTAAACGCTATAATTGAATACTTAAGCAGCAAAGAATAGCGCGTAAACTGACTTGTTAGATTTATCGTGACTGAAATTTTTGACGGCAGTGATCAACGCAGTTAATCTATAGTCCGACTTATGGTGTATTATCCCCAGATAGCTATACTTTTCAATCAATTGGATTTTATTAAAGGTGCGAATTCGTGTATGGAGGTGACTTGTGCATAATATTGCGTTAATTGCGGCGCTAGAAGGCACCCGACATCAAGTGACAACTGATTGGTTTGCTATTATGGCAATGCTAAAAGGGCGTAACATGTCTGATGATGCGATTAAAATAGTCTACAACGATTTGTGTGCCGGTTTAAGAGTGACGACTCGTGGAGTGACTCTCGCGAAGGCAATGGACAGCGACTTGGATAAGAGCAATATATCAATCTAGCCATCCCACAATACAATTCCTATGTACTTTGGGATTAATCGAGTGTAATAAAATCATATTCTAGTAGCGGCTGTTATCACAAGCTGAAGTATTGGCTTTGGCTTAAGTGGATTTAATTTAATGCTCAAAGAGGATTAATCGCTAAATGAGATTTTCTGGATAATGTAAGTACAAGAGGATTGGCTGAAACAATGGTTTAGTAGAGAGTATAACGATGACTGGCTTATTTTTTTTGCCAATTAATACACACCATTTTTATCAATGCTGCTGGAGACGGATCGAGAGTTAAGCATTTAATTTTTCCTTGCTCAAAACACACTAGCTCGCCTTCGATTTCTGTCATTCGATTACAGTTTTTACAGCTTAAACTTAAGCTTTTGACATTTAGATCAACATTAAGATCTACTGCATTCTTTTTGATATTCAACATGAAATCCTTCTGTTTGATTTCGCTTTAAAATCACACTAAGACCGCTTACTGTGACAAACATCAAATTTTATTATACACCCTTTAATGATATTCGGCAAAGTAATCGCGCGTAGCGAACCCCAGTAGTTTACTGGGGTTGATGTGCTTCTCTACTGCATATGACGGTAATGGTTATCAAGGGTGACTGCAACTCCAGACGATTGCACTATTCGAGCGTGATGACGGGTTAAATACCTTGGGTCTGTTACGCCACAAGAGTGGGCAATCATGGTTAAATCATAATGTAAGAAATGATTGTAGTTTGCCACTCGCACAGATTTATCTTTAGGATCTAAGCCTTTTTGCAGACGGATATTATGGGTTGTGATACCCGTTGGGCAGGTGTCTCTGTTGCACTGTAGTGATTGAATGCAACCCAAGGCAAACATATTGCCGCGAGCTGAAGCAATAAAGTCTGCGCCAGTGGCCAATGCCCAAGCCACATAAGATGGCATAATCATTTTACCCGTTGCGATGACTTTAATGCGTTGCTTAAAGCCGCGTTGATTCAATAAATCAACCAGAGACGGCAAGCTTTGCCTTAGTGGTAACCCAACGTTGTCCATCAATGCCTGTGGCGCTGCACCAGTGCCGCCATCTGAGCTGTCCAAAGTAAAAAAATCTGGGGCATATTCTATCCCACGTTGCTCAATTTCATCCAAAAACTCGGTTACCCAAGACATATCGCCTAATACAGCCTTAATGCCAGTTGGTTTACCGGTAATGTCTCTTACTTGATTTATCATATCGACAATGTCAGCAACATTGTGTAATTCAATATGGCCATTAGGGCTAATTGAGTCGTGTCCTGCTGGAATACCGCGAATGGCTGCGATTTCTTCGGTCACTTTTACAGCAGGTAAAATCCCTCCTTTCCCTGGCTTAGCGCCCTGGCTCAACTTAATTTCAAACATTTTAACTTCAGGGTGGGCTGCTATATCGCTGAGTTTTTGAGGATCTAAATGGCCTTGTTCGTCTCGGACACCATATTTGGCTGTCCCGATTTGAAACACTAAGTCACAATGACCTTTAAGATGATACGGGCTTAATCCTCCCTCACCAGTATTGAGCCAGCAACCTGCTTTCGCTGCACCATGAGATAGTGCCGTTATCGCTGGTCGAGATAATGCACCAAAGCTCATTGCTGAAATATGGCAAATTTTACTGGTTGTGTAAGGATGGGTGCAATCTGGACCAATGGTTACGTCTATTGTCTTGTGAGAGTCATGATCGCTGACTGGAAAGGCTGAGTTCATGAACATCACTGAACCGGGTTTATCTAGAACTTGTGTTGATCCAAATGCAATTGTACGGTCAACATTTTTTGCTGCGCGATATACCCAATTGCGCTCGGCACGGTTAAATGGCAGTTCTTCACGATCTTGAGAAAAAAAGTATTGTCTAAAAAACTCACCCTGTTTTTCAAATATATATCGAAAGCGACCGATAACAGGGTAATTATGGCGTATGGCTTGTTTTGTTTGCCATTTATCAGCAATAAACATGTAAATGACCGCAATCAGTAATAGCCAAAATAACACTAAGAAAAGACCAGAGAAGATATCCATTCCCCACATAAACCAATGTTGTTGCGGCATATTATTGTCCTTAAATTGAATCGAGTACTGTGTGTTTATTCGCGGTAATTTAGTCGCAGTAATGATAGTAATTGAGTCTGGTTAATTAACCATATTAGCAATGCCAAATATAATCTCACTATATCGTTTATTTTTTCTGCTTGCTATCTAACTGCTTTGTTTTAAAACGAAGAAGCATTTATGGTCATTATTGCAGTGAATTAAATCGTATATTTATTTCATTATGACTTCAGGTATGCATTTTTTGGTCGATAATTAAGCTATCCGTTACTTTAAATAAGACACTATTATGGACATTAAAAGCGCAGCGCCCTCAAATGTGAAGGGACGAGAAAACAACAATACTCCAACCAGTGAAGCGAATACTTCAACTCAAAATAAAGCTAATAATACGAGTTCAGCGGTAAATTCATCAGCTAAAGTATCAGTGAGTCAACTGAGTCGTCAAATGATGAACAACAGTATTCTTGCCGCACAGGAGGAAGTGAGTATTTCTGCGGGTGACAAGTCTATGGCGTTGCTTTATCGCGCCGCAATTGAAGCCATTAACCAAGAACTTGCCCCTACGCTTGGAGACAACGCAATTCAGAAGGGCGTCGATAGCGGAGTGGATTACTCACCAGAGGCAACAGCTGATCGCATTGTGAGCTTTGCCACAAATTTTTTCTCTATTCACCAACAACAAAATAAATCTATGGGACTAGATGAGCAAGTTGATAGTTTTATGCTCAAAATTGGTGATGCCATAGATCAAGGCTTTAAAGAGGCTAGCGATATATTGTCTGGTTTAAAGGTGTTAGAAGGTGACATAGCCGCTGGTGTGGATAAAACATATGAACTGATACAGCAAGGGTTAGCGCAATTTAAGCAAGATAAGCTTGCTAAAGATGAATCACAAAGCGTGACTCAAGCGACGTAGTCTCTTATGATTAAGATTGGCTCTCAGTGAAAGGATCGTGACTATGTGGACTACGGGTAAAGTAATTGAACGCATTGATTGGAATGACAAATTATTTTCACTGCGGATCAAAGCCGATGTCGAACCTTTTATCGCTGGTCAGTTTATAAAGCTCAGCCAAATACGAGATGAAAAGCGTGTTGCTCGTGCATATTCACTGGTGAATCCCCCAGGTAAGGACTATGTCGAAGTGCTTGCTGTTGCGGTAGAGGACGGGCTGCTGTCTCCAGATCTACAAGCATTAACCCCTGGAGACTCTATTGAAGTGACGTCTAAAGCAACAGGGTTTATGACTCTAGACGAGGTGCCAAATGGTGCTTTGCAAGGTAAACATTTGTGGTTTTTTGCCACAGGCACCGCAGTCGGACCTTTTATCTCAATGCTGGCAACTGGTGGGCCTTGGCAACGTTTTGAAAAGGTCGTGCTCGTTTATGGTGTTCGCCTTGGTGAAGATCTTGCTTATTTAGAGACCATCCAGCAGTTTATTGAACTGCATCCACAGCAGTTTGTATTTATTCCTATTGTGACCCGTGAAGATTATCCTAATGCTTTATCATGTCGTATTCCCGATGGTATTAGCAGCGGATTAATTGAACAGAAAGCGGGGTTAGGGATAAATGCTGAGCATTCTCAAGTGATGATCTGCGGTAACCCTGGCATGATAACGGATGCTCAAATCGCTTTAGTGGAAAAAGGATTAGCAAAAAATCTTCGACGCGCTCCTGGGCAAATAACAGTCGAAAAATATTGGTAATAGCATCAATCATAACCATTAATGCCGTGATGGCAGAGCCTCAACAGTGCTCACTGATTTTTGTGGTCATTGCTTCCCTCGCTTGAAAATTCACTGCCCCGAGTGAAACAGCACTTGCTCCTTTGAAGATGATCACTTACCCTATCGCAATTGATAACCATTATCAATCGCGTCGGCGATGGCGCAATATTGTTTCAATTAGGGAGCGTTGATTAATGAAATTGCTAAAAAGTGTCGCATTATTAGGTTTGGCTTGTGTGGCTTCTTCGGTCAGTGCCGCAGAGGCATTAACGGTTTATTCTTATCGCCAAGCTTTCCTGATTGAGCCGATTGTTGAAAAATTTACCCAACAAAGTGGTATCGACGTTAATGTCGTATTTGCTAAAGATGGCATTGCTGAACGGATAGCGCGTGAAGGTCGTTTATCCCCTGCTGACGTAGTGCTGACATCAGACTTTTCTCGCTTGATGGAGTTGGTGGATAAAGATCTTGTTTCACCGGTCCAAAGCAACATTATCGACCATAATATTCCGTCTCAATATCGCTCACAACAACATAATTGGTTTGCACTCACTATGCGGGTGCGTAATTTATATTCTTCTAAAGATCGTACTGGTAAAATTGATATTGATTACGAGGACTTAGCCTTAGCTGAATACAAAGGTAAAATTTGTACTCGCAGTGGTAAACACCCTTATAACGTCGCATTAGTAGCCTCAATGATCGCTCATGATGGTGAAGCGAAAACGAAAACCTGGCTACAAGGGGTCAAAGCTAATTTAGCCCGTAAGCCTCAGGGTAATGATCGTGATCAAGTACTAGCCGTTAAAGAAGGCTTGTGTGATATCGCTATCGGTAACAGTTATTACTACGGCAATATGTTAATGGATAAAAACCAGAAAAGCTGGGCACAAGCTGTCGATATTAATTTTCCTAATCAAAAGAACCGTGGCGCTCATGTCAACGTATCAGGAATGGCATTAGCCAAACATGCTCCTCATAAAGACAATGCCATTAAATTAATGGAATTCCTTACCTCAGATGTCGCGCAAAAAATGTATGCTGAAGTGAACATGGAATATCCGGTAAAGGCTGATGTGGCTCCGTCTGAATTAGTGGCCTCATGGGGTGATTTTAAGGCCGACAGCTTACCGATTTATAAGTTGGCAGAATACCACCAAGCGGCAGTTAAATTACTCGACGAAGTGAAATTTGACCTGTAATTATGGCGATCCTCAATAGACGATCAACCTCCAAGCCAAGCGCACGTAACCATTTTTAGCGCACTATTGCTACGATTAATAGTATTGATAAAATGAGTTGGGTGCGCTGAGTTAACTCGGTATTATTTATGATTTTAGGCCTAACCAGAGGCTGGTCGCTTACTGGTTATTTTATCGCGGTAATATTAATATTGCCGCTGATTGCCTTAATAGTGCAATCCACTCTTCCTGACGAAGCTGTATTTAGCCATTTATTTAATACAGTGTTGCCGACATACATAGCCAATAGCTTATTACTGATGTTATTGGTTGGACTCGGCTCGCTGCTATTAGCTATTCCTGCTGCGTGGGTAATTGCCCGCTGTGACTTTCCTTTTCGACGATACTTTCAGTGGCTATTACTGCTTCCATTAGCCATGCCAGCATATATTGTTGCTTATGTTTATACTGATATGCTCGATTATGCCGGCCCAGTGCAACGTACACTAAGGGATTGGTTTGAATGGCAATCACCCCATGATTATTATTTCCCCGCGATACGCAGCCTTGGCGGAGCGGCAATAATACTGTCGTTAGTACTATTCCCTTATATTTACTTATTAGCCCGCACCGCTTTTATGGAGCAATCATCAAGTTTATTGTATGCATCACGGGTAATGGGGTGCAGTCCGTGGCGCAGTTTTTGGCGACTGGCATTACCCATGGCAAGGCCTGCTTTAGCTGTTGGCGTTGCCCTAGTGGCTATGGAAACCGCAGCAGACTTTGCCACTGTAAGCTATTTTGCCGTTCCTACTCTAACCACAGCCGTTTACGACACATGGCTTGGCTATGGCAGTTTAACGGCTGCCGCTAAATTATCGGCAATTATGTTGCTGGTGGTGTTCTCTATGATAGGTGTTGAACGATTTGCCCGTCGCAAACAACAATTATTTCAAAAACAATCATCCTTCAATGAAGCCGATCGATATGTGTTGTCATCAACTAAGGCATGGATTGCGCTAGGCTACTGCACTTTATTGTTATTTCTTGCCTTCTTGCTGCCTTTTACCGTGTTATGTGTTTATGCCATTGATTATTTTAACGAGAGTTGGGATACACGTTTTTGGCAATATAGCCTTAACAGCTTATACATTGCCGCTATCGTGAGTGCCGTGTGTATGCTGTTATCACTGATATTGATGTTTGTCCGTCGAGTCAGTCCGCGTAAAAGTGATTATCTTCCTTCTAGACTCAGTTCTACTGGTTATGCATTGCCGGGCACAGTCCTAGCAATTGGTGTTTTGGTTCCACTGACATTTATTGATTTTGCGATTAACGATGTTTACGATTGGCTGGGTGAACGTGGACCGGGATTGTTATTGACCGGCAGCGTGTTCGCTCTGATTTTTGCTTTTTGTGTACGTTTTATTGCCATATCTATCGGTAGCTTAGAGAACAGTTATAAGCGCATTTCGCCTTCTTTGGACATGGCATGTATTACCTTGGGGCAAACCCCATTGCAACTGCTTTGGCGGGTTCATTTACCGTTATTGCGTAAAGGGATTTTTGCCGGGGCATTGTTGGTGTTTATTGAAAGTATGAAAGAGTTGCCCGCAGCATTATTATTACGCCCCATCGGATTTGAAAACTTAGCCACTTATGTGTTTCAGTTTGTCTCAGATGAAAAGCTTGAACATGGTGCATTAGCCGCGATTGTTATTGTGTTAGTCGGGCTTGTTCCATTGATTTATCTTAATCGCTCCTTGGAGCAACAAGGCTAATTATGTCAACCTTAACCATTGAAAATATCTGTAGTGATTATCAAGGTCAAGTGATCTTGCGTCATTTAGATCTTACCTTGCAGCAAGGCGAAATTGTCGCATTATTAGGCCCCAGTGGTTGCGGCAAAACCACACTGCTGCGCGTGATTGCAGGTTTGCAAACCATTAGCCAAGGCAGTATCAGTATTAGTGGCCAGGTAATGAGCAGTGATGACGTGTTTGTTGCCAGTGAGCAACGTGGTGTCGGGATGATTTTTCAGGACTATGCTTTATTTCCACATTTAACCGTGGCGGATAATATTTTATTTGGCGTTAAAAATCTTAATGCAAAGGAGCGCCTTACTCGGTTGGATGAGATGCTTGAGCTGGTTAAATTAACTGGCTTGTCATCTCGTTATCCTCATGAATTATCTGGCGGACAGCAGCAGCGAGTTTCAATTGCGCGAGCCTTAGCATATCAACCTGAATTATTATTACTTGATGAACCTTTTTCCAATATTGATGCGCAAGTACGTAACGAGATGATGCTGGAAATTCGTGCCATATTAAAAAAGCGAAATGTGAGTGCGGTGTTTGTGACACACAGTAAAGATGAGGCATTTGTCTTTGCAGATAAGCTGGCATTATTTAAAGATGGCGCCATTATTCAACATGGTAAAGCGGAAACCTTATACCGTTCGCCAAAAGAGCGCTACGTGGCTGATTTCCTCGGCGCGGGTAATTATTTACCTGTTACTGTAACCACGAGTTATCAAGTTGATTATGCTCTTGGAAATCTTAATAGTACTGAAAAATTACCTTGGCCTATTGGAAGCCAAGGGCAAGTATTATTACGACCGCAGCAAATTGAAGTTCATCCTAATACCAATGGTCGTGGCTGTATTGTTGAAAGGCATTTTTTGGGTACTGTATGCCATTATCAAGTGAAAGTTGGCGCTGATATCTTGGATGTAAGTAGTCAATCAACGACACTAATACCTGGCCAACGAGTTGATATTCACATTGCGCCACATCCGCTAGTCATTTTTAATTAACGATTGCTATGGTCATCTTAATATGGAGCATAATTGTTAACATCAGACTTGAATCATAACCTGTTATAAAACCGTTTACTGTCTAGCCCACTGTGCTGCTTTAATTTAAAATAGACCATTACTTGCAGCATGCAGTCATAAAAGTGTGGGTCTGTTAATCAAATAAATGACAAGTTTGAGAGTCAATAAGCTCAATATTATGATTTCGGCTAACGAAGAATATCCTATAACTTGAGTTGAGTGAGCCATCTATTAAAACAGCTGTTCAATCTTTTACTTGAGAGAATATGAGTGCAATAGGTGAAACAAATCAGCTAAATGTGAGTACACTTCAAGTAATTTATATTTGATTAAGATAAGCTCATTGTTAGTTAATCATTAGCTAAACTAAGACGATATGTGAATCGCTCTCTAATGAGTTCAATGCGTTAAATTATCACCATTTAGGCCGACATTTAGTATTAAGGTGGATCAAGTTAATATGGATAACCAAGCTATGCCTCGTGAACAGTTAGGGATTTGCGCAGAAGGTAATTTACACAGTGTGTACCTGATGTTTAATGCCAATGATGGTGTTGAAGATCAGTTACGTCCATCTATTGCTAATGTGGCGCAATACATCTATGAGCTCACAGATCAATATGCAGACAGTGCTTTTAATGGCTTTGTCGGTATTGGTGCTAATTTTTGGGATACCTTTTATCCTGATGCGCGCCCAGCATTATTAAAACCTTTTCCGGCTATGAATGAAGGTATTCGTGATGCACCTGCAATGGAATATGATCTGTTTATTCATATTCGTTGTGACCGTTACGATATTTTACATCTTGTCGCAAATGAGATTAATCAAATGTTTGAAGATTTGGTTGAGCTAGTTGATGAAGAGCGTGGTTTCCGTTTTATGGACAGCCGTGATTTAACCGGTTTTGTTGATGGTACCGAAAACCCTAAGGGGCGCCATCGTCAAGAGGTTGCATTGGTTGGTAATGAAGATAAAGCGTTTGCCTCTGGTAGTTATGTTCATGTACAAAAATACATGCATAACTTAAGTAAATGGCATCGTTTACCACTGAAAAAACAAGAAGATATTTTTGGTCGAACTAAAGTTGATGATATTGAATATGAGTCGGAAGATAAGCCATTAACCAGTCATACCAAGCGAGTTAATTTAAAAGATGCGCAAGGTAATTCATTAGAAATCCTGCGTCAAAGCATGCCTTATGGTTCGATTCGAGAGCAAGGGCTGATTTTTATTTCTGTGTGCCGCACTCCAGAACATTTTGAACAAATGCTTCGCAGTATGGTTCACGGTGATGGCCATGGAAATCATGATCATTTAATGTTGTTTACCAAAGCGTTGACCGGATCATCATTCTTTGTGCCATCATTAGATTTTTTAACCCAATTCGATGATGCGTAACCACCCGCGTTAAGCAAAAAAAAAGCAATGCCATGGCATTGCTTTTTTTATAGTGATATTTTATTCACTATAATTGAATAAAGATCTAACGGTCTCTAAGGTATCATCAATAGTTTTTATACTTGCAGGGCAAATGAAAATCGTATCATCGCCAGCAATGGTACCTAATATCCCTTCAGGTTTACCTATTGAATCCAGCAAACGAGCAATTAATTGTGCTGCACCTGGACTGGTTCTTACCACTATCATGGCTTGGTTATGATCAACATCTAGCACTAAATTCTTAACTGGGCTACCCGCAGTTGGAACGCCTAGCTCTGCAGGCAGGCAATAGACCATCTCTTGCTTGGCGTTACGAGTACGAACAGCACCAAATTTGCTGAGCATACGCGATACTTTAGATTGATTAATATTACCGAATCCTTCGGTTTGAAGCGCATTAACAATCTCGCTCTGGCTTCCAAAACGTTCTTCTTTGAGAATCGATTTAAAAGTTCGTACGAGCTCATCCTGATTTCTTGTCGCTGGCATAATGATATTTCATCTTATATTTGTTATTCAAAAATCTAGCACATTTTGAATAGATTGACTTATTAAGTCAAGAAAAAATCAAATTTATTGAATAAAAATTCATTTTGTAGTGGAACTTTAAGCTGACACTTGTGTTAGTTCTGTGACTCATTTAAGCAATAAATGATTAAGATAATGGCGATGATTGTCTTGTCAGTACCAATAGAGTATCACCCTTTTCTGACAATAGATTAAGTTTTCCTTTTGAGAAATCAATTTGTTGTACTAATGAAATAGCTTGCATCAACTCGGCTTCTTGGCTCATAAAGCTGTCAACGCAGGCTTTCATGGTAGTGCCTGCTGGTGCCAGCTGTAAAAAGTTACCTTGCTGGGCATAACTGCCAAAAAACTGATTACAACTGTTGTTACCTGTTAACTCGCCATCTGCGGCAAAAACTAACGTTGCAGGACTATTATTAATGGTTGGAGTGTCGAGGACGGTGTCGACATGCCAAGTACCAATTAATTGTTCATTTGAGACAGTGGCCGATGGACTTTGGCAAGCACTAAGGCCTATAACTATAACTGCGGCGCCGAGAATATGCTTTATCATGCTGAGAGGGTTCCAAATACGAAAAAATTGGCGCTATTCTACTACTTGAGCATTAATAAAAGAGTAAATAATTGTCAGTTTTTGGATTAATGAACATTATTTAACGAACTAAAGAGAGTCAAATGATTAAATTAGTCAAAGTGTTGCATATCATCGGCTTAATTATGTTGCTGGTGGGCGTAGGCTTATATTGGCAAAGCGATATAGGTCAGCAAGTTAGTGGTATGTTGGTGATTGCATTGCTCATTGGCGTAGGAACATTAATTATGTCTCCGCTGCCTGTTGCGCTAGTGATAGAATGGGCTAAGAAGCAACCTCCCTATTCAGATCCAAAGGAATAATCATTGTCATTTATTATCCGTAAGGCGTTATTCACCGATGTTACTGCCATTGTGCAGTTAGAGCGTGCTCATGTAGATGATGAGTTGTCTGGTTCAGATAACCAATTACATGCTCATTCATTCACCAAAAGTGAGGTGGGTCAGCTAATTAATCAACATTGGTTTATGGTGGCAGAAGAGCAAGGGCAAATTATTGGTTATGTGATGGCCGCAAGATGGTCATTTTTTTCCGCGCAACCATTGTATCGCCATATTATTCAAAAGATTAAGTTCGCTGAGTTGGCTGGGCAAGCTTTATCGACGACCAATTCGTGTCAATATGGGCCGGTTTGGATCCAAGAGTCAAAACGTGGCCAAGGCGTGTTTGCGGCGTTAGTGAGTGAGTTAAAAAAACAAGTAAACACTAGCTTTCCATTTATGGTGACCTATGTTGCTGCAGACAATGCTCGCTCTTTAGCGGCACATCAACAAAAAGCTGCGATGACACAGATTGATCAATTTCGTTTTGAACAACGTGATTATTGTTTATTGGCCACCTCTACAGCTGATGTCATCAGCTAACTATGTCTTGGTGCGTGAATAAAGTGGTTATTAATTAGGAATATAATGAGTACTGACTTTGAAACCCTTTTTTCACCTTACCTTGGTTTAAGATTATCAGCATTTGACAACATGAAGCTGATTGCCGCGGTATTGGCTGAGGCAAATGAATCATATGATTGCATTGAAGCAAGTGTGCACAGTAAGGATAATCTACAAGTGCAGCAATCAGGATATTTTGTGCGCTGGCATGATAGATGGGTATTTTGTGGTGTAACCAATGACTATCATGCTGCAATAGCCTTATTTACTCAAATTGAGCAGATCAATATGGCATCAATTAGTGTCAAAGATGTGCCAATAATGAGTATGCAGCAAGTGTCATTTATGTGCATTGAAAGTGCGCACTTCGATCATTGTTAACCTATTTATTATACTATCTTCATTTATGTTTACGCATTAGGATGATTTCGCTAAATCATTGATGTGCATTATTGCTCAGGTTTATTTAACTGCATCAGTACCAGTGGTCGTTCTTCAGAGTGGTGACGATAGTATAATTGGGTGATTTCTGCTGGTAACTGCGATATTTGCCGCGGTTCTATCGCCACAAAGTGCTGCTGTTGATATAAGCCTATTAACCATGGGTGAGCAAATAAGAAGCAATGTTTAGTCTTTAATCTAGGTGCAATAAACTGTAATAACTGGCTTGCATGGTGTTGGCCACGATAGTCGGGGTGAACTAACAATCCATTTACCAGTTGATAGTGGCCTATTGGTTTGACTCTTATAGCGGCAATAATATTTCGCGGTCTGAATGTCGCTCTATTAACGTCATCACTCCTGTCTTGATTATCAGTAGCGTTTGAGTTTAGGTGATTAATAACTGCTATCGCTTCTTTTTGAGCTAATCGCGCATAAGGCATATGCTGACGATAGAATAATTTAATGGCTGACCATTCTTTTATTGTACAGAGCTTAATCGCTGAGAGTTTGCTTTCAGCAAGTTCAATCGCGTTGCCTTCTAAAGCGGTAAGATGACTCGCAATCGACTTATTCGCAATCGAATCACCTTCAATGGGTTCCGCCCCTATGGATGGCGGTGCAACAGCTTGCTTTTCTATTATATTTTTTTCTAGCCAAGTGGCTTGATACATAATGAACCCAGTGTCGAGATTAAATCATTACCTTATTACATCGGCTAGTGCAAATTGGATAGCGCCAATAAAATAAAACCGCCAAATGGCGGTTTTATGTTTGATATCGTTTTAGCTTAGCCAACAAGCGTTAGGCTATATCGATACCTAGCTTATTATAGTCCGGCATCAGCACGAAGAATCTCAGCTTTATCTGTCGCTTCCCAAGGGAATATATCGCGACCAAAATGGCCATAAGCTGCAGTTTGTTGATAGATAGGACGTGCCAAATCTAGCATTGCGGTTAAACCATAAGGACGCAGCTCAAAGTGCTGACGGATCAATTTGATCAATACTTCTTCAGACACTTTGCCAGTACCGAATGTTTCTATACTGATAGATGTTGGCTCTGCAACACCAATAGCATAAGACACTTGTAGCTCACAGCGATCAGCAAGACCTGCAGCAACAATATTCTTAGCCACATAACGTGCAGCATAAGCTGCGCTACGGTCTACTTTCGATGGGTCTTTACCAGAGAATGCACCGCCACCATGGCGCGCCATTCCGCCGTAAGTATCAACGATAATCTTACGTCCTGTTAAACCACAATCACCAACAGGTCCGCCAATAACAAAGCGACCAGTAGGGTTGATAAAGTATTTAGTGTCTTTGTTTAACCATTGTGCAGGTAATACAGGCTTGATGATGGTTTCCATTACGGCTTCAATCAAATCTGCTTGTGTTACGTCTTCACGATGTTGAGTTGACAATACAATCGCATCGATACCGATGATTTTGCCATCGTCATATGCAAAGGTTACTTGGCTTTTTGCATCTGGACGCAACCAAGGTAAAGTGCCGTCTTTACGCACTTCTGACTGACGCTTAACTAGCTTATGAGCGTAAGTGATAGGTGCAGGCATTAATACGTCGGTTTCATTGCTGGCATAGCCAAACATTAAGCCCTGATCGCCAGCGCCTTGTTCAGCAGGATCTGAGCGGTCAACGCCTTGATTGATGTCTGGTGACTGTTTGCCTATGGCATTAAGTACCGCACATGAATCAGCATCAAAACCCATATCTGAATTGGTGTAACCGATTTCGCGGACGGTTTTACGGGTAATTTCTTCAATGTCTACCCAAGCAGAAGTGGTGACTTCACCGCCCACTAATACCATACCGGTTTTAACATACGTTTCGCACGCAACACGAGCCTTTGGATCTTGCTCAAGTATTGCGTCTAATACCGCATCAGAAATCTGATCGGCGATTTTATCTGGATGACCTTCTGAGACCGACTCAGAGGTAAACAAGTGCTTTGCCATAATAGGAAAATCTCGTTGGTTGCATTTGAATATACGTCTAGACGTCTATTTTAGTCGAAATCTAATTTGATAACACCCCTTAATACGAATTTAAGCAGATAATTGTGCAGTAGTGCATGAATATTTTTTACTCTCTATGAGTGTGTTTAGCTAATGGGTTAATTAAACTGCTGATTAAATTAAGTTTTAATCATTTTTGTTGGTCTGCTTTAAACACTTTAGTGCCATTAATTGAACAATATTGAGGATGATTATGAGGTGTTAAGTGTTGAGACAATTTGACGTTTTACTTACCCAGCGCTGTTTTCTAAGCTGACTGTCAATAAATAATTACTCAGTATGTAGATGTTCATTACGGGGCTTTTTGCATGTTATCTACCCAATAAACATCAGCGGCAAGACGACCTTAATAGGTAAAAGTGAGCTTATTACTGACTAAAAATGTAATGAGAGAAATTTTAATTTGCGTCACATCGCCTTGTAGGGGAAAATATGGCTTCACAATTGCCCGCTAGACCTTACAAACAAGCAGGAGAGAGCATGTCATCTCGTAAAGTACTCGCTAACGCTATTCGCGCCTTAAGTATGGATGCGGTTCAAAAAGCCAATTCTGGTCATCCAGGTGCCCCAATGGGTATGGCTGATATCGCCGAAGTGCTATGGAATGATTTTCTAAAGCACAATCCAACTAATCCTAACTGGGTCGATCGCGATCGTTTTGTTCTGTCAAACGGTCATGGCTCTATGCTTATCTACTCTTTATTGCATTTATCAGGCTATGAGTTGCCGATTGAAGAGTTAAAGCAATTCCGTCAATTACATTCAAAAACACCTGGTCATCCTGAGTATGGTTATACTCCAGGTGTTGAAACCACCACCGGTCCTTTAGGCGCAGGTTTGAGCAATGCTGTTGGTATGGCGATTGCCGAAAAAACCTTAGCGGCTCAGTTTAACCGTCCTGGTCACGATATTGTTGATCATTTTACCTACTGTTTCTTAGGTGATGGCTGTTTAATGGAAGGTATTTCTCACGAAGCCAGTTCATTAGCCGGCACATTAGGCCTAGGTAAGTTAGTGGCATTTTGGGATGACAACGGTATTTCTATCGATGGTCATGTTGAAGGTTGGTTCACTGATGATACGCCTAAGCGCTTTGAAGCCTATGGCTGGCATGTTATTGCTGATGTTGATGGTCATAATCCTGATGCCATCCGTGCAGCAATTGAACAAGCTAAATCTGTCACCGATAAGCCATCGATGATTTGCTGTAAAACCATTATTGGTTTTGGTTCTCCGAACAAATCGGGCAGCCATGATTGTCATGGTGCACCATTAGGTGATGCTGAAATTGCAGCCGCTCGTGAGTTCTTAAACTGGCCACACGCTCCTTTTGAAATCCCATCTGATGTTTATGCTGGTTGGGATGCCAAACACAAAGGTGAGGCAAATGAGTCATTATGGAATGACAAGTTTGCTGCATATCAAGCTGCGTTCCCAGAACTTGCTGCAGAATATGATCGCCGTGTTTTAAAGGGTGATTTACCTGCTGATTTTGAAGCAAAAGCACAAGCCTTTATCCAAGAAAGCCAAGATAAAGCCGAAGGTATTGCGAGCCGTAAAGCGTCTCAAAATGCGATTGGTTTCTTTGGTGCTATGTTGCCAGAATTACTTGGCGGTAGCGCAGACTTAGCCGGTTCTAACTTAACGCTTTGGTCTGGCTCAAAAGGTATTCAAGACGATCCTGCCGGTAACTACATCTATTACGGTGTACGTGAATTCGGTATGAGCGGTATTATGAACGGTGCGTCGTTGCATGGTGGTTTTATTAACTATGGCGCTACCTTCATGATGTTTATGGAATACGCGCGTAACGCAGTACGTATGTCAGCATTAATGGGTATTCAAAACATTTTCGTTTATACCCATGACTCTATTGGTCAAGGCGAAGATGGTCCAACGCATCAGCCTATTGAGCAATTAGCTAACTTACGTTTAACGCCAAATATGGCAGTATGGCGTCCATGTGATGCAGCAGAAACGGCTGTTTCATGGAAGGCGGCAATTGAGCGCCGTGATGCACCAACATCATTAGTTTTCAGTCGTCAGGGTCTTAAGGCTCAAGCGCGTACTGCGGAGCAATTAGCTAACGTTGCTAAAGGCGGTTATGTACTGTCTGATTGTCAAGGCACTGCTGATGTGATCTTAATTGCAACCGGTAGCGAAGTGCAATTAGCCATGGATTCAGCCGCTGAGTTAAGCAAACTCGGCCAGAAAGTGCGCGTGGTTTCTATGCCTTCTACGACTGAGTTTGATAAGCAAGATGCTGCTTACAAAGAATCTGTATTACCAAAAGGTGTCACTAAGCGTGTTGCTATTGAAGCTGCGCATACTGATTTCTGGTACAAATACATTGGTTTTGAGGGCGGTGTTGTTGGCATGACGACCTTCGGTGAGTCTGCTCCTGGTGGTGATTTACTTAAGCATTTCGGCTTCACTGTTGATAATGTAGTAAAAACTGTCCAATCTTTAGGATAATCATCTGAGATTAAACACTTATCTATTAAGTGTTTAATCTGTATAATAACGGCTTGCAATATGATTGCAGGCCGTTTTTTTATGTCTTTTATTCACGTAAAATAATATATGCTAAATCACTTATATTTCAGTATTTTATCATGGTTGATTAAATAATAAGTGCCTAGGTTAATTACTCTGGACCCTAAATGATTCGAGTTGCAATTAATGGTTATGGCCGGATTGGCCGCTCAATACTTCGTGCCTTGTATGAGTCAGGAAAACGTCAACAGATCCAAATTGTGGCAATCAATGAGTTGGCAAAGCCAGAAGCCATTTGTCATTTAACTCAGTATGACACCACTCATGGTCGTTTTAAGCATACCGTTAAGCTAAAGGATGATCAGTTACTGATTGGTGACGACAGTATTTTGTTGCTCAATCAAGCAGATGCTAAGTTACTACCTTGGGCTGAACTTGATATTGATATCGTCTATGAGGCCACAGGCAGTTTAATCGACCGTCAAGCTTGCGAAGCACACATTTACGCTGGCGCTAAACAAGTACTTATTAGCCATCCTTCCTCTGCAGATGTTGATGCCACTATTGTGTATGGCGTTAATCATGATTTGTTACGCCCAGAGCATAGTGTTATTTCTAACGCTTCTTGCACCACTAATTGTATTGTTCCAGTCATCGATGTTCTCGATAAGCATTTTGAAGTCAAAAGTGGTGCTATTACTACAATTCACTCGGCGATGAATGATCAGCAGGTTATTGATGCTTACCATGATGATCTGCGCAGAACGCGCGCCGCAGGTCAGTCTATTATTCCGGTTGACACTAAATTAGCTCGCGGTATTGAACGTATTCTGCCGCACATGAAAGATAAGTTTGAAGCCATTTCCGTGCGGGTGCCAACCATAAATGTGACCGCGATCGACTTATCTGTCACGCTTGAGAAAAAAGTTAATATTGAACAGATTAACAGTGTGTTACAACGTGCCTCAAACGGCAGTTTTAATGGTATTTTAGGCTATACTGACGAGCCGTTGGTATCGTGCGACTTTAACCATGATCCCCGTTCAAGTATTGTTGATGGTACTCAAACTCGTGTCAGCGCAGGCCACTTGGTCAAATTATTATTATGGTGCGACAACGAATGGGGTTTTGCTAACCGCATGTTAGATACCAGTTTAGCGATGATCCAAGCAAAACTGGACCAATAACCTTAATCACATTTTGAGTAATGGGTGTTAACCGATTACACAGTAAAAATTTTGTTTTAACTTAAAAAGGAAAGGCTAATTATGGCAATTATAAACATGACAGATTTAGATCTACAAAATAAGCGCGTGCTTATTCGCGAAGATTTAAACGTGCCTGTCAGTGACGGTGTGGTGACCAGTGATGCGCGTTTACGTGCGTCATTACCAACGATTCAACTCGCATTAAAGAAAGGCGCTGCCGTAATGGTAATGTCGCATTTAGGTCGCCCAACAGAAGGCGAGTTTAATTCTGAGTATTCAATGCAACCGGTAGTGGACTATCTAGTTAAAGCACTTGATTGCCCAGTGCGTCTGGTCAGTGACTACCTTGATGGCGTTGACGTTAATGTTGGTGAAGTTGTGGTATTTGAAAACGTTCGCTTCAATGTGGGCGAAGGCAAAAACGATGACACATTAGCGAAGAAAATGGCGGCATTATGTGACGTGTATGTCATGGATGCATTCGGTACCGCTCACCGTGCTCAGGCTTCTACTCATGGCGTTGGTGTGTATGCTCCTGTTGCTTGTGCCGGTCCGTTATTGGCCCAAGAATTAGATGCATTAGGCAAAGCACTGGATAATCCTGCCCGTCCAATGGTGGCGATAGTGGGTGGCTCTAAAGTATCGACCAAATTAACTGTCCTTGAAAGCTTATCGACCAAAGTTGACCAATTAGTTGTCGGCGGCGGTATTGCCAATACTTTTATTGCAGCAGCAGGTTATAAAGTGGGTAAGTCACTGTATGAGGCTGATTTAGTTGAAGAGGCTAAACGTCTTGTGGCTAACGCTCGAAGCCGTGGTGGTGATATTCCTGTACCAACCGATGTGGTTGTTGCCAGTGAATTTAGCCCGACAGCGGCCGCGACACTGAAATCTGTCAGTGATGTTACTGACAGCGACATGATTTTCGATATTGGTCCAGACAGTGCTGAAGCTCTGGCTAAGATAATTGAACAAGCTGGTACCATAGTCTGGAATGGTCCTGTGGGCGTGTTTGAATTCGATCAATTTGGTGAAGGTACCAAGCGTATTGCTGAGGCCATTGCTAATTCAAAAGCATTTTCTATTGCCGGCGGTGGTGACACTCTAGCGGCAGTGGATAAATACAATATTGCCGACAAAGTATCTTATATTTCAACCGGCGGTGGTGCTTTCCTTGAGTTTTTAGAAGGCAAAGAACTTCCCGCAGTAGCAATGCTTGAAAAGCGTGGCGCTTAGTCCACACCAAGTATTGATGCCGTAAAACCAAATAATAACTATAAAAAAACTGCTCTACCACAGTGGCTGTTTAGCTGCGGTAGAGTAAAAAATCCGTCCAAACGATAGTGACCTAGGTGAGTAATCACCCTATTATTGGAGAACAAAAAAATGGCTCTTATCTCTCTACGACAACTGCTTGACCACGCTGCAGAGCATGGTTATGGCGTCCCTGCTTTTAACGTGAATAACCTTGAGCAAATGCGTGCAATTATGCAAGCGGCTGAAGCGACCGACAGCCCTGTGATTGTTCAGGCTTCTGCTGGTGCACGTAAATATGCTCGCCCACAATTTTTAAAATATTTAATGGCAGCGGCACTTGAGCAGTATCCTGATATCCCTGTGTGTATTCATCAAGATCACGGTACTGATCCTGACATTTGTCAGCGTTCAATTCAGTTAGGCATGTCATCAGTCATGATGGATGGCTCGCTAATGGCTGATGGTAAAACACCTGCGTCATACGATTACAACGTTGATGTCACTCGCCGTACTGTGGCATTTGCCCATGCTTGTGGTGTGTCTGTTGAAGGTGAAATTGGCTGTTTAGGCAGTTTAGAAACTGGCCAAGCAGGCGAAGAAGACGGTGTCGGGGCTTCGGGCATTCTTAGCATGGACCAAATGTTAACAACGCCAGAAGAAGCTGCGCGTTTTGTTGCCGATACTCATGTTGATGCATTAGCCATTGCCATTGGTACTAGCCATGGTGCGTACAAGTTTAGCCGTAAACCTACTGGCGATGTGTTACGTATCGACCGTATTAAAGAAATTCATGCGCGTATCCCTAACACGCATTTAGTCATGCACGGTTCATCTTCAGTACCGCAAGAATGGTTGAAAATCATTAACCAATACGGTGGTGAAATTCCAGAAACGTACGGCGTACCGCTGGAAGAAATCGTTGAAGGTATTAAGCACGGTGTGCGTAAAGTGAACATTGATACCGATTTACGTTTAGCATCAACGGGTGCTGTGCGTAAATTCTTGGCTGAACATCCAGCAGAATTTGATCCACGTAAATTCTTGAAAGCATCAATGGAAGCGATGGCTGACATTTGTACTACTCGTTATGAAGCATTTGGTTGTGCAGGTATGGGCTCTAAAATTAAGCCTAAGTCACTGCAAGCAATGTATAAAGCTTATCAATCTGGCGAACTTGATCCTAAAATCATGTAAACCTATTAACGCTAGTATAATAAATCAGCTCATTTTTTGAATGAGCTGATTTTTTTGTAACTAAATAACGAAAAATGTTGTTTTTTTAAACGTTATCCAGCATTATCCTCGCCTTAAAAATTGACGCTAAAACGTCATCATTTACCCATACAGTCCAAATCTGTTAGCCCACTTTATAGTTGAATTAATTCTATGCTTGTTAAGCCTAATGCCCCGTTATCGCTATTTTCATTGACTTGGCCATTATTTGTTGATTTTGCTTTACACTTTTTAACTGCCGCAATTAACACCTTTATGATAAGCCATGTGTCTTATCAAGGTGTGGCGGCGTTGTCTGTTGGTAACATGGTATTTGAACTGGCAATTACGTTATTTAGTTTCGTCAGTATCGGTGCCAGTGTAGTCATTACCCAGTATTTAGGTTCGCAAAATAAAGCTGCTGCAAGTGCCGTAGTGTATTCATCCATTGGCTTTAATTTTTTAGTTGGCTTGGTCGCTGCGATAGGTATTTTATCCGGTGCAACCATGATGTTGAATTTAATGAATTTACCAGCAGAGCTTATGGCCGATGGTAAGTTGTATCTCCAGATTGTTGGTTTATGTTTAATTCCTGAGGCGATGGCCATGTGCTTAGCGGCGGGAATGCGGGCACATGGTTTTACTCAGCAAGCCATGTGGGTGACGTTATCGATGAATATCATCACTTTTATTGGCAACTTACTATTACTTTATGGTTGGTTTGGTTTGCCACAAATGGGTGTCGCTGGTGTGGCTATTAGTACCGTGGCTGGGCGACTCGTAGGTGTGAGCATTATGATGCTATTGTTTGTGCGTTACACAAAAATCCCATTGCACTTGCCGAGTATTTTGCGCCCTAATAAAGCCATGCTGAAAAAGGTGTTTCACATTGGTTTACCTGCCGCGGGCGAAAACGTCTCGTGGATGTTGCAATTTATGGTCGTCACCTCATTTGTTGGCTTAATGGGCGATAAAGCCTTAGCTGCGCAATCGTTGTATTTTCAAATCTGTATGTTTATTTTATTGTTCGGCTTATCTATCGGGATCGGTAATGAAATTATTATTGGCCATATGGTGGGGGCTAAGCAATTAAAAGCCGCAGAGCAGCAAATGTATCGAGCATTAAAGTTAGGTCTGATTGTGACCAGTATTGTGGCTTTATTCGCCGCAATATGGGGACCCACTCTTGTTGCTTTATTTACGGATGAGCAAGATATTATTGTGCTGGTGGGGCAGTTATTTGTCATCACACTCATTATGGAACCGGGTAGAACCTTTAACTTAGTGGTGATTAATGCCTTAAGGGCCAGTGGTGACGCCAAATTTCCTTTTTTTATGGGAGTGTTTTCCATGTGGTGTATTGCTGTGCCTGGTGCTTATTATCTTGGTATTCACCTTGAGTTTGGCTTGCTGGGCATTTGGGCTGCTTTAGCCTTGGATGAATGGGTTAGGGGTTTAGCCATGCTATGGCGCTGGCGAAGTGGTCGTTGGCACAATAAGAGTCTAGTGGCCTAATACTTGAGACAAGACTATTTTTTCAATTTTGTGATCAAAGTGGTAATATGCGTGGAAATTTTAGACATACACCCTCCATTAGATTTTTGTAAATTGTAAATATAGGACGAAATGACATGAAAAAACTGCTAATTGCTGCAGCTATTACACTAACCATGCCATTTGCAGCACATGCTGGAAGTGAGTTTGTTGAAGGCGATGCGACTTTGGCTGGTGAGGCTGAAGTAGGTGCCACATTAACGACAGGTAACACTGATACTTCTTCGTTTAAAGCGCGCTTAGCGTTAAAGCAAGAATTGGGTAACTGGGAAAATCAGTATGTGTTAGAAGGACTGTACAAAGAAGACACTAAAGAAGTGACTGCAAAGCGTTATTTTCTTGGGGTGCAAGGTAACTACCAGATTAATGATGTGAGCTATATGTTTGCTAACACAAACTATGAAGTGGATCCATTTACGGGTTACGATTTAACGTCTACCACGTCTGCCGGTTATGGTCATCGCTTTATCGATACTGACAGAATGTCTTTAAAAGCAGAGGCAGGTCCTGGTTATATTTACCAACAACTTGATGAAGAATCATCACTTGCTGAAGGTTACGATAGCCAAGACAGTATTATTGCTCACGCAGTTATCGATTTCCAAACTAAGATCAGCGACTCATCTAAGTTCCAGCAGAAATTTATTGCCGATTGGGGATCTAAATTAGATGCTCGTTCTGAAACATCACTGACTGCCAATATTATTGGCGCATTAGCGATGAAGTTTGCCGTTATTGTTCGTTATAATAGTGAACCGCTTGATGATAAAAAAAGCACCGATACTGAAACAAACATGACATTACTTTATGCATTCTAAGTTAATGTTCAAGCGACATTAATGCGGGTAATGTTCAAACAAAAGCTGGCTTTGCCAGCTTTTTTTATGCTCGTTTGAAATGGCGTCATATCATCAGTCTTGATACTTATTACGACCTTGCATGTCTCAATATGCTAGTACTACTTTATAGGCTACCTGTTATTGGTTCGACTTCTTGATCCCATCTCTCAATCTGAATTTTGCCATTGCTCCAATGCGGTAATTTAGTCCTTTCTACATTCATTATCGTGCAATTAAACCTCGCGCAAAAAAACGCTATATTCGCGGACTGGTTCACGAATTAGTTATATTATCCACAGGATAGTCGACTTAGCAGCCATTAGGTTCTCAGTTTGAGAGTATACTTTTTGTATCGGTCGATACACTGGAACAGTGCGATGCAAATAGGATGTTGTTGGTTCGACAGTACGCAACGATTATTGATAAATCAGACCTCCGCTGTGCAGTGGCATTTAAATGATCGCGAGTATTGGGTCGTGAGTCAATTAGTCCAGCATCGTGGTCAAGTCGTGCCGCTATCTATACTTGAAGCTGTGGCGATTTCAGCTGACAGCCCTCAGCCACTATCTCAAGTTGAGCTGCTAGAAATTATCGATAAAATCACTGATTATTTGTGTAACAACCATAGCAATCTTATTGAGTATGTACCTGATCAAGGCGTTATTTTATATGCTTTTGCAAGCGCCAAACACACCAAAATATTTGAGCAACCTAATAAGCTATTATCTGTAGGCCAGTATCTGTTTATTATTGTCATTCTATTAAGTGTATTGTTATTTGTTTACTCTAAACTTAACCCTCCAGAGCTTACTCAAGCTGATGTAGTACAGCAAATATTGGCCTCAGATGGTCGTATTGTTCAGCTGTTTGTATTTGGTAATAATAATCCGCAAGATGCGCAATTACATGCGGATTGTTTATCTTCGCAATTACGCTTATGTCATCATATCCGCTGGGACTCCATCAATATGACATTATCATCTAATCAGCATTACGTTAGTTTTACCTTGGGTGACTCCACAGCAGAAATACCATTAGTGAATAGCATTAAAGTGAATGTTGATAATATGAGTGTGCCATTTATCACTCAAGAATGGCTATTAAAGGTGGCCATTTGTGGCTAGATCATCGAATCGATTGGCACGCATTAAGATGCGCAGGTTGCTGCAGTCAAAACGCGGTAAACTTGTTTTTGTACTAAGTATTGTATTAATGATTTTTCTTATCACCAGTGTGGTTAATCGTATTGCTAATACTCATACGGTTTGGCATTTTGATTGCTATGCCGACAGTTATTTCAGTCATCAAGGAGAATCGTCATTAAAGGTTGATAAAAGTAATTTATGGTTGAGCTTAGACATTGATCACCATCAAGCTAAACTGATTTACAAGATTGAGTCATCGGTCCATGGTACTGAAATAGCCCAGCTAGTCGGTAAGGTTGACCATGTGGATATGGGCTCATTCACATATCATTTAAGATTAACTCTTCAGCCCACACTTTGGCAAACTAGCAGTCGATTAAAGCCCTATTTACATAATGAATTTGGCATTATGGCCTCTCAAAAAATAGTGGGGGTTAACATTGCTCAGCAAGTACAGGTGATTGACTTAGATAATGCATTAACCAGTGCAACACTTAAATTTCTTCCCAGCAATAACGTTTGGTCTTGCCAGTTAAGATCGCCCGATACCGCTCACTGATTTTCATTGAATAAATTAACTTTTAGCTTAATATTGCCTTTGCGGTATAGTAGCTAAGCGTTAATGAAAAAAGGTGTGTGAAATATATAGTGGCAAAAGTTAAAGTAAAACAAGAAGAAGCGTTATCAATTAAGTTCAGTCATCAAATGGGCCCCGGTGATCAGCGGGTATTTGACCTGTATTTTTATTTGCCTACAGAAATGGGTATTGGTTCGCATACCTTAGATGAAGAGGACTATTATCATAGTAGTATCCTTGGGCGTCGCTCTTATTATTCTAAAGGGCTACATCTACCCTTAGTCCAGTCTCGTTTTGTTAGTCTAAACAAGCGTACCTTAGAAGAGTTTCGCTTGTATCTTAATTTATTTGCTTACCAATTTGCCGTTGCTATTGAAACGGATGTCAAAGAATTACAACAAAAAGTCGATCCTAATGAGTTTTATCCAGCCTTGGATGAGCTTTGCGATGTTGTGACTCAATTACTGAAAAAGTTTCGTCGTAATGCTCCGAGTGATCCTAAGTGGAAATCGTATTTTGAGCATGCCGATAATTATTTATCTTGGTTTTGTGAGCAGCAGCTATTAAAGACTCTGGCGCGAAGCCCCAGAAGTGCTGATTTTAGTGATGTTAAAGACAAGGTATTAAATGCATGTCGAGGTGAGAATCACTATAGAGAGCAAGAGTGCAAATACAATTCTGTGCAAACTCAGCTAGATGCCAATCGAATTTCCAATAAAATGCTCTTGTTAAGACGCTTAATCCAACAAGGTGTGGTGTTAAAAGAAGAGTTAAAACCCTTAGGTGTCGGTCTCAAAAAATTTGTTACTGGAGTCGCAACCGGGATGGTGATGTTGGTGGTGTCGGCATTGATTATTAAAGCCCAAGGTTTTTTTAATGAATTAACCATGACCCTGTTGTTAACATTAGCGGTGATTTATGGTTTCAGGGAGATATTTAAAGAGGATTTTCGTAATGCGATGTGGCGTTACATCCAACGTGGCCGTCCAAGATGGAGCCGTATTTTACGTGATACTACTACTCAAACTGTAGTTGCTAAGCAGTTAGTTTGGCTCGAATTTATGCGTAGTCAAGATATTCCCAAAGCGGTTTCGGATATCATGAGGCAACGTCACAGTCAGAATAAAGTCGACTCAGAAGTGCTGCATTATCGCATTGCGACTAAGGTGACAAACAAGCCTTTTGAAGCCGATTATTCGCAAATACAAGAACAAGTGAACTTCAGCTTAGTTCCTTTTGCCCGTCATCTAGAGCGAGGCAAAGCCAAAATATACTCAGAAAGTGAAGGTAATATTAGTAATGAGTCAGTTGAACGTCGTTATCAAGTTAACCTGGTTGCTGTGCTCCGTGATGGCAAGGAACAACCTGAATATGCTCGTTTTAAAGTGACCATGAACCGTTCAAGTATTGTGGAAATTAATGAAAGTAAACTGCCTGATAATGTTCAACCTTTCAGATTAGAGTCTGACGAAGTCCTTCCTGAAGTCGTTAGCCCTGCGCAGTCGCACACTTAAGTTACTCAGGAATAAGGCCATTGATGTCCCATTTCCTGTTACATTATCAAGGTTGTCAACAAGCACATCACCTGACGTTAAGCCATGCTTTGTTAGGTGATGTAAGCCGTCAATTTTAGCCAATGTTATTCGTTTCATTATTACTTGGTCGAGTAAAAGCTTGGCAAATATTTTGATCTACAGACTGTTTCGCGCGTTTTAAGGCTATTTCAGCATTGGTAAGATATTGGTCTAAACTTTGTGCTGGTTGGTAGCTGGCAATACCGATATTAATACCTTCTGCTAAATTTTTCTCTTCCAAGGTTTTCATCATGTTAATTGCATATTGATGCGCTGAATTGGCATTGGTATCTGTGAGTAAGATAACCAGCTTTCCGAGCTGCCATTGCGCTATTTGATAATGAAGCGGTAACTCAATCAATAATTGTAGCTCAATGTCTTTTTGGCGTTTTTCAAGCTGACTCACATTACCCATGTTGCTAAAAATACCTTCAGGATTAATGTCCATCACCAGTAGGCTAGAGTATTTTTTAATCGAGTCACCTAGGTTGATAAAATAATTTTCAAGTTCATTTAAACGCAGCACTATCGCACTACGATGGCCAATAACATTACTGCTGTTTTTAGCTAATACAGTGGGGGTTGTTTGCTCAAACGTACAAATAAGGTATTCAATGTCACCGTCAAATGTTAATTGGCCGACTAATGTTGTTTTTAAACAATGATCATATCGACTGTGGTTAAACGGCATTATCTGTGCAGTCCATTCTCCCTGTAAACTGATTTGCGCGGTAATATTTTGCCATTGATTACTGACTTCGTCGCCGAGTAATGTCGTCAGTGAAATATCAGTGTCTCCGTGTAAAGACATCAGTTGATCAAATTGGTCATTACATTTTATGAGCACTCCGTTGGCATCAGTTAGTGCGGTAGCAACGGCGCTATTACTCATTAGTTGATACAGATAGGCTTGGCGCTGACTATCAAATAAGGCACTAATATCTTCAAAAGTGATCAGCCAATAATGTTCATTACTGTTGGGGCACTTTTCACTGCGAATATGAGTTTGCAACATACTACTATTCTGCGTTTCCAAGCTGATCTCACCATGCCATTGTTTATCTTGGATTAACGCCTCTTTAATCTGATTTAAACGATCATCATCCAGATGCAGTACCCGTTGTAAACTGCGATCTTTTAGGGCATCAATTGACAGCGATAGCGCCGAAGCCGCTTTGGCATTAGCGCTCTGGATCCGGCCGCTATCATTAACAATTAAACAGCTTAATTCACTGTTAAACAAACCGTTACTCAATTGAAGGCTATTTTGGTTTGAGCGACGCTCAAGCACAAATCTATGTCTTAATATCACTAGTAAACTGGCTAATAGTGCGACTAAGCATCCAGCGATAATGAGTACTATGCGCCATTGCTCATACCGAGCAGAAATATCATCATGACGAATGTACGACAATAAAAAGTATTCTCTCTTGGTTTCATATTGGCTGGTTAACTCAACCTTCAGGTATACAAATGTGGCATCTTCACTATGAAACTGGCCAAAATTATTCATTGCCATTACACGCCATAATTCTGGATAAGTTTGTTTTAAACTGGACCCTAGAGTGTCAGGCATGCTGTCTAATGGCTCAGGTTGATTGGCACCTGCATACAGAAAGCCTTGGGTATCAAGTAAAAGTAAGGGGGAATTCTGATTAAAAAAAGCAGGTTTTATTGTTTCAAGTAATTTAACAATAGAATTATAAGTGACCAAATAACCTTTAATACTCTGATCAGGATTTTCTATCCATGATAATTGATAGAAATACGGCTCTAGTATGCCATCAACAGGTGTAAATGCCATGGGTGAGGTGTAAATATCATTACCCCCCATATTCCTCCCTGAGCCCAATAATGCTGCGGGAAGTTGCATATTATTGAAACTCCCTGTGGTCGAAAATTGCAGTTGTCCTTGGGGATTAAATAATGCAAGTCCAAGCAGTTCTGGAATATTTTTCGTTAATGAGTCCCAGCTTTCGATCGTTCTTGATTGCAGTTGTGCAGAGGGTTTTTGCAGGTATTGTCGCAGTAACTCACCTTTGGCAAATGTCTGGGTTCTAAACTGCAAAAATGACACTTTGTCGGAGGCTAACGACGCAACAGTCTGTAATTCACTGTAACGTTGATCGGCCCAATCTTCTTGCAGACGACGCTCGCCTAAATTAACCACCATACTCGTAACGATAAACACCGCAATTAATAAAATAATCAATTGGCTTAGCAGCGAAAGAATATGCTGTTGCGACCAATGGGTCGCTTGTGAAGAAATTAATAACGAGTTTGAAGAACTCACTGCTGTGTGTTTAGACATGGTGCCACTTTTTTAGCATTCTCATGCTGGCAATACTAGCATGAAGCCGGCGTTGGCGAAAATGTCTGTGCACTAATCGAATAGATTTGTTTAACCGATTATATCTAACTCGCGTTGTTTAAATATTGCGCCGTTTTTTTCAGCGATATTGCGGCAATGTTCAATGTTTACATTAGCCAGCCCGTTGATCGCACTGACATGTACTTCAGGTATGAATTTCGGCGCAAGATTAATAAATTCAAGTAACGCTTCATAGGACCCTGCTAGTTTAGGCCGGCAATGTTGCTGGTATGCTTCAGGAGTATCGGCATTAAGTGAAATTGACAGACTGTCTACACATTGGCTTAGCTCTGGTAAAATATTACGGCGATGAAAATGGTTACCCAAGCCATCGCTATTTAGCCTTACATGTCCACCTTGGGCTTTTATCGCGTGTGCAACCTGCAGCAAACACTCAAGGTTTAAGGTGGGTTCACCAAAGCCGCAAAAAACATATTCTGCTACTTCCTGCACATTACCCAACAGGGGGAATATATCGTCAGCTGTAATACGTTGAGACAAGGATAAGTCATATTCATGTATTTGCTTAGAACCATTATGCTTAGGACAGAACTGGCATCTTAGGGTACATCTTGCGGTAATGTTCAGATAACGGTGATGACCTATATCGTAAACTAAGGTTGGCATGGTTGAGGAGGTGTTCATAATGGCTTTTTATCATCAAGATTATAGCGAGTATTCTAGCTAAATATTCAGCGTGACTATGTTGCTTAGCTCGCAGTTTTTAAAGCAAAAAAAACAGAGCCACGTAAGCTCTGTTTTTTAGGTTAATAATCGAGTTTCATTGGCTTAATGGTGCTCGTCAGAACCTAAGGGGTCAGCAAGGGTTTTAGGTTGCCACCACCAAGAGAAAAATCGTCGCCATAGGCGTTTTATATCATCAAGAATAATGTATAAAATCGGCACTAGAATTAATGTCACTACGGTAGAGAATAAAATACCGAATGCTAGTGATGTCGCCATTGGAATAACAATTTTAGCCTGTAAGCTTTTTTCCATAATGATGGGCACTAAGCCAACAAAAGTGGTGAGTGAGGTTAAGATAATCGCTCTAAAACGGTAACAACCAGAATCGATAGCCGATTGCAGCAGCGACTTGCCTTCTTCACGCGCTCGGTTAACAAAGTCGACTAAAATAAGCGAGTCGTTTACCACCACTCCAGCGAGTGCCACAATGCCACATAAGCTCAGTACACTCATTGAAAGCCCGAGAATATAGTGGCCAAACAAGGCGCCAATCATACCAAATGGAATAACCGACATAATGATTAACGGTTGTGTGTACGACTTTAATGGGATGGCCATTAAGGCATAAATAGTGAACATGGCAAAGAAGAAGCCTTGGGCTAAACCGAGCATGGCATTTTGCTCATCCAAGCTGCCGCCATCCAAAGCAGAAGCCACTTTGGGGAAACGCGCGGTTAATTCTGGCAAGAAGTCTTGCTGAATTTCGGCGACCACTTTTGATGGTTCAACATTGTTTTTATTCACATTGGCGCTAATGGTGATCGCTCGGCGACCATCAACCCGAGTGATCGATGCGTACGACTCACCCAGTTCGATATCGGCTACGGTTGAAAATGGCACCGAGGCGCCAGATGGAGTGCGGATCAGCATGTTTTCAAGATCACCCATAGTACGACGTTGTTCTAGTGGGTAACGCACCATGACTTTGACTTCTTCTTTATTACGTAAAATTCGTTGGGCTTCATAACCATAAAAGCCGTAACGAACTTGGCGTGCTAAATCTGACAGTGTTAATCCTTGTGCTTCAGCTTCTGGACGAATGTTTAAGCGGATTTCGTGTGAACCCGATGAGAAGTTATCGGTAATATCATACACGCCTTCGTAGGTAGCCAGTTTTGCTTTAAGCACTTTAGCGGCTTCAGATAACTGGTCTAAGTCCGTTGCCGTTAAGCGGAATGATAAGTCACCACCGGCATCGTTGGTGCTAGCATTGATATTAAGTTTTTTAACCGATAATAATTCCGGTAACTGTTTACGCCATTCTTCAGCAATTGCGACACCGTCGATTTCACGGTCTTCGCCTTTAGTCAGTTCGGTAAATACAAAGGCACTGCTGCGTGATTTCAATTCGATATAGCTATGCTTTACCATAGGGTAACCGTACTGTTCTTCAAGCTTAGTGTTCATTTTATATAACGCATCTTCGACTTGTTGCAGTACTTTTAAGGTATTTTGCTCAGAGCTGCCTTCTTCCATTTCAAGCTGAACTTGAATAAAGTCCGACGGAATATCAGGAAAGAAAACCCAGCGCACTTTGCCGCTTTGTACTAATGCAAGTGACAAAATCAGTACCCCAACAAATACCGCCACTACGCTGTAACGACGCGAAATGCAACGCTCTAAAAAGTGACGATAAGTGTGGTGGATAAAGTGCTGTAACCATTCATTGATGGCAAATTTAAGCCGCGAGAAAGGATTAGTTGGTGTGGTGCGTTTTTTGATTTTCATGTGAGCCAAATGCGCCGGTAAAATCAATTTTGATTCAATCAACGAAAATGCTAAACATAAAATCACCACCATGCCGATGGATTTCCAAATGATACCCATGGGGCCAGAGACCATGATCATAGGTACAAAGGCGGCAATGGTAGTGAGTACCCCAAATGTGGCCGGCATTGCCACTTTTTGCACTCCTTTTACCACGTTATCTAAAGAGTGGCCGTTTTCTTCTAGCTCGGTATAGGCGCTTTCTCCGATGACAATTGCGTCATCGACCACGATCCCCAGCACGAGAATAAATGCAAACAGTGTCAACATGTTGATCGACATATTAAATGGTTCAAGCGGCATTAATAACATGGTGCCTAAAAAACACACAGGCAAGCCCATCATCACCCAAAAGGCCAGTTTAAGATCTAAGAATAAGGCTAAAATAATAAACACTAATAGAGCACCGTAAAACATGTTCGACAGCATCATGTTCAAACGGCCTTGCAAGTAGTGGGTTAAATCACCCCAGGTGTCCAGTTGAATATTGTTCGGTAAGGTTTTTTTTCGTTCAGCGACATAAGCTTTAACTTGTGACGAAATATCTAACGCGTTTTGATCGTCAATACTGGTGATTTCAATCACTGCAGCGGGCTTGCCGTTAAAGCGGGTGTATTCTAAACGCTCTTCAAAATCATCATTAATGGTGGCCACTTGCGGTAGCATAATTCGGCTGCCATCGGCACGGGTTTCTACCACTATTTGGGCAAAATCATCGGCAGTATAAGCTTGGCCTTTAGTCCGCAGAAGAATGTCACCGTCTTGGGCACGAATTGATCCACCGGGCAAATCAATGGATGAGTTTTGAACCGCTAATGCCACTTGGGTGAAAGTAATGCCATATTCGCGCAGTTTGTCTTCAGACAGCTCAATACCAATTTCGTAGTCGCGAACACCAGTGACTTTTGCGCGAGTAACTGCAGGTAAGTCAGTGATGTCGTCTCTGATTGCTTTAGCCATTTCCTTCATGTCATGTAGGCTCATGTCGCCATAGACAGATACCCAAATAACATTGTTTTCTGGCTTTATTTGGTAAATATTAGGTTTTTCGATGTTATCTGGAAAGGTGGCAATAGCATCAATACGCAACTTAGCTTCATCTAGGACTTGCTGAACATCGTAACCGTCTTCAACTTCAATGGTCACCGAGCCCACACTGTCGCTGGCAACTGACGTGACTTTTTTGATGCCGCTAATATCTTGAATTGCTTCTTCGATTTTAATATTAATCCCTTCTTCAATTTCTTGTGGCGCAGCACCTGGATAGGCCACATTAATATTGATGAGGTTTAATTCGAAGGTTGGAAATATTTCTTTATTAATAAGGACGGCACTAAACAAACCGCCAATAAGCAATGCTGCCATGAGTAAGTTGGCCGCGACACTGTTACGAGCAAACCAGGCGATAATTCCTTTATTCGTTTCCATGCTTATTCACCTGCCGTCGGCGCGACTTGGACATCAGTATCGACTGGAGTGATCTTGCTTTCTTCGCCGAGAACTTTTATTTTCTGACCGGCATTCAAGCTGTTAATACTCGTGGTTGATACGCGCTCATTTGCTTTGAAACTGCCTTGAATATAAATATTGTCAACGTCTGAACGAATAATATTCACTGGGCGTATTTCGATAATATTGTCTGCGCTAACCACTGCTACTTGACCATTGCGCACTACGTGACGTGGCAGCATTACCACATCATTCACCGTTCGCCCAGTAATTACAGCATTAACAAAGCTGCCGTATTTTAACGGTAATTGGCCTTCGGTTTTATGGTTACGTAAATACGGGTCATGTATTTCTGCGACCAGATATACCATGCGAGTTTGTTCGTCGATAACGTTTTCGCTGCGAACAATTTCGCCTTGCCAAGTGACTTGCTTGCCGGCTAACAATGCCGTCAATGTGACTGCCGTTTCAGGATTATCAACAGATTCTAAATACGCGAGATCTTCATTTGCTAAAGGCAATCTAATTTCAGCAATACTGGTGTCGTATAGCTCGCCTAAATTAGTACCTAGTGTAACGTACTGACCTAAGTCAACATTACGCGCCTTAATGATACCGTCAAATGGTGCTCGGATAACGGTGCGGGCTAAGTTTCGTTGTGCACGGGCTAGTGCTGCTTCGGCATATTTAACGTTAGCTTGTTCTTTTTTGAGTTGTGGGATACGTAATCCCAGCTCTGGTGGTAAGCCGTTACCAAAATCTTTAAATTCAATTTTAGCGACTTCGCCGCGGGCTTTTTCTTCATTCAATGCTGCCGTCGCTTGAGCAAGCGTTGCTTCAGCCTGCATGAGGTCGGCTTCATAATCTGACGGTTCTATAATGGCAAGTTGCTCACCTTTTTTAGCCACACCACCAGCAACAAAGTTAGCTGAAATACTGAGTAAGCGTCCTTGAACTTCTGTGACTAACTGGGTTTTATACTTAGGATTCACTACGCCGTATGATGGTAAGTTCAGCGACAAGGTTTGCGGGGTGACGGTTTGCACATTAATAATCGGCACACTGATCACTTCATCTTTTTGTTCAGGGGCTTCTTTGGTGCTGACCAATAATATCGCTGCGGCGGCAAACACGGCGATGATCAATAGCGGTGATAATCTTCTAAGTATGGTTTTTATCATTTCTTTTTGCGTATCCATGCTGAAATAATGCTGAAAGATTGTTAACTACGTTGGCTAACAAGTTTTACTGATTAATATTTTTACTCATTATCTCTAAATTAACAGAGTATGAAGCGTATCTGAATAGCTTAATGTAAATAAAATGTTTCAGGGTTTCATGTTTTTTATCATTTGGTCCCGAAATATCAGTAAATTGATTTTTTTACGGTGTTCGTATCGGGGTATACCATACCATTAAATTTTAAATTGTTATTAATTAGTTGGTTAGGTTGAAATATTTGTCTGGGTGTTTTTTGAGCTGAAATTAACATTTGTTGACACTTTCTTGCTCTATTGCCTCTAGTTAATAATGATATATAACGGTTTAGATATAAAAAAAGCGAATTACAGAGTAATTCGCTTTAATGCTGTCTAGTTAAGGCTGTCTAAGGAAGCCTAGATAAACCTAAATACTACTTTTTCTTGTATTTTTTTGATTTCACTCGAGCATCTTTTGCGTTGGCTTTTTTCTTTCCTGGCACCTTGGCTTCTTTGTGCTTAGGGCGAAGCTCTTCAATAACACGGCGTTTTAGCGGTAGCTCAATGTAGCGTTCAATTTTAGACACTATGCGCATGTCATGGGCTTCAACTAATGAAATGGCAGTGCCCTTTGCACCAGCACGTGCAGTTCGCCCAATGCGATGAACATATGCATCAGCAGAGCGAGGCATGTCAAAGTTAATCACATGAGTAATGTCATCAACATCAATACCGCGAGCTGCAACATCAGTGGCCAATAGCACATTGACCTCGCCTTTAGAAAAACGTCCAAGTGCCTGAAAGCGCTTTTTCTGTTCCATATCGCCGCGCATAAATGCACAAGGGATATTCGCTTTGAGTAATAGGCCTTCAAGGCTGGCAACCATTTCGCGCGTTTTAACAAACACTATGGTGCGTTTAACATTTTCTTGTTGAAGAATATGACACAACAAGGCAAATTTATGAGCTTGATCATCTGCCAAGTGTACCCACTGATGTACTTTGGCTTTTTCACTGCGCGGTGCTTCAACATCGACCATTACGGGATCGTTTAACAATTCACGTGCAAAACGATTAACCCCATTACCTTCAAGCGTGGCAGAGAACAACATATTCTGTTTTCGACCCTGAGCTTCGATGGCAATTGATTGCACGACTGATGAGAACCCCATATCGAGCATGCGGTCAGCTTCATCAATAATTAAAATTTCAACTTCAGTCGCGTCAAATTTATCTTTATCTAAATATTCCATTAATCGACCTGGGGTAGCGATTAATAAATCAACATTGTCTGCAAGAGCTTCTTCTTGTGGGCCATATGGCACACCACCGGTAATAATAACGATGTTGAGATCAAGCCCTGTTGCTAAGTGACTAGCATAACGATGAATTTGACTGGCTAATTCGCGAGTTGGTGTCAGCACTAAAATACGTGCTTGACCCTCAAAACGGCGTGGGAAATCGATAAGATGCTGTAAAGCTGGCAGTAAAAAACTGGCCGTTTTACCGGTGCCTGTTGGCGCACGCGCTAAAATATCCCGCTGATCCATGGCCAATGGAATGGTTTGCTGCTGAATAGTGGTAGGGGTGTTGTGTCCCATGGCCTTGAGTGACTCTAATAAGCTAGGGTCGAGCTGGAAATCTTCAAATTGCATGCGCTGGTCTCGCTGAAAAATAGTTGAGTATTATAGCTGACCTAATGAGTAGGCTAAAGCTTTAAGTAGAATGGGCGGCATAAATCTATCATCGTTTCGCTGTATCGCCCTTGTTTATCGCGGATCGTCATCTGCTGATACTGAGTTTCAACCGGTGGAACAGTCAATATTGGTTGTTCAGTTACCGCTAGGTGATGCTGAATGGCCAATATTGATCGGTTAGCGAGCTTTCCCTCAATGCTAATGATATCAAGTTGCTTGGCAACGAATAAACCATAAGCATTAAGTTGTTGTGTAAAGCTCGCTAAACTTTGTTGCGGTAAAATAACACTTGCAGTGCCCTGGGGAGCAAGTAATTTGCTGATCACGCTTTGTAACTCACCGAAAGACAAGGTGTTCGTGTGTCTTGCGTCTGCTCGAGCGCTATTTTTAGCCTGGGTACCTTGCTCAAAGTAGGGCGGGTTACAAATAATATGATCAAATAATGGCGCCGAATCGTTGAGGTGCTGTAGTTGAAAATCTTGAATTGCACCATGGAAGAGTTGTACCGTTTCAGGCCAAGGGCTTTGTCTAATATTATGTTGGCAAGCATTAGCTGCTGCAGCGTCTATTTCTACAGCAATAATACGGCGGTGTTCAGGGCTGCGTTGGGCCGCCATTAGGCTGAGTAAGCCACTTCCTGCACCAATATCAAGAATATGGTTCGACTGTGTTAATTCAGCCCAAGCTCCGAGTAAAACCGCATCTGTACTAACAGCCATACCACATTCTTTATCATCAATATGAAATTGTTTAAACGTAAAAGACATAGATAATTGATTACTCTTTCGGCTGTTTGAATGACTCGGACGGGATCATAACTGCTTTAGTTTTTACTGTCGCGTTTTAATTACCGACCTCTATCGTGGTTGATTTTTTGTTATGTTAATTAACTTAACATTCATAGGTGTGGTGAATATGTGCGCAAGTCTTGCCATAAATAGTAACTAAATCGTTTATTTTGCCTTTATGAGGTGCTGAAGCTTGAGTATTTAAGCGATGTTTGCTATTAGTTTGCGCACTTTTTTAGGCTTAAAGCTGAGTAAAAGGTCTAATTAAGACTGTTTTGACAGGGATGTGATGCTGAGTACTGAGCTAGCGATTTATTTCGTTACTTTCAAAAAAAGTTTTACTATTTTTAAGTGTATTTTTAACTTTACAATTTATTGCTCGTTCAGCTCATCAGTAGCTAATTAAAGCGTAATCAATTAGGTTTGTTAAAAAACATAACAATAAAACGAGGCTAGTAGTGCAAACAACTAAAATGAGTGTAACTGATACGCTAGGGTTAGGCTTTATGACCTTTGCGTTCTTTTTAGGTGCGGGTAACTTAATTTTCCCACCTTTTGCTGGCATGCTTGCTGGCGAGAATATGTCTTTTGCAATGTTTGGATTCTTAATAACTGCAGTAGGAATGCCTTTGATAGGCTTAATCGCCGTGGCGAAAGCCAACGGTAAAGTGATGGCGTTATTACCAGCCTTTGCTGCCACCGCATTAGCAGTGGCGATTTATATTATTATTGGCCCTGCATTTGCCGCCCCGCGTACTGCTTTGGTGGCGTTTGAAATTGGTGCAAGACCGTTTATTAGTCACCCTGATGCATTGATGCTACTCGGTGGGCAAGAGTTTAATATTGCGCAATTGATTTATACGTTAGTGTTTTTCTCTGTTGTGATGTTTTTATCTTTATTTCCAGGCAAATTACTCGATAGCGTAGGTAAAATACTTACTCCAGTATTAATTATATTATTAGTCGGTTTAGCCAGTTCAGTGATTATTCTCCCCGGTGCAGCGGTAAATTTACCCGTTGGTGAGTATATTAATAATCCATTAACAAAAGGGATAATTGAAGGCTATAACACCATGGATACCCTGGCATCATTGATGTTTGGTATGTTGATTATTGATTTGTTACGCAAAAAAGGTGTTAACGACGCTGCCGATCAAACTAAGTATTTAGTCCGTGCAGCCTTTATTGCTGCTGGTGGTCTCGCGTTTGTGTATGTGTCGCTATTTTATCTTGGTGCATCTGCTGGCGATTTTGCTATTGGCGCAGACAATGGTGGTCAAATTTTAACTAATTATGTCACTTATCATTTTGGCTCAATTGGCACATTAATGTTATCAACGGTAGTAACGCTAGCATGCTTAACGACTGCGGTTGGTTTAGTCACAGCTTGTTCTGAATTTTTTAACGAGTTAATGCCAAGCTTGTCTTATAAATTGTTGGTCGTTTTGCTCAGTGTGATTTGTGCTACCGTTGCTAACGTTGGGTTAACTCAGTTAATTAGCATTAGTATTCCAGTGCTAATGACCATTTACCCAGTCGCCATAGCCTTGGTATTAGTAACGTTTTTAACAGAGCGTTTTGCTAGACCTGAGTTTTCGCATCGTATTGTGTTAAGTGTTGCACTATTTTTTGGTATTTTTGACGGGTTACAAACCGCTGGTATGGACATGAGTTTCCTTGATTTTATGCCATTGCATGCCGAGGGAATGGCTTGGTTGCTACCCACGGCGTTAACGGCGATAGTGTGTTTGTTTTTACCTAAAAATATGCCTCAAAAAGCCGATATTTAAACTTTAAATAAGTCATAATATACCCATCAATATAACGACGTTATGATAAATTATCTAACGTCGTTTTTTATTATTTATTGGATAATGCTTTGGCCAAACCTGCTTATCAACCGGATCCATTAATTAACCAGTTTCTTGATGATCTATGGTCAACCAAGGGGTTAAGTGACAATACTTTGGTGTCCTATCGTACTGATTTACAACATTTGGATCGTTATGTATCGGCTAAAGGGATCCATTTACTCGATGTTGACCAAGCCCAATTACGCGACTATCTAGCTATGCGCTTTGATAAACAATTTGCCAAAAGCAGTACCGCTAGATTGCTTAGCAGTTTACGGCGTTTTTATGCTTACTTATTAGTGAAGCAAAAAATTAGCCAAGATCCGACCGCATTAATTAAGTCGCCAAAGCTCGCGCGTCAGTTACCTGATACCTTGTCGGAGGCACAAATTGACAGCTTATTATCTGAGCCGAATACCGATGAACCTATTGAGCATCGTGATAAAGCCATGTTGGAACTCTTATATGCCACCGGCTTGCGTGTAACCGAGTTGGTCAGTTTAACCATGGAGCAAATTAGTTTGCGTCAAGGCTTGGTCAGGGTGATGGGTAAAGGCGGCAAAGAGCGCTTAGTTCCTTTAGGTGAGTTGGCTATTTCAGCCGTTGAGCAGTACATCAAGTTTGCTCGTGCTGAGTTATTAAGTATGAAGCAGTCTGATGTATTATTTCCATCACGACGAGGGCAAATGATGACACGGCAAACCTTTTGGCATCGGGTTAAGTTGTATGCTGCAAGGGCGGGGATTAGCTGTCATATATCACCGCATACGTTACGGCATGCTTTTGCTACTCATTTATTGAATCACGGTGCAGATCTTCGGGTTGTCCAACTTTTATTGGGACATAGTGATTTATCCACCACGCAAATATATACTCATGTAGCGAAAGTGCGTTTACAACAATTGCATAGCCAGCATCATCCGCGCGGTTGAGTGCGATAATGATCAAATCGTTACATTTTAAGCATGTCAGTCTAGTTGCGTTAACGAAACTAAGTCTGTAAGTTTTATTCACTAAGTCGGGTCTATTGAACTTAACCCGTGCCATTTAGGAATTATCATGAAGTTAACCAAAACATTAGCCCTTGTTGCCAGCCTTGTTATTGCTCCTATTGTGTCAGCTGCACCTGCGACTGATGTCTCAAATGAATCTGCATTAAAGCAAAAGCTTACAGATACCTTGGGTGTCAATGTGTCGTTAATTCAACAATCTCCAATTGATGGTTTATATCAAGTACTAACCGATCGTGGAGTGTTATACGTGACCAAAGATGGCGCTAAGCTGTTTCATGGCAATCTGTATGATATCGACAAAGGGATGAAAAATTTAACCGAGGCTGCATTGGCCGGTCCTCGTATCGAACTGTTGAAACCATTTGAAGATGAGATGTTGGTTTATAAAGCTAAAAATGAGAAACACGTTGTCACTGTGTTTACTGATGTCGATTGTGGTTATTGCCGTAAGCTACACAGTCAGATGCAAGGCTATAATGATTTAGGTATTACCATTCGCTATTTAGCATATCCTCGTGCGGGTATTCCTTCTGCTAATGCTGATGAGATGCAAGCGGTATGGTGTGCTAAAGATCCTCTCAAAGCGATGTCAGAAGCAAAGTCAGGTGGTAAGGTCACTGCCGCGAGTTGTGATATCGATATCGCTGCCCAGTATAAGTTAGGCACATCTTTTGGTATTAACGGTACTCCTGCGTTGATTTTAGAAAATGGTGTTATGGTGCCGGGTTATCAAGCGCCAGCTGACTTATTACGTACGATAGAAGCAAACTTATAAAGCATATTGATAAATCAATGTCGTAAAACGTGTGCTAAAAACGTAAAATTAAGGTGAGCTTAGGCTCACCTTTTTGTTATGCTTATTTCTCATATTACCCGGTTAAGGTTGCCTTTTGTCTCATAGAATAGTCCGACGTCCTCAGGTTGATGATAGCCATTTACCCGCCTCATTATCACCATTATTGAAACAACTTTATGCTCGCCGTGGCGTGACTGAAGACAACTGTGATTTATTACTCAGTAAGTTATTACGCCCCGAGACGATGAAAGGGCTAGCGGAAGCTGCCATTGTCATTGCCGATGCCATTGCTGCTCAGCGGTCGATACTCATAGTTGGGGATTTTGACGCTGATGGTGCTACCTCAACCAGTGTATGTATGCTGGCACTGAAAATGATGGGGGCTCAGAATATTGATTACCTCATTCCAAACCGTTTTGATTATGGCTATGGTTTAAGTCCTGAAATTGTTGCTGTGGCATACTCTAAAAATGCCGATGTATTAATTACTGTTGATAATGGTATCTCTTCGATTGAAGGCGTGGCTGCAGCCAAGTTATTGGGGATGACCGTTGTCGTGACAGATCATCACTTGCCCGGTAATACCTTGCCTAACGCTGATGTTATTGTAAATCCAAACCAGCCAGGGTGTCAGTTTGCCAGTAAGTCTATTGCTGGTGTTGGGGTGGCATTTTATCTTATGTCAGCACTGCGCGCCGAATTAAGGCAGCGTAATTGGTATCAACTACAACACATTGTAGAGCCTAATCTCGGCTCATTATTGGATATTGTCGCTCTAGGGACGGTTGCTGATGTGGTGTCGCTAGACACTAATAATCGTATTTTAGTTAATGCAGGTTTACAGCGTGTTAGAAGTGGTCGTTGTCGTGTCGGTATTACTACTTTACTTGAAGTGGCAAAACGTAGCCCTGAAAAGATGGTTGCCGCCGATTTTGGCTTTGCGGTGGGCCCCAGATTAAATGCTGCTGGTCGTTTGGATGAAATGGCTTTAGGGGTTGAGATCTTACTGTGTGAAGACATCATGCTTGCAAGAAGAATGGCTGCCGAATTAGATGGCTTGAACCAAGAGCGCCGTGAACTTGAAACGGGTATGCAGCAAGAGGCATTAAAGAGTCTATCGAAAGTATCACTAAATGAGGATCATTTACCTTGGGGGATTGCTATCTTTCAGGATGATTGGCATCAAGGGGTGATTGGTATTTTGGCTTCACGGATTAAGGATCGCTATCATCGGCCGGTTATTGCTTTTGCAGATGCCGGTGATGGGACGATTAAAGGCTCGGCTCGTTCAATTAAGGGTTTGCACATGCGCGATGTGCTCGAGCGTATCAATAGCCTCTATCCAGGGATGATAACTAAATTTGGCGGCCATGCGATGGCGGCAGGACTCTCGTTAAAAGCTGATGTGTTTGAACTCTTTACCCAAGCCTTTGATGATGCAGTAAGGGAGGTATTAGATTATGAGCAACTCACAGGAGAGCTTCTGTCTGATGGTGAGTTACCGAGTGATTTAATGACGCTCGATATGGCCTTTTTATTACGTAATGCTGGGCCTTGGGGGCAGTCATTTGAAGAGCCGCTATTTGATGGCATGTTTAATGTTGTCCAGCAGCGTATCGTCGGCGAGAAACACTTAAAGCTATTATTAGAGACGCAGTGTGGCAGCACTATGTTAGATGCAATTGCCTTTAATGTGGACTTAGCCATATGGCCAGATGCAACGATTAAACATGCTCGAGTGGTTTATAAGCTTGATGTGAATGAGTTTAGAGGTAACCAAACCGTGCAGTTAATGGTGGATTACATTGAACCCTTGTGATCGCAATTTAACTGTTATTTAGCTTAGAGCTTTAGGTTTGTTCTGTGTTCTAAGAGCAACAGCACTGTAGCGTTAACTTGTCGATACAACTAAAACAAAAAGGCCTCGCAATGCGAGGCCTTTTTGTTAAATTTTATAAAGTTATTTGGTACAGGTGAGAGGACTTGAACCTCCACGCCCTTGCGAGCATCAGCACCTGAAGCTGACGTGTCTACCAATTCCACCACACCTGCAAAACATGTATCGCGAAACAACTTTATTTTTATTAGTCGCAGTAGCCACCAATATCAATATGGTGCCCGAACCCGGAATCGAACCAGGGACACGAGGATTTTCAATCCTCTGCTCTACCGACTGAGCTATTCGGGCGACGGACGCAATTTAAAGGATTTTGACCTGTTGAGTCAACTTGTTTTTAATGTTTTTATCAAAATTTGTTTCATTTGAACGTATTTTGGTCGTATCGAATATTATTCGGCCAAAGCATCGTATTGTAATCAATATTGCATTTCATGATGGTTAGTGGATTAAATGATGTTAAGGTGCCTTTTTTACCCGTGGCATCAGCACGCAAAGTAAAAATACCGTTAACTATGTAGCGATGAGATCTGCTGATATTGTTGAGTTAGGTATAAAAAAACGCTCCTAGGAGCGTTTAATACTAAATACCAGTTGCTGTCATTTGACTAGTTAGATACAAGCTCATTATTTGGAAAGTTAGCTTTCATTACTGTTTTGACGTTTTGTTGAAGCTTTTCCTGACCTAGCTCCTCATACGCTTGAGCCATAATTTCTAATGCTCGTTCGGTTGAAGGCGTGCCTGGAAACTTCTCCATCACTGATTGAGCACGAACAGCAGCAGCACTCCATGCATTCATTTTAATATAATATTCAGCAACTTGGATAGAATATTTAGCTAAACGGTTCTTTAAGAACTGCATACGTTGTTGTGCATCAGCAGAATACTTACTGTCTGGATACGATTTAATCAATCTATCGAAATCTTTAAATGCATCTTGGGCATATTTAGGATCACGATCGGTACGATCAATATTCATTAAATCGTGAAATAAGTAATTATCTGCCTGCATATTCGTTAAACCACGCATATAATAGACGTAATCTATATTAGGATGCGTTGGATTGAGGCGTAAAAAGCGATCAATATTGGCAAGTCCTGATGCAGCATCATCCATTTTGTAATACGCATAAATCAAGTCTAATTGAACTTGAGTTTTGTGCGGACCAAATGGAAAACGAGAGTCCAATGCTTCAAGTGAACGGACGGCTTTAGAGTAATTACCTAATTCCATTGACGTTCTTGCTTGAGAATACAGGACCTCAGGTGATGCTTTACTGGCAACATCATCGTCTTCAGGACTGCTACTACAGGCTGTTATAGCCAGTGAAAGTAATACTAGGGCGGCACCTTTGGCAATTTTATTCATACTTGAATTTAATTCTTTTTAAGTTGTTGTTAAGAATTTTTCCATTTCACGGTAAAATAGAAAACATCCGATTGTAACAGATAGCACATTCACTTTGGACCCCTAAACTGGGGTACGGTTCCTATGACACAAGAGATTAATCTAAAAAGCGAGATAACAGCAACACAAACTGGTCTGAGATTAGACCAAGCATTAGCTGGTTTGTTCCCTGACTACTCGCGCACACGCATCAAGGAATGGATCCTATCTGGTGCAATTACTGTTGACGGTATCACAGTCGACAAGCCACGGGAAAAGGTTTTCGAAACTCAACTGATTGAAGTGACCGCCACTCTTGAAGAAGAAGTGCGTGCACAAGCGCAAAAAATCGATCTCGATATTATTTATGAAGATGATCATATTATCGTGGTTAATAAGCAAGCAGGTTTAGTTGTGCATCCAGGTGCGGGCAATGCCGACGGCACATTGATGAATGCACTGTTGCATCATTGTCCTAGTATCGAGCTCGTTCCACGCGCTGGTATCGTGCACCGTTTAGATAAAGACACCACTGGGTTAATGGTTGTAGCCAAAACGGTTGAAGCGCAAACGCATTTAGTTGCCGCATTACAAGCTCGCGATATTGTTCGTGAATACGAAGCGATTGTATTGGGCACTATGACTGCTGGTGGCACGGTTGATGAACCTATCGAGCGTCATGCTACTCGACGTACTCAAATGGCAGTGATCCATGGCGGTCGCCCATCGGTGACTCATTACCGTGTGGCTGAAAAATTCCGTGCTCATACTCGTTTACGTTTACGTTTGGAATCTGGTCGTACACATCAAATTCGTGTTCATATGGCGCATATTGGTCATGAGTTAGTTGGCGATCCTGTTTATGGTGGTCGTCCTCGCCCACCTAAGTCAGCTAGCCCTGAGTTTTTTGAATTACTCAAAGGTTTTAAGCGTCAAGCTTTACACGCGGTGCGTTTAGAACTTGCTCATCCGTTTACCTGTGAAATCATGACTTGGCATGCGCCTATTCCTGATGACATGGTTGAGCTGACAAAAGCACTACGAGTTGACACTGAGCTTAACCCGATAGTTTATTTATAATGCTTAAGCACGATTGGCCAATACCTGAAAATGTTGCCATTGCGATAACAAATCGCTTTGGTGGTGTTAGTGTTAGTCCTTTTGATAGTTTAAATTTAGGCTTACATGTAGGCGACAAGCCTCAAGATGTATTGACTAATCGTGCTATATTAAGTCAGCAATTTGCATTACCGGCAGAGCCTACTTGGCTCGAGCAAGTTCATGGTACTAACATTGTCGAACTTCAAACATTGACGGCTGATAGTGCTTTAACCTTTGCCGATGGCAGTTACAGTAATCAGTTTGGTCATGTTTGTGCGGTAATGACTGCGGATTGTTTACCGATATTATTATGTAATCAACAGGGCACTGAAGTTGCAGCTGTTCATGCTGGTTGGCGTGGCTTATGTGAGGGAGTAATCGAGCAAGCATTAGCGATGTTTCAGTCTCCAGCGGCAACATTAATCGCTTACTTTGGACCAGCAATTGGCCCTAGTGCATTTGAAGTGGGTAGTGAAGTGCGCGATGCTTTTATGAGTAAAGATCCACAGGCTTCAAAGTGCTTTGTCCCTCATAACACCAAATATTTCGGAGATTTAGTCGGATTAGCTAAGTTGCGCTTATCTGCAGCTGGTGTACATCAAACCTATAATGCCGATGTTTGTACCTTTGCAGATCCACATTTTTTTTCCTATCGCCGCGATCAGCAAACAGGTCGAATGGCATCATTAATTTGGCTTAAATCTTAACCTGCTATTATTGACAGTATCCAAGTCTAAAAAATAATCGATTTGTTGATCTAGATTAAGTTTTAACCTTGAATTTACATTAAATGGCCCCATCTTTAAGTTAACAAATTATTCGTTTCTGAATTAATTTCCCATTTTATCAGTATCAGATTCCTAGGAGGTTGTATGAGACTCGATCGTATGACTAATAAGTTTCAAATTGCCATTTCTGATGCCCAATCATTAGCATTGGGGCGCGACCATCAATTTATTGAACCTATTCATTTAATGATGGCACTATTAAATCAAGATTCTGGCTCTATTCATTCTCTACTCACTCAAGCGGGTATTCGCGTAAGCGCGCTTCGCTCTGCAATTAGCCAAGACTTAGAGCGTTTACCGCAAGTTGAAGGCACGGGTGGGGATGTCCAGTTGGCGCAAGGATTAATTCGATTACTTAACCTGTGCGACAAACTAGCCCAAAAACGTAAAGATAAATATATTTCATCAGAACTCTTTGTTTTGGCTGCATTGGAAAATAACGATCCGCTTGCCAAAGCCTTAAAAGATTCTGGTGCGACTAAAGAATTAATGGAAAAAACCATTGAAGATATGCGCGGTGGACAGAAAGTCGATGATCCTAATGCAGAAGATCAACGTCAAGCACTGAAAAAGTTTACCGTTGATTTAACCGAACGTGCAGAACAAGGTAAATTAGACCCTGTTATTGGCCGTGACGAAGAAATCCGCCGCACGATCCAAGTTTTACAACGCCGTTCTAAAAATAACCCCGTACTTATTGGTGAACCCGGTGTAGGTAAAACGGCTATTGTCGAAGGCTTAGCACAACGCATTGTTAATGGTGAAGTCCCTGAAGGGATTAAAAATAAACGGGTATTATCATTAGACATGGGGTCGTTAATAGCGGGCGCCAAATATCGCGGCGAATTTGAAGAACGCTTAAAAGCGGTATTAAATGAACTCTCTCAAGAAGAAGGCCAAGTCATTCTCTTTATTGATGAGCTGCATACCATGGTCGGCGCAGGTAAAGGTGAGGGGGCAATGGATGCGGGTAATATGCTCAAACCTGCATTAGCACGCGGTGATTTACATTGTGTCGGTGCAACAACTCTGGATGAATATCGTCAATATATTGAAAAAGATGCAGCACTAGAACGTCGCTTTCAAAAAGTGATTGTTGATGAGCCCAGTGTTGAAGACACTATTGCTATTTTACGTGGTTTAAAAGAGCGCTACGAATTACATCACCATGTGGAAATTACCGATCCTGCCATTGTAGCCGCGGCAACTATGTCACATCGTTATATTTCTGATCGAAAACTACCCGATAAAGCCATCGACTTAATTGATGAAGCTGCGTCGAGTATTAGAATGCAAATTGACTCTAAACCTGAAGCTCTCGATCGATTAGAGCGTCGTGCTATTCAGCTTAAATTAGAAGAGCAGGCGTTAAGTAAAGAGTCTGATGAGGCCAGCCGTAAACGTCTCGAGTTTTTGCAACTTGAGTTAAGAGACGTTGCAAGTAAAGCGGCTGAGATGAATGAAATTTGGCATACCGAAAAAGCTGCATTAGCGGGCACCCAACACATTAAAGCCGATTTAGAACAGGCAAGAATGGACTTAGAAGTGGCTAGGCGTGCGGGTGATTTAACGCGGATGTCAGAATTGCAGTATGGACGGATCCCTGAACTTGAAAAACAGTTAGATTTAGCCTCACAGGCTGAAATGCAAGACATGACATTGCTGCGCAATAAAGTGACCGATGTTGAAATTGCCGAAGTGTTATCAAAAGCTACCGGTATACCGGTATCAAAAATGCTTGAAGGTGAACGAGAAAAGCTATTGCACATGGAAGATGCGCTTCATCATCGTGTTATTGGTCAAAATGAAGCTGTTGATGCAGTCGCTAATGCCATTCGTCGAAGTCGTGCAGGACTTGCTGATCCTCAACGTCCAATCGGCTCGTTTTTATTTCTTGGTCCAACCGGCGTCGGTAAAACTGAGTTGTGCAAAGCATTAGCCAAGTTTTTGTTTGATACTGAGTCAGCCTTAGTGCGTATTGATATGTCTGAGTTTATGGAAAAGCACACAGTCTCTCGTCTAGTTGGTGCACCTCCAGGTTATGTTGGCTATGAAGAAGGTGGATATTTAACCGAAACCGTTCGACGTAAACCTTACTCAGTCATTTTGTTAGATGAAGTTGAGAAAGCACATCCAGACGTATTTAATGTATTACTGCAAGTCTTAGATGATGGTCGGTTAACCGACGGCCAAGGCAGAACGGTTGACTTTAAAAATACTGTTATCATTATGACCTCAAATCTCGGTTCAGATATTATCCAAGAGGGCTTTGGTCATACAAGTTATGAGGATATGAAAGCGGGAGTCATGAATGTGGTGATGCAGAGTTTTCGTCCTGAGTTTTTAAATCGCATCGATGAGTCTGTGGTATTCCATCCCTTAGATGCAGAAAACATTAAACACATTGCCAGTATTCAATTCGAGTTACTGCGCAAGCGTTTGATTGAAAAAGAGTTCGATATAGAGTTATCTGATGACGCATTATCTTTAATTGCTGAAGCTGGATTTGATCCTGTATATGGTGCAAGGCCATTAAAACGAGCATTGCAACAAGAAGTAGAAAATCCTTTAGCGCAAAAACTACTTCGCGGCCAATTACTGCCAGGTAAAATGATTAAAGTCGTTGTGGAAGATGGCAAGCTAGCCTTCATTCAATAAGACTCGCTAACCTGAACATCTAATGTCGTTATAACAAAGGGAGCAATTGCTCCCTTTTTCGATTATTTACTCTGACAAAATAAGCTGACTCGCTCGGTATTTTCGGCTATTGCAGCTTGTCTTTGCTCTTCCGTCATCGCAACAGTCTCACCAGTGTCTTTATTTTGTTGATTTAACTTGCTGTGAGTCTGTAACACACTGAGGCTATGTTTAGCATTTTCACAGATATCTTTGGCTTGTTGCTTATCTTTTTCGTTGATAATTTTTGCCGATTTCTCTAGTTCAGTCTCAACCTTAGCAGAAGATTTTTTTTGGGGCACATAAGTGCCAATTTTTGCGGGTTCCATATCTTCGGTATAAATTTTGCGAGCATCTACATTTGAGGGTTGTTGCTGACTGTAATGTACAACTCCAGCATCATCTACCCAAGTGTAAATAGTCCCTGCTAATAAGGATGTGCTAAATGCTAAAGCGGCTAAACTGATAACTAAACGCATAATTCCCATTTGAGTATCCTAGAGCTAATTGACGTTATGCTTGAACGTTTCAAAATATGCTATCTTTGAGTATAAATCCAACATCTGCAACGATAGTGTATAAAGTGTATGCAAAATTCACCCAATCACCCAGTAAAAAATAAAGGTATTTACTTATTACCTAACTTATTTACCACAGCTGGATTGTTTTCCGGTTTCTATGCTGTCATTTCATCTATGAATGGTCACTTCGAGTCTGCTGCTATTGCTATCTTTATTGCCATGATTTGTGACGGACTTGATGGCAGGGTTGCTAGGCTAACAAATACTCAAAGTGATTTTGGTGCTGAATATGATAGCTTGGCCGATATGGTCTCATTTGGCATGGCTCCAGCTATTCTTGTCTACAACTGGGCTTTACAGGATTTAGGTAAAATAGGTTGGTTAGCGGCATTTATCTATTGTGCATGCGCAGCATTAAGATTAGCTCGATTTAATACTCAGGTTGGTGTTGCTGACAAACGATTTTTTCAAGGCCTTGCCAGTCCAGCTGCTGCGGCATTAATTGCTGGCAGTATTTGGAGTGGATCCGAATATAAGCTCGATCCTACAGACATAAATTATCTCGCTGCATTAATAACGACAATGACTGGACTGCTCATGGTCAGTAATTTTCGCTATCACTCGTTTAAGGAAGTTGATTGGCGAGGAAAAGTGAATTTTGTCGTGATGTTATTGCTGGTGGGAGTATTTGTCATTATCTCTGTTGAACCTGCTATTATCCTTTGCCTTGGTTTCTATATATATGCACTATCTGGTCCTGTGATTACTATTAACACCATAAAGAAGTTAAAAGTAGCGCATATTGTTGGTGATGAGCCGATCGCACCAGACCTACAACAAACCCCAATTCCAGATTCGTCTAATGACATCACTCACGCAGGTGGTAATAGCCATAATGCAAATAAGAAAAGTGAAACTTAAAATACACTCAATTATTAGCATAGTGCTTATCAACAGGGTTCACCGTTATTGCTAATAGGTATAAAGAGTAAAGCCAGCTAGGGTTTTCTCGCAAAACTTAATAAAATGATGTCTTTTTCGTCCAATCCTTAAAGTTTGTACTATAGTTTTTATCCCTATTGGTATTAAAAGGGGATCTGGGTGATTGCAAGGTTCCAGTTACCAATAGCTATTTTGCATAAAAATAAACCTCATTGAATGATTTTAGTACTGTGTTGTTTGAATAGTGTTCGGTTGAATGCTGTTTTGCTAAAAACGTTTAAAAAGGCCTTGCACAAAATCTTGTGGTGCCTATAATGCGCATCCACTGACACGGCAGACAGCGAAAGCGGTTAGCGTGTTAGGTTGAATTAAGTGCTTCAAAACACTGAATTCAAGGCGAAAAGAAAGTTTGAAAAAACACTTGACGCCGACACGGGAAAGCGTAGAATACGCACCCCAAGCCAACGACCTAGCGTCTTACGGCGATGTCTGAAAAATCGACATCACGTTCTTT